>DHYT01000121.1:3070-16754 GCA_002415465.1 Desulfobulbaceae bacterium UBA5123
GCGGCCAGCACGTCAACAAGACGGCCACGGCGGTGCAGCTCCGTTTCGATGTCGCCGGTTCCCCCTCGCTTCCCGAAGCGGTGCGGCAACGCCTGCTGCGACTGGCCGGAAATCGTTTGACCCTCGACGGGGTGCTGATCATCGAGGCGAGGCGGTTTCGCTCGCAGGAGCAGAATCGTCGCGACGCCGTCGCCCGTCTCCTTGATCTTCTGGCGCGGGCTGCCACGGCGCCGAAGCGGCGGCGTCCCACCAAGCCGGGTTTGGGCGCCCGCAAGCGGCGGCTCGACGCCAAAAAGGTGCGCGGCAAGATCAAAAACGGCCGCCGTTCGGTTTCCGCAGGGGATGACTAGCCTGTAACGCCTTGACAATCCTTCGTTTACTGTTGTAATGAACATGAAAAGAGGGAGGCGCCGGACCGGGGGCAAAAGGGGCGCGTTTTGAGGCGGGATTGGAGATTTTTAAGGAGAAATGCACATGAACAGCAACCCGAAGTTGATCACCTGCATCGTGCAGCGGGGCAAGGCGGATAAGGTTGTGGAGGCGGCCATGGCGGCCGGCGCGCAGGGCGCCACCATATCGTTTGGCCGCGGCACCGGGGTGCGGGAGCGGTTGGGCCTGCGGGGGCTTCTCATTCGCCCCGAGAAGGAGATCATCTATATCGTCACCAAGCAGGATGAGTCCGAAAAAGTGATGGCGGCGGTGGTGCATGCGGCCCGGCTCAAGGAGAAGGGGCAGGGCTTTGCCTTTCTGCATGAGCTGGATTCGGCCATCGGTTTCGTTGAGGAGTAATGACCATTTCTTCCCACAGCGGGGCAGCTGCCAATGCTTAAGGATTTTGCCATATTTGCGCTGGTGTGGTTGGGGGCGCGATTTGCCTGGGGGGTGGATCTCGACGCCTTTCATGCCGGGTTGTTCCGACTTGTCGCCGAAGGTCGGGGCTCGCTGCTCGGCTCCGCCCTGATCGTTGTCTGCACCCTCCTGCTGATCTCCTATCTGTGCGGGACGCTGCGTTGGTATGGGCCGTTGTACCTGCTCAGCCGGATCACCTTCGAGTTGAGTCAGCTGGTTCTGGTCTGCATCTCCTGCGACGCCGTCATCCTCTGGTTCGTCAACGGCATCAATCTTTGGGCGCAGCTTGGCCCGCTGGTGGCGTCGCTGCCTTTCCTGACCTTTGGGGCGTCCTGCTACGGATTCTGGATGTACGATTTCAATTATCCCCTCCAGGACAGGGTTCTCCGCAATCTCGCGATCCCGGTCATTTCCGGCCTGGTGGTCGCGGTTGCTTCCTTCCTCTAGCCGTTGCCGGTAAAAAACCTTTTGTCTTGCGGGGTTGGCGCATGGTTGCCGCCCGCCGTGTTTCTTTTTCTTGAACAACCGGCCTTGGGCGGCTATAAGTAGCGGTCTTACGGAAGGGCGGGAGCCGGTTGCGGGGATTTTTTTACAAATTAATGATATGAAGGAGTGTTGTCATGGGCAATGAATTGATTGCGAAGATTGAAACCAACAAAGGCGTTATCCGTCTCCGTCTCTTTGCGGATCAGGTTCCCTATACGGTGGCCAGCTTCGTAAACCTTGCCGGGCGCGGTTTTTATGATGGGATCAAGTTCCACCGGGTGATCCCCGATTTCATGATCCAGGGCGGTTGCCCGCTGGGCACCGGCACCGGCGAGCCGGGCTACCGTTTCGCCGATGAGTTCGTGGCTGAACTGCGGCACGACAAACCCGGCGTGCTTTCCATGGCCAATGCCGGACCGGGCACCAACGGCAGCCAGTTCTTCATCACCCACGTTCCCACCGCCTGGCTGGATGGCAAGCATGCCGTCTTCGGCGAGGTGATCGGCGCCGAGGACCAGACGGTGGTCAACAGCATCAAGCAGGGCGATGTGATGAAATCGGTCGTCATCGAGGGCGATGCCGCCGCAGTGCTTGAGAAGTGCAAGGACAAGGTGGTGATCTGGAACGAGATGCTCGACGGCGCCTTCGGGGCCAAGTTGCGGCCGTCGCTGATTTGAGGCCGCGGCGCGGTGCAACGCACGGTTTTACCTTGCAAACCGCCGCGCGTACATTATAATTTCAGGTTTTGATGAAATAGTAAGGTGTCAGGGCCGTTGCCCCGTCGCGGCCAACGGCCGGCGCCTTTCATGCTCTTTAGTGTTGGAGGATTACGGATATGGGAAAGTGCAGCAGCGGTTCCTGCGGCAGTAAAAAGGAAGGCTCCTCCTGCGGCTCCGCGGATGCGACCATTGCCCGGCAGAACGTGGCCATCGAGACATCGCTCGGCAAGATCAAGAACAAGATCCTGGTGATGAGCGGCAAGGGCGGGGTGGGCAAGAGCACCGTTTCCACCAACCTCGCCTTGGGACTTGCCAATCGCGGCTACAAGGTGGGGCTGATGGATGTCGACCTGCACGGCCCGGACATCTGCCGGATGCTGAATCTCACCGACAGGATTCCGGACCGCCAGAGCAAGAACGACCTCCTGCCGCCCATGCAGTACAGCGACAACCTCAAGGTGATCTCCCTTGAATACATGATGGAGAACCGGGATGATCCCATCATCTGGCGGGGGCCGCTGAAGATCCAGGCGATCCGCCAGTTCATCGCCGACATGGACTGGGGCGAGCTCGACTATCTGGTCATCGACGCCCCTCCCGGCACCGGCGACGAGCCGCTCACCGTCTCCTCGACGATCAAGGACGCCTATGCCCTGGTGGTGACCACGCCCCAGGAGATCGCGCTTGCCGATGTTCGTAAGTCGTTGAATTTCTGTAATCACGTCAAGATGAAGGTGGTCGGTCTGGTCGAGAACATGAGCGGCCTGGTCTGCCCCCACTGCAGCAAAACCGTCGAGATTTTCAAGAGCGGCGGCGGCGAGAAGACCGCCAAGGATTTCGGCGTCACCTTCCTCGGCAAGATCCCCATGGACCCCAAGGTGGTGATGGGCGGAGACGACGGACAGCCGTATCTCGCCTCCCACACCGAAAGCCCGGCGGTGGTCGCCTTTACCGAGCTGGTGAACCGGGTCGAGAAGGCGATGGCGGCGAAGCCCGCTCTCACCATGGCTTCCAGTTGCGGTTGCGGCGGGGTCTGCAACCCGGACACCTGCGATTGTTGATGCCCGCGGCCGCGCCGCGAAAAAGGCGCGGCCGATTTCAATCCGAGCGAAGAGGAAAGGCATGATTCTCAGACAGATCACGGTCGGCATGATGGGGGTTTGTTGTTATCTGGTGGCTTGCCCGGAGAGCAAGAAGGGGTTGCTCATCGACCCCGGCGGCGATGAAGAGAAGATCCTGGCCCTCTGTGAAAAGGAGGGGGTGACCCTGGAATACATCGTCGCCACCCACGGCCATCCCGATCATGTCTGCGGCAATCTGCGGATCAAGCAGGCCACGGGCGCACAGATCGTCATGCATGCCGATGACGAGGCCTTTTTCGCCGATCCCCAGGTCGTTGAGTATTTCTCCATGCTCGGCCTGCCGTTCTCTCCCCCGGCCGACCGCACGGTCCGCCACGGCGATGTCCTCGCCATCGGCTCCGTCGCCGTCAAGGTTCTCCATACCCCCGGCCACACCCCCGGCGGCATCTGCCTGTACGACGGGCAGGCCAACCTCTTTGCCGGCGACACCCTCTTTGTCGGCGGCGTCGGCCGCACCGATTTTCCGGGCGGTGATTCCCGGCAACTCCTGACCTCGATCAAGGAACAGCTCCTCACCCTGCCGCCCGAGACGGTGGTCTGGCCCGGCCATGGCTATGGCGGCGCGCAGTCGACCATCGGCGAGGAAAAGGCCTCCAATCCATTCTTGACCGGCGGCTGGTGGTGATTTCGCATGCGTGAAGTCGTCCTGGGCACCGCCGGCCATGTCGACCATGGCAAGACAAGCCTGATCCGCGCCCTCACCGGCATCGACACCGACCGTTTGAAAGAGGAGAAGGCGCGGGGGATCACCATCGAACTGGGGTTCGCCCATCTCGACCTCCCCTGCGGCCGCCGCCTGGGGATTATCGACGTGCCGGGCCACGAGCGGTTCGTCAAGAACATGGTGGCGGGCGCCACCGGCATTGATCTGGTCGCCTTTGTCATCGCCGCCGACGAAGGGGTGATGCCCCAGACCCGCGAGCATTTCGAGATCTGTAAGCTCCTCGGTGTGCGGCAGGGGCTGGTGGTCGTCACCAAGAAGGACATGGTGGATGCCGAGTGGCTTGCCCTGGTGCAGGATGACATCCGGCAGTACCTTGCCGGCAGTTTTCTTGAAAACGGCCCGATGTACGCGGTATCCGCGACCACCGGCGAAGGGATCGAGGCGGTGCGCAACGAACTCGACCGGTTGGTGGCGGCAAGCGAGCTTGCCGAGGCGCACGGCCCGTTTCGCCTGCCGGTGGATCGCATCTTCACCATGAAGGGGTTCGGGGCGGTGGTCACCGGCACCTCGGTCTCCGGCCGCATCGCGGTGGGTGACGATGTGATGGTCTATCCGCAGGAGCTGCCTGGCAAGATTCGCGGCATCCAGGTGCACGGCAGCGATGTCAACGAGGTCGAGGCCGGCCATCGCACCGCCATCAACGTGCAGGGGATCGACAAGGAGCTGATCGCCCGCGGCAACATGCTGGCAACCCCCGGCTGCCTGAAGCCCTCCTACATGTTGGACGCCGAGTTCATCTATCTCTCCGCCAACAAGAAGCCGCTGCAGAACCGGGTGCGGGTGCGGGTGCATCTCGGCACCGCCGAGGTGATGGGGCGGGTCGTCCTCCTCGACGACGAGGAGTTGCTGCCCGGCTTCACCGCCAACGTGCAGCTGCTGCTCGAGGAGCCGGTCACGGTCTGGCCGGGCGACCGATACGTGGTCAGGAGCTATTCGCCGGTCCATACCATCGGCGGTGGCGTGGTCCTGAACGGGGCGTCGCTCCGCAAGCGGCGGCGTTTCAGAAGCGAGAACAGCACCGCCTTCGCCCTCTTCCTGAACGGTAATCCTGATGAGGTGGCCCTCCTGCATCTCCGGGAAAGCGGCTTTAACGGGCTCACCTTCGATGAACTGGCGGTGATGCTCGGGGTGTTCGGCAACCGCCTGAAGAAGCTGCTCGGCGGGCCGCTTTCCGCCCGCAAGATCCTGGTGGTCGATTCCGAGAAGCAGCGGATGGTGGAAAGCACCGTCTTCACCGGGCTCACCGCCGGGGTGGAGGAGATCCTTGCCGCCTATCACGCCGAAAACCCGATGCAGAACGGCCTTGCCAAGGAGGAGTTGCGTTTCCGGCTGCAGAAGGGACTGGACCAGCGTCTCTTCCAGATGGTCTTGAACGATCTGGTCAAGGCCGGCCGGGTGGTGCAGGCCGAGGCGGAGGTGCGGCTGGCCGCGCATCAGGTTTCCTTCAAGGCGGATGCGGAAACCCTGCGGCAGGAGATGGAGCAGCTGTACAGCGAGAGCGGGCTCAAGCCGCCCACCGTCAAGGAGGTCGTCGAACGGTTTGCCTCGACGCCCGCCGGACAGGTGCGCGAGATGCTGGCAATCCTGGTGCGGGAGAAGAACGTGGTCAAGATCAGCGAGGATCTCTACTTCCATGCCTCTGCCCTCGACGCCCTGGCCGGGCAGATTCGCGACTTCTGCCGGTCCGGCGGCGAGCTCGACGCCCAGAGCTTCAAGGGGATGACCGGCCTGACCCGCAAATTCTCCATCCCCCTCCTCGAGTATTTCGACAAGATCAAGCTCACCATCCGGGTGGGCGACAAGCGTATCCTGCGGGAACGGCAGGCGTAGCCCACGGGGCAAGGAGAGCCGCCATCACCAAGGTTACCGGCAATATCGAAGGGCTGAAGCCCGCCCAGCGGCGCAGCCTTGACCGCCTCGCCTCGCGGCGGGTTCCCCCGGAATTGATCGTCAGCCAGGAACTGGCCCGCGGCCTCACCGAGGCCTCGGCGGAGATCGGCCGGCAGATCGGGGTGCTGATCAACCGCGCCGGCCACGTCGAATGCGTCATCGTCGGCGATCACAAGACCATCGTCATCCCCGCNNCGGCGAGGGGATCACCGAAGACGATCTGATGGATCTGCTCTTCCTCCGTCTGGACCTGATGGCGGTGCTCAAGGTGCAGCCGGACGGCCTGCCGGAAAAGCTGTACGGGGTGCACCTCCTGCCGGCCGGCGGCGAGGAGCAGTGGCATTACCTGCCGCCGGTGGTTCCCGCGCTGCAGCCGCCCTCCTGTCTGGAACTGATTACCGCCCTTGAGACCGAATTCGCCAAGCTGCGGCCGGTGCGGGAGGTCGATCAGGGCCGTGACCGGGCGATTCTGGTCAGCGTCACCACCCTCTCCAGGAAGAGCGGCCAGGAGTCCATGGACGAGTTGATCGAACTGGCCCGCTCCGATGATGTGGTGGTGCTCGATACCGTCATCCAGCGCCGCAATCAGATCAACCCGCGCCTGATCCTGGGCAAGGGCAAACTCGGCGAGCTGATGCTGACCGCGCTGCGGTTGAACGCCAATCTGCTCATCTTCGACCAGGAGTTGAATCCGTCGCAGATTCGTTCCATCACCGATCACACCGATATGCGGGTCATCGACCGGACCCAGCTGATCCTCGATATCTTCGCCCGCCGCGCCTTGAGCCGGGAGGGCAAGCTGCAGATCGAGATGGCGCAGCTCAAGTATATGCTGCCCCGGCTGGGGATGCGCGACGACGCCCTCTCCAGGCTGACCGGCGGCATCGGCGGCCGCGGCCCCGGCGAGACCAAGCTTGAGGTCGATCGCCGGCGGATCAACGACCGGTTGACCAAGCTTGGGCAGCGGCTGAAGGAGGTGAGCCGCGAGCGGTATAATCGCCGGGCGCGGCGGCGGAAGCGTGATCTGCCGGTGCTGTCGCTGGTGGGGTACACCAATGCCGGCAAATCGACCCTCTTGAACACCCTCACCAGCAGCGAGATCGTCGCCGAGGACAAACTTTTCGCCACCCTCGATCCCACCAGCCGCAGGCTCCGTTTCCCGGAGGAGATGGAGGTGATCATTACCGACACGGTGGGCTTTATCCGCAATCTGCCCGCCGATCTGCTCCAGGCCTTCAAGGCGACCCTGGAGGAGTTGCACGAGGCGGACGTGCTGGTGCATGTGGTGGATGTCGGCAACCCCCGCTTCGTCGATCAGATGCAGGTTGTCGACGACCTGCTGCGGGAGCTCGAGCTGACCGGCATCCCCTGTCTGCGCCTCTTCAACAAGATCGACCTGGTCGGGCGGGAGTACGCGGCCCGCATGGCGGCCGAGTTCGACGCCAAGCTGATCAGCGCCCGCGATGCCGAAACCTTTGGCCCTTTTCTGGCCGAGGCGCAGCGGCTGGTGCGGGAGCGGTGGCCGCTGGCGCGGTGAGGCGCGGTTTGCGGCGGCGGGTTCGGCGGGATTGAAAAAGCGGCCGATGGCGTCTATAGTACGGAACCTTTGATTTGTTTTCTTGACGGGGCGCGGCGATGCCTGCGCGACGCCCTCTTTGCTACGTGGTGATGGTTATGCGTTTGCGGATTGTGATTATCCTCGTCCTCTGCTGCTTCGGCATTGCGCCGATCGCCTTGCTGATGGGGATCAACGCCCCGGCCGTTTTTGGGCGTCTTGAGCAGGCTGCCCAGCAGGAGAGCCTTTCCCGGCTGCAGAACGAGCAGTATGCCTTGAATGTCAGGGTCGAGCGGCTGAAGGAACGGATTGCCTCCCTGGCCTCCTTGCCAGGCGCCGGGGATGTGCTCGGCATGCAGAGCGATCATGCCATCAATGCGCAGGTGGCGGGGAAACGGCTTGCCGCTCTTGTCAATAAATGGTTCGGGCGGCGCGCCGAGGTCTTGGATGTCACCCTCTTCGACGCCAGCGGGCGGGAACGCTTCCGCCTCGTCCGCAAGGCGAAGGGCGGGCCGTTCGTGGTGGCCGCCGGCGGCTTGGCCGGGCATCCCGCCACGGATTTCTGCAGGAGCGGGTTGACGTTGCCGGCGGCGACGGTGCGGGTCGGCGGCATCGAGGTGATGCATCCGGCCGCGGATAACGATGCCGCCCACGGCTATAGCCTCTCGCTGGTCACGTCGGTGGCGGCGGGCAGCGGCGAGTCGATCGGCTCCCTGTGCTGCCGGATCAACATGACGGATTTTCTGCGGGAGTATGCGCGGGGCTACTGGCTCGACGGCGGCGGCAATCCCCTCCATGGTCATGAAGCCGCGACCGAGGGCGAGGGACGCGGGATATCGACGGACGCAGGCCCGGAGGAGTTCGCCGGCCTGAAGGCTCTTCTGGCCGGCAACAAGGCGGTTGTCTGGAGCGGGGAGCATGGGCGGCAGGTCGCCTGGCAGCCGATTCTCTTCAATGAGAACATGGCCGCGACGCTCTGGGTCGGCCATGCCGTCGATCGCATCGCGCTTGCCCAATGGCTTGAATCGCAGCAGTTGCGCGTGTTCGCCGTCGTCGCGGCGCTGATGCTGGTTGTTGTGCTGCTGGCCGGGAAGATCGCCGCCTTCGTCGATCAGAGCAAGAACGAGGTGCTGGCCGGGTTCGATGCGATCCTGTCCGGCGAGAAGCCCAAGCCGTTTGCATGGGGCTATTTGCAGGAGTTGCGGCAGATGGCCGGCGATTTGAACGACCTTGCCGACCGCTATTTCGATATGCGTCTGGCCCGGCAACGGGCCGAGGATGAGTTGCGGGAAAGCAACGCCAAGCTCGAGGAGATGGTGGAGCGGCGGACGGCGGAGCTGTTCGCCACCAACGAGCAGTTGAGCGAGGAGGTCGAGGAACGGAGCCGGGCCGAGGATGAGCTGATCAGCCACCGCGATCATCTCGAGGATTTGGTGCGGCAGCGGCTGGTGGAACTGGCGGAGAGCAACGAGCAGCTGCAGCTTGAGATGGTGCGGCGCAAACACGCCCAGGATTCGGTCCGCCAGAACGAGGCGCGGCTTCGGACGATCCTTGATTCGGTGCCCATCGGCATCTTCATCGTGGATCGCGAGAAGCGGACCATCGCCTACGCCAACCCCGCCGCCGCCGGCATGATCGGTGCGGACTCGCCCGCCGATCTGTTCGGGAAAACCTGCCATTCGCTTTTCTGCGAGAGCGACCGCGAGCAGCGGCGCTGCATCGACGCGGAAGAGTATTACGAGCAGGCGGACATCACCCTGCGGCGGCTCGACGACGTCCCCATGTCGGTGTTGAAAACCGTCATCCCGCTGACCCTCGGCGATCGGCCCTGCCTGCTGGAAAGCATTACCGACATCACCGAGCTGAAGCGGATGGCCAGCCAGAATCAGACCCTCCATCAGCAACTGCTCCAGTCGCAGAAGATGGAGGCGGTGGGGGTGCTGGCCGGCGGCGTCGCCCATGATTTCAACAACCTGTTGACCATCATCCAGGGCTCGGCCGAGCTAGCCCTGCTGACCTCGTCGACGGAGAAGGCGGAGCACCGCTACTTGAACCAGATCAAGGAGACCACCGAGCGGGCGGGAAATCTGGTGCGCCAGCTCCTGCTCTTCAGCCGCACCCAGCCGATGACCCTTTCCGTGCTGCACCTCAACGATGTCGTTGAGAATCTCATGAAGATGCTCAAGCGCCTCATCGGCGAGGACATTGAGGTCGCCACCGAGCTTGCCGACGGGTTGTGGCCGGTGAAGGGGAACGCCGCCAATATCGAGCAGGTGGTCATGAATCTCGCCGTCAACGGCCGGGATGCCATGGCCAGCGGCGGCAAGCTGCGGATCCGGACCCGGAATGTGGTCATCGACGAGCGGGATGCGGTGCTGCCCGAGGTCACCCCGGGCCGTTTTGTCTGCCTGGAGGTGGTCGACAGCGGCGCCGGCATCGCCGACGAGGTGTTGCAACATATCTTCGAGCCGTTTTTCACCACCAAGGAGGCGGGCAAGGGCACCGGCCTCGGGCTTGCGGTGGTGTACGGGATCGTCAAGCAGCATGAGGGATGGATCGATGTCGACAGCAAGGCGGGCGAGGGGACATCCTTCCGGATATACCTGCCGGGCAGCGCCGATGCGGCCGAAAAAGAGGTTGCGGCGGCGCCCGCCGTTGATCTGCATGGGGATGGCCGGCGGGTGCTGGTGGTCGAGGACGAGGAGACGTTGCGCGGGTTGATCGCCGATACCCTTGTCCAGAAAGGATTCACGGTTCTGCAGGCGACCAGCGTCGACGAGGCGCTGGCGATTTTTGCGCGCGAGGAGGGCGCCTTCGACCTGCTCTTCAGTGACGTGGTGCTGCCCGGCGAGCAGAACGGCATCCAGCTTGCCGACGCCCTCCGGGAGAAGCGGTCCGATTTGCCGGTGATCCTTTCCAGCGGGTACACCGATCAGAAGTCGCAATGGGAGATTATCACGGAACGCGGGTACGCCTTTTTGCAAAAACCGTTCAATATCGGCACCCTGGTTCGCATGGTGCACGATGCCGTGAAGGGGCGGGGCGCAAGTGAGTAAGCCAACGGTCAAGCCGTCTCCTTCCGTCGCCCCGCGGCACCGCTCTTCCTCGGTCTGCCGGCGGTTGCTGTGCGGGGCGCTGGTGCTGGCGGTCTGTCTGGCGGGGGCGGCCCGCACCCTTTATGCCAAGGACGCCGCCATCAAGTCCATCGTGGTCGCCAATTCCTCCACCGACCTGTTGCTCTACTGTGCGGTGATGAACAGTTTCACCCCCGAGATGGTGGAGGGAATCCGGAACGGCATCCCGGTGACGTTCACCTTTTTCGTCACCCTTGAGCAGAAACGCGCGTTCCTGCCGGACCGGCAGGTGGTGTCGCTCTCCTTTGACCACACCCTGAGTTACGACAGCCTGAAGGAGGTGTACCGCCTCACCTTTCCCGGTGAAAGCGGCAAGAGCGTCAGCACCGCCTCCTTCGCGGAGGCGAAGCGGCTGATGGAAGAGGTGAACGGCTTCCATGTCGTTCCCCTGCGCAGCCTGGTGCCCGACGGTGAATACGCCTTGGCGGTCAAGGCGCGGCTTGCGAAGAAAACCCTGCCGTTGAACTTTCATTATATTATCCCGTTCTGGCATCTCTGGGATTTCGAAACCGACTGGCGGACCGCGCGGTTCAGGTACTGAAACGGCGGCGGCCGTGGCGACGGCGGCGGGTGGCCGGCGGCATGGCGCGGATGAGGAAAAAAATGGCGGATTCCCTACCAGTATCGGACCACGACGCCGCTGAAACGGCGCTTGTCGAGGCGCGGGCCCGCAAGCGCCGGCGCATCCGGTTCGTCATCCTGCTCTGCTGCGTGCTTATCCCGATCTTCACCTACCTTGAAACCAAGGTGTTTCAGATCGGGGCCGTTTCCTTCCCGATCAGCGGCAACGTGCTGGTCTTTGTTCTGATCAACGTCAACATCCTGCTCCTGCTGCTGATGGTGTTCCTGGTGCTGCGGAACCTCGCGCAGCTGATCTTTGAGCGGCGGCGGCGGTTTCTGGGCACCGGCCTGCGCACCAAGCTGGTCATTTCCTTTGTTTCCCTCTCGCTCATCCCCACCGCCCTGCTCTTCTTCATCGCCCTGCAGTTCGTCTCGACCAGCATGGATTACTGGTTCAACATCAATGTCGAGCAGTCGCTCCTCGCCTCCCTCGATATCGGCAAGGAGGTGTACCAGGGGGCGCGCGGGCGGGTCGGGACCCTGGGCAACAATCTGGCCCGGCGGCTGGAGCGGGAAGGCGGCCGCTATGCGGACGGCGCGCCGCTGACCGACCACCTGCAGGATCTGCTGGAAAGCTACAATCTGGCGTCGCTGCAGATCGTCACCGAGCAGCGGATGGCGTTGGCCGAGGCCTTTGCCGCCGGCATCGATCCGGCGGAGGTGCCGGAGGTGCCGGTGGAGGAGTTCCGATCGGTGCTGGCCGGCTCGGGCGGGGAGTCGATGCTGATCCATGAGGTGGGCGCGGGCGAACTGGTCCGTGGCGCCACCGCCCTGGAGTTGCCGGGGCCCGCCGGCGTCACCCGCCACTGCGTTCTGGTCGCATCCCTGCTGATCCCCAGGGCGCGCCTCGAACGGATGCATGTGATCTCCCGCGGGCTTGAGGGGTACCGGCAGCTGATGCTGCTGAAAACGCCGATCAAGACCAGTCTGCTGGTCATGCTGCTCATCGTTACCCTGCTCATCGTTTTTGCCGCGATCTGGTTCGGCTTCTATGTCGCCCGTGGTCTTACCGTGCCCATCGGCAAGCTTGCCGACGCCACCCGGCGGGTCGCGGAAGGGGAGCTTGATTTCGTGCTTGAAAAAAGCTCCGGCGACGAGATGGGCACCCTGGTCGACTCCTTTAACCGCATGACCCGCGACCTCCTGGCGCACAAGCATCAGATCGAGGAGGCGAATCTGGCCCTGCAGGCCGGCAACCAGGAGCTTGACCAGCGGCGGCGCTATACCGAGATCATCCTCCGCAACGTCGCGGCCGGGGTCATCTCCGTGGATGAAAAGGGGCGGGTGACCACCATCAACCGCTTTGCCGAGGAGCTGCTCGGGATCAGCCATGCGCAGGTGCTCGGCCGGGATTACCATGCCATCCTCCGCCCCGAGCATCTGGCGATCCTCGATGGCTTTCTCGACGAGCTGGCCGGCTCCGGCAAGGTCTCCATGCAGCGGCCGCTCAGGTTGACGGTCCGCGATGAAACCTTTTTCCTGCGGGTCAACTTCACCCGGCTCGAGGATGAAGAGGGCCGGCCCCTGGGCGTGGTGCTGGTCTTCGACAACCTCACCGAGCTGGAANNCAGCGCATGGCGGCCTGGCGCGAGGTGGCCCGGCGCATCGCCCACGAGGTCAAGAACCCGCTCACCCCGATTCAGCTTTCCGCGCAGCGGCTGCGCAAGCGGTATCTCGATCGGATCGAGGGCGAGCGCGAGGTGTTTGATCTCTGCACCAAGACCATCATCAACCAGGTGGACGAGCTGAAGCGGCTGGTCAGTGAATTCTCCAGCTTCGCCCGCATGCCCAGCGTGCAGAAGAGCCTCAACCGGCTGCCGGAGATGGTGCAGGAGGTGCTGGCGCTGTACCGGGAGGCGCACAAGCATGTCGCCTTCCGGTTTATCGACGATCCGGCGGTGCCGGAATTCTCCTTTGACCGCAAGCAGATGAAGCGGGTGCTGATCAACCTCGTCGACAACGCGGTGGCGGTGCTGCCGGAGGCGGGCGGGGGCGAGGTGGAGGTGTTCCTTGCCTTTGACGCCGAGGGGCAGCGGGTCTTCGTCGAGGTGCGGGACAACGGGCCGGGCATCGCCGAAGGGGATAAGCTGCGGCTGTTCGAGCCCTATTTCTCCACCAAGAAATCCGGCACCGGCCTCGGGCTCGCCATCGCCACCACCGTGGTCGCGGATCATGGCGGCTACCTGCGGGTCAAGGACAACGAGCCGGTCGGCAGCCGCTTCATCATCGAGCTGCCGCTTAAGAGCGAGGAGTAGCGCCGGGCAGTTAGTGGTTGCCAGCCGGGCGGGCAGGTTATATCCTGTAACCAGCGGCCAGGCCCTGCGGGTCGGGTGCGCGAACGGCGCGGGCCGCGGCCGTTTGATGAGAACCCCTGTGGGAAAGAACGAGTCACATGGCGAAACGAATTCTGGTCATCGACGACGAGGCGAGCATCCGCGAATCCCTCACCGGCATTCTTGCCGACGAGGGGTTTGAGCCGGTCTGCGCCGAGAGCGGGGAGCAGGGACTGGCGCTGCTTGACGGCGAGCGGGTCGATCTCGTCCTGCTCGATATCTGGATGCCGG
>DHYT01000021.1 GCA_002415465.1 Desulfobulbaceae bacterium UBA5123
GCGGATGGGATGGGCCATGGTTTTAAGGAGAGCTGCAACCGGTTCATATTCTTCGTTTTCCACTCAACTCCTCCGGTGATTAAGAATTTAATTTAATATCTGTTTAGTGTAAGGTAAAGCTAAAATTTTATCAAAGTGCGCAATTGTACGATTTCTCCGGTGGAAACGCCAAGGAATTTTGCGGCATTTCCCTGGTTTATCGCAATTTCCAGATAATCCCGGCTGCCGAAAACCGCCAGCGGCGCACCGGGGTTTACCTCTGAGTAGCAGGCGGTGATGCCGTCAATGGTCCGGTCGCCGATCGTAGTCGCCACCGCAATGCCGGTTGCGTCGCAACCAAGCCGTTNNGGCCGGTCGCTGTAGGTCCCGGACAGGCCGCGAATATCCACCCTGCCGCACCCGATCCGCAGAGCGCCGAGGTCAGGCCCGCAATGCTCGCGCAAGAAGGCGCGGCCGATATTGGTGACCAGGTTGCCGAAACGGTCCACCTGCACGACCATTCCAGTCAAGCCCATGGCGTCTGCGGCCGGGGTCGGCCGGAGGGGCAGTTCCGTCAGCTCATGCCGGGCAAGCTCCGGGCCGACGCCGTCGGCATCCATGCCGGCGGCGAGATGGGCGGCCACCGGGGCCAGGATGTCCCGGCCATGAAAGGTTCGACTCACCGGTTTGATAAAAAGCGTGTCGTTGACCACCGCGCGGGCAAAGGAAAAGTCATCGTTGCCCAGCAGCAGGGAGAGAACGCCGTTGTCCGGGGCCAGAAAGAGTTGCCGCCGCGCCCCAACCAGAATAAGCCGCCGGTCGCCGCCCACGCCTGGATCCACCACCACGACATGAATCGCCTGGTCCGGGAAAAAGCGGCAGTTGCTGTCGATCAGGTGAGCCGCCTGGACGATATTCTGCGGCTCGACGCCGTGGCTCAGGTCGATGATCCGCGCGGCCGGAGCCAGGCCGGCGATGACCCCCTTCATCACGCCGACATACTCATCGTTCCAGCCGAAATCGGTGGTCAAGACAACGAGTCCGCTCATAGCTATTGTTGTTGTGTCGCCGTCTGTGGGACACGGGCGATGGACCTGATGCCAACCATTGCGACGTTGTTATCGTGTTCTCGCGCGAAGTCCCGCAATGCCTCCAGGGTTGCCTGGTGCGGATGGGCGATGCCAATCGCAATACCCTGTTTTTCCGCCAAAAGTATCAGGGAGTCAAGCTGTTTTTTAATTAGTTCCTTATCTTGTTGATTGTCAAGAAAAACGTTGCGGCGCATCGCCAGCATGCCAAGCTCGCCGGCAACGGCATAGCCCACGCTGTGCGGGGAGGTGAGGCTGTCCAGGAAAAACAGGCGGCGTTGTTGGAGCAGGCCCAGGAAGTCGCGCATGGCCGGTTCGTTCTCCGTGAACAGGGAGCCCATGTGGTTGTTGACGCCGATGGCGTCGGGGATGGCGGCCAGATCCTCAAGGATGATGCGGTGCATGGTTGCCTGGTCCATGTCGGTGAAAAGCGCCCCCGGCCCCGGGTCCCATTTCTTGTCGGCGGCCTCCATGGGCAAATGGAGAAGGATGTCGCGTTTGCGCGCCCGCGCCAGTTCGAGCTGGCTTTCGGTGTGGGGCGCGAAAGGCAGGAAGGCGAAGGTGATGTCGAGCGGCAGGTCGAGCAGCGCTTCGCCGATTTTTTGGTGGTAGCCCATGTCGTCGATCACCAGAACAAACCGAACCGCGGCAGGTTTGCCGGCATGACGCGTCACACGCGGCGCGGCGGGTGGTTGGGCGACCATGGCCGGCATCGGCTTGGCCGGCGCGGCCGGCGGCGGGGATTCCGGTGGCTGCGGCACGAACGCCGGCGGCGGAAGAACCCTCGGGGTGGATGGCGAAGGATGTTTTGCGGTGGCCGACAGGGTTGTGGGCGATGGCGAGCGATGCATCGCATAGGCAATGGCCAGGGCGAGGGCGGCCGAGAGGAGAGCGGCTAGGAGCAGGCGCGTTCGCAAACGCATCGGGTGGCGGCGGGGTGAACGGCGGCTGTCGGGGCGCTTGGGCATGGGTTACTTCTGCCGGGTCAGGACGTACTGGCCGAGTCCGAGCAGCATCTTTTTTGCGTCGTTGTCGGGGAAAACTGCCAGCGCCGCGCACGCGGCCGTAACCAGGTTTTCCGCCTTGGCGCGGGCGTGGGCAAAGCCGTTGCCGGCGTCGATGATGGCGTGGGCGCGGGCCAGTTCCATCCGCCGGTGGTCGGGACTCGCCGCCAGCAGGCCCAGCAGCGTTTCCCGGTCGCTGTCGTCGGCGGTGTCGAGGGCATGGAGCAGCGGCAGGGTCATCTTCCCTTCCTGGAAATCGTTGCCCACCGCCTTGCCGNNGTCGTCCACCACCTGGAAGGCGAGTCCCAGGTCTCGGCCATAGTCATGCAGGGCCTGCCGCTGTTTTTCGTCGGCGTTGGCGTACAGGGCGCCGGTCTCGCAGGGGGAACTGATCAGGGCGCCGGTTTTGCCGGCCAGCACGGTGAAATAGTTGTCCACGGAGCGATCCATCTCCTTGACGGTCTTGGCCTGGAGGAATTCCGCTTCCACCATCCTCGCGGTGGCCTGGCCGATCACCGCGAGGATGGCCGGGCTGCCGACGGTGCCGGCGATGGTCATGGCGCGGGAATGCAGGTAGACGCCGGCGAGGATGACGT
>DHYT01000123.1:0-6572 GCA_002415465.1 Desulfobulbaceae bacterium UBA5123
GGCGGCGACGGCGGCAAGGGCGGCGATGTCATTCTCGAGGCCACCAGCCGACTCTCCTCGCTGCTGGATTTCAAGTACCGTTCCCACTTTCTGGCCGAGAAAGGCAAGTCCGGTCAGGGCAAGAAGATGCATGGCCGCAAGGGCAAGGAATGCATCCTCAATGTGCCGGTGGGTTCCGTGATCAGGGATGCCGAATCCGGCGAGGTGCTGGCCGACCTGGTCAACGAGGGCGATCGCTTTGTCGCCGCCAAGGGCGGCGACGGCGGTCGTGGCAACTGCCATTTCGCCACCGCCCACAACCGGGCGCCGCGGATATCCGAAAAGGGGTGGCCCGGCGAGGAGCGTTGGTTGCGGATCGAATTGAAGCTGCTGGCCGATATCGGTCTGGTCGGACTGCCCAACGCCGGCAAGTCGACCCTGCTATCCCGCCTGTCCGCCGCCAATCCCAAGGTGGCCGATTATCCCTTTACCACCCTTGAACCCCAGTTGGGCGTCCTGCAGTTCGAGTACCATCCGCCCTGCATCATTGCCGATATCCCCGGCCTGATCGAGGGAGCGCATGAGGGGGCGGGGCTGGGGCATAAGTTCCTGCGGCATATCGAGCGCACCAAGGTGCTGATTCACCTGGTCGATGGCTCGGCGGAGGCCGAGGAGGCGGTCCGGCAGTATCAGGTCCTCGAAAACGAACTGCGCTGCTTCAACGATGCCTTGATGGATCGTGAGCGGGTGGTTCTGTTGAACAAGATTGATCTGGTCGCGGACGCGGAAAACCTGGCAACCCTTGTCGACTGGTTCGAGTCCCGGCGGGTGCGCGTGCTGACGGTATCGGCCAAGACCGGCGAGGGGCTGGGAAAATTGAAGGAATTACTGGCTGAACTGTTGGAAAAACTGGCATCGCCGGCAAGTGCCGATAGTTGATGTCATCGATTTTGCAGCGAAGAGGGTTGTGCGCAGATGATCCCCATTGCAGAAAGTATGGAATTCAGGCGGAAACTCCTGGCGGAAGCCAAACGGGTGGTGGTCAAGGTCGGCAGCGCCGTTCTGACCTGTGAATCCGGTCTCAACCGTGACGTGCTGGCCAACCTGGCCGCTGAAATCTCCTGGTTGAAAGAGTCGGGCCGCGAGGTGATTCTGGTCAGCTCCGGGTCGGTGGCCGCCGGGCGGCGCAAGCTCGGCGTCGGGCGGCGGGCGATCAGCATGCGCGAGAAACAGGCCCTGGCGGCGGCGGGGCAGAGCAGCCTGATGCACGCCTACGAGAGCGTGTTTGCCCAGTATGACCAGAAACTGGCGCAGGTGCTGCTCACCCATGGCGATTTTTCCCACCGCCACCGCTATCTGAATGTCCGCAACACCCTCTTTACCCTCCTTGAGTGGGGGGTGCTGTCCATCATCAACGAGAACGATACGGTTTCGGTGGATGAGCTCCGTTTCGGTGATAACGACACCCTGGGGGCCATGGTCACCAACCTGATCGAGGCGGATCTGCTGGTGATGCTCACCGACGTGGATTCCCTCTATACCGGCAACCCCTCCACCGACGCCGATGCCAGGCCGTTGCGCACGGTGCTGGAGGTGAACGAGGAGGTTGAGACCATGGCCGGCAATGTCTGCGGCCTGCTCGGCACCGGCGGGATGCGTTCCAAGATTCTGGCCGCCAAGAGCGTTTCCCTGCGTGGCGGTTGCTCCTTTATCGGTTCCGGCCGGCAGGCCGGGATCATACGCGATCTCTTTGCCGACAAGCCGGTGGGGACATTCTTTCTTCCCCAGGAAGAGAAGATGCACTCCCGAAAGCACTGGATCGCCTATACCTTGCGGCCCAAGGGGTATCTCGTTCTCGACGACGGCGCCTGCCGGGCGGTGACGGAGCAGGGCAAGAGCCTGCTTCCCTCCGGGGTCAGCGAGGTGCGCGGGGAGTTCGGGATCGGGGACCCGGTCCATTGTCTGGATAAACAGGGCCGGGCCATCGCCGCCGGGCTGGTCGGGTACGGCTCCGACGAGATAATCAAGATTCAGGGCGCCAAGACCTGTCACATAGAAAAGATACTGGGCCATAAGGATGGCGACGAGGTGATTCACCGCGATAATCTTGTTCTTCTGTAGCCGGCCATGCGCGGCGTGCAGAGGTGGTGAGTCATCGCCAAACGGGATGACCTGAAGAGAGAGGGGAGATATGTCGGTGCAAGCAACCATTACGGAGATGGCGGTGCGGGCCAAGAAGGCCGCCCGGGTCATGGCGAGTCTGTCCAGCGAGGCCAAGAATCGGGTGTTGCTGCGGATGGCCGAGGCGCTGCAGGAACGGCAGGGGTTTATCCGGGCCGAAAACGGCAAGGATCTGGCCGCCGGCCGGGAGAAGGGGCTCTCGCCCGCCATGCTCGATCGCCTGGAGCTTTCCGACAAGGTGATGCAGGCGATGATTGCCGGGTTGCGGGAGGTTGCGGCCTTGCCCGATCCGGTGGGCGAGATCTCCGAGATGGCGAATCGGCCGAGCGGCATCACCGTTGGCCGGATGCGGGTGCCGTTGGGGGTGATCGCGATGATCTACGAATCGCGTCCCAATGTCACCGTTGATGCCGCCGCCCTCTGTCTCAAGTCCGGCAACGCCATCCTGCTGCGCGGCGGCTCCGAGGCGATCTATTCCAACCTGGCCCTGGCCAAGGTGCTGCAGGAGGTGCTGGCGGCCGAGGAGATCGATCCGGCGGCGTTGCAGGTCGTGCCGACCACCGATCGGGACGCGGTGACCTTCCTGCTGGGGCTTGAGGAGCATATCGATCTGGTCATCCCGCGCGGCGGCGAGGGGCTGATCCGCTTTGTCGCCGCCAACTCGCGGATACCGGTCTTGAAGCACTACAAGGGCGTCTGTCATGTCTTTATCGACGCGGACGCCGATATCGACATGGGCGTCGCCGTCGTCATGAACGGCAAGACCCAGCGGCCGGGGGTCTGTAATGCCCTCGAATGCCTGCTGGTGCACAAGGATATCGCCGCCTCTTTCCTGCCCAAGGCGGCGGCGGCCTTGCATGCGGCCGGGGTGGAGCTGCGCGGCTGCCCGGCGACGAAGGCGATCGTTGCCGACTGCGTTCCCGCCGGCGAGGGGGACTGGGGGATGGAGTTCCTCGACCTGATCCTGGCGGTCAGGGTGGTGGATGACATGGATGCGGCCATGGACCACATCGCCCGCTATGGCTCCCAGCATACCGAGAATATCGTTACCGCCAACTATGCCAACGCCCAGCGCTGGCTGCGCGAGGTCGACGCCTCGGCGGTGATGGTCAACGCCTCGACGCGGTTCAACGACGGGGGGCAATTCGGTCTCGGCGCCGAGATCGGCATCAGCACCACCAAGCTGCATGCATACGGCCCCATGGGCCTCAAGGAGTTGACCACCAAGAAGTTCATCGTCTACGGCAACGGTCAGGTTCGCGGTTAACGGTGATGGATCTGCCGCGCGAGGTAGGTCGGCGGGTCGGGGTGTTGGGCGGCACCTTTGACCCGGTGCATAACGGGCATCTGGCGCTGGTCGAGGCGGCATTCGCCGCGCTTTCCCTGGACAGCCTGATCTTGATCCCCGCCGCGGTTCCTCCCCATAAGCGTGTTCTGCATATCACGTCCTTTGCCCATCGCCTGGCCATGCTCGAGCTGGCCATCGCCGGCCGGCGCGGCTTGTATGTCACGCGTCTTGAAACGGAGCGCCCCGGTCCCTCCTATTCCGTAGACCCCCTCGCCGCGTTGCGAAACCATTACGGCCCCGCCGTCACCCTCTTTTTTCTGGTCGGCATCGACGCCTTTCTTGAGATGCAGACCTGGAAGTCATACCGGCAGGTGCCGCAGCTGGCTGATCTGGTGGTGGTTGATCGCCCCGGCGCCCGGGTGCGGGAGCTGGATGCCGCGATCCTGAGCCGCTTCCCCGGATATGGTCCGGATCTCGCGGGAGGCTGCTGGCGCGAGACAAACGGCCCCGGGGTGATTCGTCCCCTGGTCATGGAGCCGGTCGATATATCCTCCACGGCGGTGCGAGAATTGATCGCCAGGGGCGATGAGGCGGTTACCGGTCTTCTGCCGGCGGCGGTGACGGGATACATCTCGCGGCATCGCCTCTATCGAGACTGAGCCGCGGTGGCATCGCATCCCGGATATTTATTCCCTAGAGTTGTCGGTAATTTTTGTCGCGACTGTTTTTTACTCTTGTCCTCTTTGAAAAATTCGAAGATAATTCTTTATCTTGTTAAGAATTCGGTATAAACTAATACGCTAGTGCGACAATGTGTCGCATACTGAAACAGTGACAGATGTGGTAGGCTGCAAACCTCAAATTTAAGTTTTGGGGGCGAGTTGTTCATCCCATGAAGGGAAAACGCCCCTCGACTGCTGGAGAGTATCTCCACTAGGTTTGTATCAGCCATGCGATCGTTGTGATCATGTGGCTAAGAATCCAATCATTATCGTGAGGAGGATCAGTGAGTATGAGTGATGACAAGACCATTGAGAATGGGGTATCCCGCCGTCAGATGTTGATCGGGACCGGTGCTTTGGCTGCCGGTGTTGCGGCGACCAGCATTGGCAAGTGGGTTGAAACCGCCCAGGCCAAGGATGGCGAGACCGAAAAATGGCCGTGGCCTTATGTCAAGCTTGATCCCCAGGAAACCGCTGAGATTGCCTACAACGAGTGGTACCGGATTTTCTGCGGTGGCGCGGTTATCAGCAGTGTTATCGGTCAGTTGCGTGAAAAGGTCGGCGGCCCCTACAAGACCTTCCCCATTGACTCCTTCGTATTCCTTGAGGGCGGTCAGGTAGGTTGGGGTACCATCTGCGGTTCTCCCGCCGGCGCCAACATTGTCGCCAACCTGATCATCGGACCGCGTATCGCCGGCGCTCACGAAGGCCATCAGATCTCCGCCGACAACATGGATTTCTACTCCAAGGCCGAGATGCCGGTATTCGTACCGAAGAATCCGAAGATCGACCCGAGCAAGATCGTCCATACCGTCAGCGAGTCTCCGCTGTGCCACATCTCCGTCGGCAAGTGGATGAAGGCCGCCAACCTGCCGTTGGGCAGCCCCGAGCGTAAGGATCGTTGCGCCCGCGTTGCCGCAAGTTCCGCTTACCGCCTCGTCGAGATGCTGAACGCATGGCATGACGGCACCTACAAGCCGACCAACAGCTTCAGCTGCTCCAAGGAGAACGGCATCACCGGTCAGTTCAACTGTACCGAGTGCCATGGCGACAAGGTACCCGAGGCGCCTGTTGCTAAAAAATCCTAAGGCGTGATCTGGCCATCGCCCGTCTGAGAGATCAGGGTCGGGCGATGGATCCGCAGTACCATGCTGTATAAAAAAATAAGCGATTGGGGGCACTGCTCCCAATCGCTTATTTTTTTTGGAGAACGCGGGATGAAACGGTTTTATTGGAATATGCGGATGACGCAGGGGGTGGCCGAGAAGCGACATGAGGAGATCGACAAGGGGAGGCAGGGGGAGCAATAGCGTTTGCCTTCTGCCGTCCCGATATCGTTGCCGCCGGTTCGACGGGTAAATATCTTGATTTTGACAGGATGAACGCGGTCGAAAATGGTATAGAGTTACTATGGAGTATGTGTTTTGCGCGGTTCGCCGTTCCGACGCGGCCGGGCATGGATTTCAAGGGAAGGCGGCATGAAGATCAAATCGAAATTGATGTTGGCTCTGTTGGCGGTGGCGTTGGCGCCCATCGGCATCGGCTCGATCTTCTCCTATTACTATGCCAAGGGCGCGCTCACCGGTTCCGCGGTCAACCATCTGAAATCCGTCTCCTCCGTTCAGCATGCCAGGATCCACGCGATCCATTCCCGAAACTTGGAGCGCCTTTCCCTGGTCGCCAGCCGGACCCAGTTGCGGAAGAGTCTGGCGGCGGTTCTGGATAAGAATTCCCGGCAAGACCTGCAAAAAATGGATCAAATCCTGGCGGACGCGCTTGCCTCCATCGATGATTTCGTCGGCATCACCGTTTACTCGCCGGCCGGGGTGGTGGTGGCCGCCACCGATGCGGCCCTGGTCGGCAAGAGGCATTTTGATCCTGCCTTCTTCGATCGCTGCCGCACCGAACAGCGCGTCGATTATCTGTTTCGCGACCGGCAGGGCAATCTGCGGCTCTATCTCTCTGGCCCCCTTTCTCTTGAGAAAAGGCTTGTCGGGGTGATCGTCATCGAATCCAGGGTGGACAGTATCCTGGCGTTGGTGCGGGATTATTCCGGGCTTGGGCAAACCGGCGAGACCCTTGTCGTCAAGCGGGACGAGGCCGGTAATCCGGTGTTTCTGCTGCCGACCCGGTTCGGCGGGGATGCGGCGGTGGGGCGGGCGCTTTCCAGAGACAAGAGGTATGCGGCGAACTACTCCTTTGCCGGCGAAAAGGTGCTGTTGGACTGTATCGATTACCGGGAGCAGCCGGTGCTGGCCATCGGCCGTCACGTCGAGGCGGCGGGCTGGGGGGTGGTGGTGAAAATCGACCAGGCCGAGGCGTACGCGTCGGTGCATTCCCTGCGGCGGGTGTTGCTGCTGATGGGGGGGGGGGGGGGGGGTTTTGGTTTTTTTTTTTTTTTT
>DHYT01000123.1:6650-7128 GCA_002415465.1 Desulfobulbaceae bacterium UBA5123
GTGGACGGTCTGCTGCAGACCAGCGTCGATCTTGCCAAAAAGGTCGAGGAGTTGCGGGGGGAGGTGGCGGCTCATGAGCGGTCGGAGCACGATAAGGAGGTTTTGATCGAGGAGTTGCAAAAGGCCCTGGCCGAGATAAAGACCTTGAAAGGGATCGTGCCCATTTGCGCCTCCTGTAAGAAAATCCGGGACGACCAGGGGTTCTGGAACCAGATCGAGGCGTATGTCCGCGAGCACTCGGAGGCGGAATTCAGCCACGGTCTCTGCCCCGATTGCGCCCGGACCCTCTATCCGGATATAAATTTCCCCGATGATCTGCGATGAATCATCCGCATGCCGCCTTCTGTGGCGGGGGCGGGTTGGGGGGGGTAAAATGGAGGGGGTTTTCCATGTCGATTTCCGTCAAGATGGGGGAGGTCGGCGGGGGGGGCTTCCCGGGTTGGCAGGGGGTTTGGGGCGGGGGCCGGGTGGGTGGGGG
>DHYT01000112.1:0-5214 GCA_002415465.1 Desulfobulbaceae bacterium UBA5123
GCGGCACCACCGCCAGATCCTGGACGATGAGCATGCCGATCATCACCCGGCTGGACAGCGTTCCCAGTACACCCTGATTCATCATGGTTTTGAGTACCACCATGGTGCTGGAAAGGGAAATCAACGCCCCCAGCCACAACGCCTGCTGGACAGGCAGCCCCCAATAGCGGCCGATACCGTAGCCCAGGGCCATGGTGAGCAGGATCTGAATCGAGGTGCCGATGAGGGCGACCTTGCGCACCGGCTTCAGTTCGGCGAGTGAAAATTCCAGCCCCAGGGCAAAGAGGAGCAGGGCGACGCCGATCTCGGCCAGCAGCTCGATCTCATGGCTGTCGGTAATGGCAATCCCGCCGGTATGCGGGCCGACCACGATCCCGGCCAGGATGTAGCCAAGGATCAACGGCTGCCGGAAACGCTGGGCGAGCAGGGCTCCCCCCAGGGCAACGACAACAAGGATGACGATATCGGCGGCGATTCCCATGCGGGACTCCTCGGCAGCAGTGACTGACATGTTCGGACAGATTTCGACTCCACAAACTATGCCCCAAAAACTGCCCCCTGTCCAGTTTGCCCGGCCAATGCCGCGCCAACGGCCACTACGCTTTTTGATTGACAGGCCGCCGCCTGCTGACATAATTTTGAATGACAAACCATCGCCATGCAGCAATCACACCAATCCGCACCGAGGGGCAGGGAGCAATCACATGATGGCCGAAACATTGGCGAACTGCTGGGAGATAACGGGATGCGGCCGCGAGCATGGCGGCGCCAGAATGGAAGAGCTTGGCGAATGCATCGCCTCCAGGGAAGGCATGGGCCACAGTTGCTGGGCGATCGCCGGCACCCTTTGCGGCGGCGAGGTGCAGGGATCGGTGGCCCAGAAACTGGGCTACTGCACCTCATGCTCCGTCCACAAGCTGTACAACCGCTCCCGGGGAGCAAAAGGGAAAGAGGTGATCGCCATGTTCCCGGAGGAAGAAAACAAATATATCCAGCTGATGCTCAAAAACGTCAAGACCCTCTGAGCTTCCTCGCCCCGAACAGACGGCCACGGCCAAACCGCTAAGCCCCTGCCGGGCGCTTCCGCGAACCGACTACCGCAACATCTGCAGAGCGGTCTGATAGACCTCATCGGCGGTCTTGATGGACACCGAATTGGCCTGGAACGTCCGCTGGGTGGTGATCAGGGTCACAAACTGGCGGGCGAGATCGACGTTTGACATCTCCAGGGCGTTGCCGTAAATTTCGCCCACCCCGTTTTCACCGGCGGCGGCAATGGTGATTTCCCCCGCCTCCTTCGCGGCCAGATAGCTGTTGCCATTGACCGCCCGCAGGCCGCCGTAATTGACAAAATCCGCCAGCATCACCTGCGCCTGCTCTATCTCCTTGCCGTTTGAATACATGCCGCGTACCACGCCATGCCTATCCACCCTCACATCCACGAGGTACCCAGCCGCATATCCATCCTGCTGCTTGTAGAGATCCTTGGAGGCAACGGCATAGTTGGTGGTGCAGATGGCGTCGGGCTGCGCCCGGTCGTCCGCGACCGTCTCGAACATGCTGCCATCGGCGCCGAACACCTGCGCCAGGCCGGGGTTGGCGGCGGGACTCTTGCCACTGGCGTCACGATAGGTAATGGAGCTGATGGCCAGCTGGCTGTCGCCGACCACCAAATCCTCAAGCCTCAGTCCGCCGTCGACGATGTCGGCCTTGCAACTGAACTGACTCGCCAGGGAAGAGAGCAGATCCCCCACCGTGTTGCTGAAATCAACCGTATAGCCGAAAGAAACCGGTACGCCGTCGCCGTTGCTGCCGGCAAAGGTGATCACGTCGCCGGCCTGCACCTTGTTGCCGTCGGCGTCATAGATCTTGTCCCACCCTGTGCCGTCGGAAACAAGGGTGGTTTTCGTGGAACCCACATCCACCAGGGCCGCGCCTGGGCTATTAACGCTCTGCGGCTTGGGCGCCGTGCCAAAATTGATTGTCGATGACAGGTTCGGCCCCACCCCGCTCATATTAAATTCAAAACTGTAGAAGCCCTCACCCCGGCCAAGGTCGATCTGGTTGGCGGCGGTGGGCACCAGGTTGCCGTCGGCCGGCACATCCCAGCAGGTCATCTTGGCGAGTTCACCGGTGGAACTGAAACTGAGCCGGCCGTAGAGCAGGGCCCCGGCCCCCTTGTTGACCGTTACCCCCCCATCGTTGTAACGGGTGCCGGTGGCGCCGATCAGCCGCCGATCGACCGTCGGATCGCAGGTGACCAGGAACTCGCGTTCGTTGCTCTGCGAGGTATGATCAAAATAGATACTCAGGTCATAACCGTTCGTGCCGCTGCCGTTATCATAAATCCTGATGATACTTTTGAAATCATAGGCTGAATCCTGAATGGGATCGGGATCCCCGGCCTTCATGACCGTCCCGTCCCAGCTCGTGAACAGGTTCGCGTCGGTTGCCTCGACGCTGGCCGGGCTATTTTGCAGATTTAGCGCCACCGTGACGTTTTCGGTCGCCAGGGGCAGGGATTTGTTGGCGACGACAATATCCTCCACCGCGCCGGTGGGATTCGTCACCGAACCGGTGTTGACGCCCTGCACGAAGTATCCCGCCGGGTTGACCAGCTTGTAGGGCGCGGTGGGGTCTCCGGTAACCTCCGCGGCCCTGAACTGACCGTCGCGGGTATACAGCATCTCCGCCTGTGCCGGATCATTGAGCATGAAAAAGCCGTTGCCGTTGATGGCCATATCCGTCGAGCGGTTGGTGGTTTCAAAGGTCGCCACCGAAAAATCCTTGATAACGGCATGCGAGGTCGATCCGGTTCCGATCTGCCCGATGCTGCCGTATGAGTTGCTCAGGATATCGGCAAAACTTATCTGGGATGTCTTGTAGGCAACGCTGTTGACGTTGGCGACGTTATCCGCCACGACCCCCATCTGCCCGGACATGCTGTTCACACCGGCCAGGCCATTAAATAACATGCTGCTGATTGACATTCCGCACCGCCTGTTTTGAAAAATTACTTAAAAAACATCTGCCACCCTTTAAAGCAAACGACATGCCACAATCACGCCCCAAACATAACATCCTGTTTTTATGACGGATTACCCAACAGCAGCAGGCGAACAAAACGCGCCGGCGGGAGGAGGGTTGGCAGAAATTGCCTCGCAGGATGAAAAATTTGCCAGGTCCGGTCGGCGTCGCCACCTGACAGAGAGGATGCACCGCCCCTAACCAAATCCACCCGACCTTGGCCATCAAGTTAAGTATAA
Organism: Desulfobulbaceae bacterium UBA5123; assembly: GCA_002415465.1. Taxonomy (GTDB): domain Bacteria; phylum Desulfobacterota; class Desulfobulbia; order Desulfobulbales; family UBA5123; genus UBA5123. The sequence goes on from DHYT01000112.1 coordinate 3,267, forward strand.
AATTGCATCCTATAAAAGTTTATGATAATTTTCTTAAACAGCATAAGGGCCCGCTTTAACTACAAAAAATAATTTACAACAAAACGGAAGGGGGAAACATGCAGAAAAAGAAACTTATTTCAGCCGCAGCACTTCTCGCCACTCTTACCTGCGCGCCCGTGGCCATGGCCCAGGATGGCGCCAAACCGACCATCGCGCCGCTCTGCGGAAGCTGTCATCAACCGCAACCGGGGGTGATGATGGGATTTCTCGAAAACATCTCGCTGAAATCAAAAATCATCCAGATGGACATCATGTCCCACAAGGACGTGGTCAAGTACACCGACCAGACCACGGTCAAATACGTCAATGACTTCGCCGACATCAACAACTACAAAACCAAGGGCTTTCAGATTAATTTCACCGAGAAGAACGGCGAAAAGATCGCCAATGAAATTATCCGTTTCGACATCCTGAAAACCGTCACCACCGAAGAACGGCTCGACAAGGAAACATTCAAGAAGCTGCGTCAGGACCCCAACGTCAAGGTTTTCGACGTCCGTCCGCCGCAGGTCTACCAGATGGCCCACATCCCTGGCGCCGGGATGATCCCGGCCCCGGCCTTTGACAAATTCATCAACAAGCTGCCCGAGGACAAGAACACCCCGATCATCTTCTACGGCGTCGGCGGCTGCCTGAGCCCGACCGCATCCCTTAAGACCAAAAGCCTCGGCTACACCAACGTCAAGATTTACATTGGCGGCTATCCCGACTGGGTGAAGACCGAAACCGGCGTCACCGCGCCCGACTGGGTGAAGTCTGCCATCGCCGGCGACATCCCCCATGTCCTGATCGATCTTCGTGACACCGCCGCGGTCGAAAAAGGCCACATCAGCGGCGCGGTTGGCATCGAGCGCGGCAAACTCGCCGCCAGCCAGGCAATGTTCCCGGCCAACAAGATGGCGCCGATCATCCTCTACGGACCCGACGCCGCCACGGCCGCCGAAACCATCCACTCATGGGGTTACAAGAAGGTGCAGGTGATGCCCATGGAGTTCGAGGCCTGGCAGAGCGCCGGCAATCCGGTGCAGACCGGAGCCACCGCCGCCAAAATCGCCTATACCCCGAAACCGAAGCCGGGAACCATCTCCGTTGCCGATTTCAAGAACGCCTCGGCGCACCCCAGTGACAACCTGGTGATCGTCGACGTCCGCAATCCCGATGAGTGTACGGCCGGCAAGGTCGGCGGCTCCATGAACATCCCGGCTGATCTGGTCGGCCAGCGGGCGAAAGAGATTCCCGCCGGCAAGGAGATCATCCTGTACTGCAACACCGGCGTCCGCGCCGAGATGGCGCATACCGTGCTGGCCCAGATGGGCCGCAACAGCCGCTACCTCGACGCGGTGGTCAACTTCGACCATGGCACAACGACAATCGAGGAAAAATAATCGGCACCCCCCCTTTCTCAAACCGCAAGCCCTCCGGTTTCTGACCGGTGGGCTTGCGGCCCCCCCCAATACCCCGCCCCGCGCCCTTATTTAAGCAAATCCTTTCCCTAGCTGCTCGTCACCACAACAACCCCTTGCGCTTGCCCACGCGGCCAGATATTATTACCGCCGTACCATGCCTTATTGACCCAGATTCCCTCTCAAGGAGTGCAACCATGAAAAAACGTCTTCAACTCGTCACCGTCTGTGGCCTTTCCCTTCTCTTGCTCAGCTCTCCCTCCCATGCCGGCCGTGGCGGCGGTGGCGGCGGCTCTTTTGGCGGAGGCTCATTCAGCCATGGCGCCAACGGCGGCTCCTTCGGCGGCGACACCTTTGAAAACAAGACCCGGCAACAAGATCAGGAAAACGGCGAGGCCGACCGTCAGGAACGATACCGTGAACGCAAGGAAAAGGCAGAAAAGGAACGCGAGCGCTTCCGCGAACGGCGTGAGGAACGGCAACGGGATGCCGAACACGAGGGC
>DHYT01000112.1:5269-6005 GCA_002415465.1 Desulfobulbaceae bacterium UBA5123
GCATCCGCGAACGGCGCGAGGAACGGAAAAATGACCAAAACCGTGACCAAGACGGCGTCGCCGGTCAGAAAAAGCAACTCCTGAAAAAGCAGGAACAGGAACAGAAGGAACTGGGCAAAGGCTCGGAGCAAGGCCAGAAATCCAGGGAAGAGCACCGCCGCAAGTGGTGGCAATGGGGCGACAAGAACGAATAATCCCGGCCTGCGCCCCTTCCCCTTATTTGGTGTTGGCGATAAATGACTTGATGCCGAATTCCGCGAGGCGGCGGCTGGCGGCCCTGGCCGCCTTCATGGTGTCGAACCTGCCCCCGACCAACCGATACTCCTGCTGGCCAGGCTTCCCGCCGGGAGCGGGATAGGCAAACGCCTCCATGCCGGCCTCACGCATCCGCGAGATACCGGCTTCCGTCTCCCCACGGTCATTGGAGATGCCGGCATGCAGGGTATATCTCCCGGCCGGCTCCGCTCCCCTCGACTCGACTATCAACGGCACCGGCAAGGCCGCCTTCGAGGGCCACAGTTCTGAACGGGCGGGGGCGGCCTGAGCTTCCGTTGCCGGGGTCTGCGCCTTCTCGGCCGGGGCCGCTGGCGCAGCCGGTGCGACCGGTGCGGCCTCGGCAACCTTCTCCTCAACCGCCGGGACCGGTGCCTTCTCGGCAGGGTCCGCTGGCGCAGCCGGTGCGACCGGGGCGGCCCCGGCAACCTTCTCCTCAACCGCCGCGACCGGTGCCTTCTCG
>DHYT01000209.1:0-7078 GCA_002415465.1 Desulfobulbaceae bacterium UBA5123
ACCACCTGGGCGCGGCCCATCTCCAGGCCGTCCCGGGTGACGAAGGAGTTCAGCGACATGTTCTGTGATTTGAAGGGCGCGACCCGGCAGCCGTCCTGGAGCAGGATGCGGCAGAGGGCGGCGGTGAGCACCGACTTGCCGGCGTTGGAGCAGGTGCCCTGCAGCATGATCGCCGGGGTGGGATGGTTCTTTCTCTCTGGCAAAACGAAAACTCCGCTGGTGGTTGAAAGGATGCGACAATATACCGGTTCTCTTGGCCGGTGGCAAACGGTTAGCGAACGGGCGGGCCGCGACGTTTTTTTACTTTATGGCTTCCGGCCGGAATTCTTAATAGAATGGTGAAACCGGCCGATGAGAAGAAGCGGAGGCCGTGCGGTCTTCAAGATGTCATGGGGCAGCGGTAAGCGCGGCCCGTCACCGGAAATTTTGGCCTGTCATGATCAAGAAGGTAAAAGTCGAACAGCTTCGCCCCGGCGTCTTTGTCGATCGCTTCGACAGCGGCTGGCTCAACCATCCCTTTCTCTTCAACCGGAAGCGGATCAAGGACCGGCAAGCCATCGACAAGATGAAGGAGTGGGGCGTCGAGCATGTCTATATCGACACCGACCGGGGGTTGGATGTCGAGGATGGGCAGCGCGTGCGGGAGCCGGAACCCGAGTCGGCGGTGGAGATCGATTTTGTCGATGCCAGGGAGGAGCCGGTTGAGCCGTCGTTGATCCATGTCCCCTTCCAGGAGGCGATCGTCGAGGCCAAGGTGGTGCGCAGCAAGGCGCGGCGGGTGATTCATCGGCTGCTCGACGATGTCCGGGGCGGCAACGCCATCGACATCGACGAGGCGCACGATCTGGTAACGGACATGGACAACACCGTCCGCCACAACAAGGACGCCTTGCTGTTGCTGATGCAGGTGCGGAACCGCGACGAGTACACCTTCATGCACTCGGTGAGCGTCGGCGCGTTGCTGATCGCCTTCTGCCGGTCCATGGGCCTTGACGGCGAGGCGGCCCGGACCATCGGCCTGGGCGGCCTGTTGCACGACGTGGGCAAGATGGCGGTGCCGCTCGACATCCTCAACAAGCCCGCCTCGCTCACCGACGCCGAGTTTGCGATCATCAAGCAGCACGCACTCTACTGCCGCGATATCCTGGAAAAAATGGATCATGTCCCCGAGACCGCGGCCCTCATCGCCCGCCAGCATCACGAACGGTTCGACGGCTCCGGCTATCCCTACAACCTGAAGGGGGATGAAATCTCCCCGGCCGCGCAGATGGCGGCCATTGTCGATGTCTTTGACGCCATCACCGCCGACCGCTGTTATCATAACGGCATGGATCAGGTGGCGGCGCTGCGCATGATCTACGGCTTGCGCGGCAGCCATTTCAACGAGAAGCTGGTGCAGCGGTTCATCCGCTGTGTCGGCGTCTATCCGCCCGGCACGGTGGTGCGGCTGGCCAGCGGCCGGATCGGGGTGGTGGTGGAGAACACCGACAACCTGCTCAAGCCGGTGGTGCGGGTGGTGTACGACGCCAGCCAGGACTGGGCGATCTCGGCCAGGGACGTCAACCTGGCGCGGGAGGACCCGCAGACCGGCGACCGGATCGTCGGCTACGAGTCGCCCCACCGCTGGCGGATCGATCCGTTCAAGGTGCTGGGGGTCGGGGTGAAGCTGCTGTGAGGGGTTTTATGGCCATTTGGTCCACAATTTGAGTCTTTTCTGACATTCATTGATGGGTAGTCTTGGGTTCAATGCCATAAGTTGAACCAATTTTTTCTGCGTTATTTTTTCAGAAAGTAGACCCCTTGCAACTATTTCATCAAGTATCCAGAGGATGCCATGGACTGTAATTCCCTTTTGTTCGGCAATCCTGCGCAAGGCAGCGTCTCCGGTGAGCAGGGTTGCTGCAATTTTTTCCGCGAGATAGAGGCATGAGCAGTCGGCAATGGAGAGTGAGGGGTTCTCAACTTCAATTTGTTGGATGTGTAGCAGTTCCTCAAACGTGAACCGCTGACGGGTCAGCAGCCCAATTTCTATGATGCCGGAGATAGTTGCCGCATTTTCCTCCTGGATTTCCGCTAATGCCATATCTGTCACCTGAAAGCCGTATTCCATTTTGAAAAATGGATCGATAAGGTCGATTTTCAGTAGATCAATCAGAATATTTGCATCGTTGACCAGGAAGATCATGAGACGATATGGACCTCATTCTCAAAGTCGGCAAGCGGTTTGTTTAGGAATTCAGAAGCTTTGCTGAAGCTGATAATTTGCTCGGCGGCGGCGTGGAGTACAAGCTGCTTGAAGCGGTTGGCCTTTTCGATGCCGGAGTATTGCCCCGGTTCTTCTCTGTGCCAGCCGTGCTTGCTGACATAGATACGGAACGTTTTGAAGGTATGTTCTGAGATGAGCCCAAGGGTTAAGGCCCGTGCCATAATGGCCTGCATAGAGATTCCATAAATCCCTTTAAGTTTTTTAAGCTCCCATTCGGTGATTTTCTTTCGTTTTCCTCCAAATTCTTCCCTGATGACTTTTTCTGGCAATAGGAGTGCACCGGCAAAAGCGTGGCATAATTTTTCATGGTTGCTTTCTTCGCTGTTGGAAAAATCCAGCAGTAAATGGGCTAATTCATGGGCAATGGTAAAGCGCTTGCGAACACAATCACTTCTTTTTGAGACGGTGATTATCGGGATACTCATACCTTCAGCATAACCGGAAAGCCCGACAAAATTTTGGTTTGCATCCACCTCCAGAATCTTGAAACCGTTGTCCTCTAAGAGTTCAGTTAGTTGTTGGATAGGGGCTTCGCCAAGGTTCCAGTTTTGTCTGGTTTCTGCTGCCGCTTGTTCAATATCTTTTTGGCAGCGAATTTTACGTTTGTAGACAGGTGAGTTGGGAACGTGAGATATGTTGAGAATTTCTTCTAATTCAAGGTATTTCTGTAGGAATTCCAAAGTTTGGTAGCGGATACGGTCCTCTTCCTTGCGGCTGAGTTTGGATTTTTTCCTGAAAGCGAGGCCGGAAATATTCAACTTGGAAGTGCGGAAAAAATAATCCACTTTTACATTAAGAGCCTTTGCTAGGGCGAGAAGGACCTCGCTGCTCGGATTGATTTGTCCTTTTTCGTATTTGCTGATTGCTTGTTTACTTACTAGCGAGCCGGTTGCGTTGGAAAGCTCATCCATACTCACCCCAGCCATTTTCCTTGCTGAGTGTAATCTTTGACCAAATTCAGTAATCATCTTTGCACCTCCGCTGGTTGACAAATATCATTTCCAACCATTTTTTGTCAACCAGTAAAAAGGGATTAGTTACTTTGGAACCTAGGAATTAATACTCGGATATCCCGCACATCATGGGGTAAGCGCGGAGTAGCTTTTCGGAATGTGTTGGTGGCAGGAACGGTGCGGCGATGTCTTGCCGCAAAAGAAAGGAGCGAATTGCGGAGAGGGGATGCTTGGTGTGTCGTAAACAGAATGTCTGGCTCCAGGGTTATGTCATATTGAGCGCATGATTATCAAGACGCCGCTTCCGTGAAGAGGAAAAACGGCATCAGCCGCGGGTCCGGCAGTTCGGTGCGCTGCGCCATCTCCCGGCGATAGCGGTCAAGGAGCGGCCGCAGGTATTCTTCCGCGTCGGCCAGGAGCGCGTTGCCGGCCAGCATCGTCCGCAGCCGGGCGGCGACGGCCTTCGTCATCGCCTCGGGCGCCAGCAGGGGCGCGATGTCGCCCCAGAGCGGCAGCGGCAGGGCGCTGATCTCAAAGCTGCCGGCCCAGAGCTCGTTGGCCGCGCCGGTGAAGAGCAGGCTGCCCAGCGTGATGTCGTTGAGGGTGTGGATCTGTCCCTTGCGGGAGAGCCGCGCCGCGAGCTGCTCCCAATCTTCCCGGCACAGCTCCCTGCATTGGCCCAGCAGGGCGGGCAGCGGCGCCAGGATGTCGATGATCCGCCCGGCCCGTTCCAGGTCGGCGCGGCTGCGGATAAAGTCTTCCTCGGTGGGGCCGTTGCTCTGCGGCCGCATGATGATCGGGGTCTTGGCGGCGAGCAGGTTGATCGTCTCCTGCCACGGCTCGTCGACGAGGTTGAGGCCCGCCGGCCAGCAGCGCGGCAGCTCGTTGTCGATGATCACCCGCAGCCGGCCGGTGAGGGCGGCGAGGTGGCGATGGGCGAGCCGGAAAAGGTTTTCCAGATACACCTGCCGCAGCGTCTCCGCGCCGTGGGCCTCATCGTCGCCGCCGAACAGCTCCAGCCCCAGGTTGACCATCGCCGCCGCCTTGTCGGCGGCCCGGTGCAGGTTGGCCGGGTCGTCGTGATCCAGCCGGTCGGCGATCAGCACCTTGTTGGCCAGGGCCGCCAGCTCCTGCCGGAGGGTCGCCTGCCCGGCCGGGTCGGTGATGCGGGCGAGCGCCGCGCCCAGGAGGTCGCGCCGCCGGACCACGGCCAGGGCAAAGGCGGGCGGGGCGGCGTCTTCTTCGCGGGGGGCGAGGATGGTCTTGTCGCGGTTGATCCGGTGGGCGGACAGCGGATGGTAGATGGCGGCCGCCTCCTCGATGTCGGGGATGGCGTGGTCGGCGAGCCGGCCACGGTGGAAGCGGTAGGCGAGTTCGGCGGTTTCCATGTCCAGGCCGCTGCGCACCTGTTGGAGCAGGGCCAGGTAGAAGTCGTGATGGTTCTCGAACAGGAAGCCGAGGATGTACTTGAGCAGCGGCTCGTGGGTGGGGTAACGGGTGGCGAAGTAATACTGGTTGTCGATGGTCAGCCGGGGCAGGACGTCGCTTTCCTCCTGGTAGTCCTCCTCGTCCTCGATGGTCTCCACCCGCACGATCCACCGCTTGCAGAGGATGACCAGGAATTCGAAATCCACCTGATAGAGCCAGTTGAGCAGCTTGACCTCGTTGGCGGCGATCATCGCCTCGCACCAGGCCAGGGTCTTGCCGGCCAGCAGTTCGTCGCCCTGCCAGCAGTCGACATCGATGAGATGGGTGAACTGCTCCGGCCGCGCCATGGCCAGGAGCGGCGCGGCGCTGTCGGCGCCAAGCTCCTTGACGAAGAGGTGAAAATCCGGCTCCGGGAGCGCCGCCACCACCGCCTCGGCGTCCTCGCGCTCAAGCAGGGCCGCCAGCCGTTTGGGGGCGGGCAGCGACATCAGGCGACCGGCCGTTTCCGCGGCGGGCAGGTTCTTGAGCAGCTTGTCTTCGATGGAGAGTATCTTCGGCATTGGGCACCATGGGTGGTTGTGGGAATAAGTTGAGACAGAGGCAACCATAAGCCCGGTTGGGGGAAATGTCAAAGAGTGTCTTGGCGGGAACGGTTGCCCATCGTCGCCGGCGGCAATGCGCGGGCGGCCGGCGAGGTCAGGCGGGGGTGCCGGCGGCGTCGGGCTCGGCGTCGGCATCCTCGGCGGCATCCGCCGGCGCGGTTCCGTTGCCGTTGCGGTCGCTCGGCTCGTCGCGGTTCATCAGGATTTCCTTCTTGGTGTTCACCCAGAGGATGTTGCCCAGTTCATCGTAGCCGGCAAAGAGTTTTTCCTTCTGATGGTGCAGCGCCTCGCCGATGAAGCCCAGGATGATCAGGTCGGCGTCCCGCGATTGGCGGCGGATCAACTCCTTGCGCGGCGAACCGGAGTCGGTGGCAAGGAGCTCGATGTTGCGGGCGGAGATGGGCAGCCGCCCTTCCTTGATCATCAGGTGCAGGTTTTCCTTCTGTTCGTCGATCTCCGCCTCCGGGAAGGCCGCCATCAGCTTGATCTGGCCGCCCTCCCAGTCCGGGTGGCCCATGATGATGTAGGCAAGCAGGATCATCAGGCTGGCGTTGTCGTAATCCTCGGGGGTGATCCAGATGTGGATCTCGCGGCGGTAGCCGTAATCCCGCGATGTGGAGCCGAGGATGCAGACATCGAACCCGGTTGCCAGCAGCATCCGGTAGTTGTCGATGATGTCGGCCAGCTCCTCCTCGTTCTGGCGTGAGAACTCGAAGAGGATCAGGTTGTTTTCCTTGCCGGAGATGCCGGGCAGCTGGGCCACCTGCGCCACCGCCGTGGTGTAGGAGGGGCTGATCAGGGTGTCGATGTAGATGTTGCTGCGGCTGACGTCGGTGAGGCGGACCAGCCGCTGCATGATCTCGCGGGAGCTTGCCACCGTTTCCCTGGAGAGGTAGCCCGGCAGATAGTGGATGTAGGTGCCGAAGCCGAAGCGGTGGGCGATCCAGCGCAGCAGGTTGAAGGCGTCCAGCCGCTCGAAGGAGTTGGCGGAGATGCAGACCACCGCCGGCCGCCAGCGTTCGTCGTTGCTCTGCTGCCCGGATTTTTGCAGAAACACCTGCAGCTGGCGGCTGATCTGGAAGATGGCCCCCTGGAAGATCGCCGCCAGCCCGCGCCGCTCCGGGTTATGGTAGCCGATCCACAGATAGAGGGCGGTCATCACCAGGATGGAGATCACCGCATAGGGCAGGCTCATCTCGAACATCAGCCACAGGCAGGCCACCGCGCCGAAGAGCGAGATATACCACTTGGAGCGGAAGGAGGGCCGGTAGGAGGGATCGGCGGCAAAATGTTCGAGGAAGGAGATCAGGCAGATGGCGCCGTAGGTCACCATGAAGAACATGGAGATGACCTGGGCGACGAAGTTCACGTCCCCGAGCAGGACAAAGAGCAGGGCGATGGCAAAGACCACCATGGTGGCGTTGCGGGGCTCCTGCTTGTCGCCGACGCCGGCGGCGAGCCAGGCGGAGATGCCGGGGGAGGGGATGATCCTGTCGCCGGCCAGGGCTTGCAGGGTGCGGGGGGCCACCAGGCTTGAGCCGAGGGCCGAGGAGATGGTGGCGCAGGCCAGACCGATGGGGATGATCGGCCCCCAGAGGGCGATCTTCGCCATCACCAGCTGTTCGGTGGCCAGCGACTCGGGGCTTGCGGAGATGGCCAGCTTGTAGGCGATGGCGATGTAGATCACCAGCCCGACCAGGGTGGCGCTCATGGTGCCCAGCGGGATCGCGGTGCGGGAATCGCGGAGATCGCCGGAGAGGCCGACGCCTGCGGTCATGCCGGTAAAGGCCGGGAAGCAGATGGCGAAGACCAGGAAGAAGTTGTCCGGG
>DHYT01000209.1:7212-7889 GCA_002415465.1 Desulfobulbaceae bacterium UBA5123
GAGATGATGTAGTACTCGCCGCCGCCCTCCACCTTCTGGTTGGTGGCGATCTCGGCCAGGGCCATGGCGGTGGGGATGGTGACGGCATGGCCGAGGAGGATGATGGCCAGGGCGCCGAAGAAGCCGATGTTGGCCACCGCGTAGCCGAAGCGCAGAAACATGATGGCGCCGAGGATAGTGGAGATGGCGGTGAGGAATACCGCCGCGGTGCCCATGGTGCCGGTGGCTTTCAGTTGGTGGTTCATGCGATTCTGCCTGGCGGATTGGTGGGGGAGCTGGTTGCGTTACCGTTGCTTGTAGCGCGTGAGCCGGGAGACGTCAACGGATTTCCGCGACCGGCCGGGGGATGGGCCGGGGCGAAAAAAACGGGGTGCGGATTCGCTGGAAAAAATTTTCGATAATGGGTAAAAGAGGGGCCGGGTCGGGATGTTTGCAATTATTCGGCCCTTGGCCGCAGGTCGGCGCGGGGGTTGGGATTCAATTTTTTATCTGGAGGAGCGGTTATGTCTGAGTTCAAGAATGTGACGGTAGTTAAAAAGGCCAATGTCTACTTCGACGGCAAGGTCACCAGCCGGACGGTGGTTTTCCCGGACGGGTCGAAAAAGACCCTCGGCATCATGCTGCCGGGCGAGTACGAGTTCGGCACCGATGCCCCGGAGATCATGGAGATCATGGCC
>DHYT01000117.1 GCA_002415465.1 Desulfobulbaceae bacterium UBA5123
CGCCAGATCTGGTGGGGGCACCAGATTCCGGCCTGGACCTGCGAGACCTGCAACGAGCTGATCGTCAGCGATCTCGATCCCGAGCAGTGTCCCAAATGCCAGGGGGCCAACCTCCATCGCGAAACCGATGTCCTCGACACCTGGTTCAGTTCCGCCCTCTGGCCCTTCTCCACCCTGGGCTGGCCCGAAGAGACGAAGGAACTGCGATTCTTCTATCCGACCTCGGTCCTCATCACCAGCTTCGACATCCTCTTCNNATGAGCAAGTCCAAGGGCAACGTCATGGACCCGCTGCTCCTGATGGATCAGTACGGCACCGACTCGCTCCGCTTCACCATGGCCGCCTTTGCCGCCCAGGGCCGCGACATCCGCCTCTCCGAGGAACGGATCGAGGGCTACCGCCATTTCATCAACAAGATCTGGAATGCGGCCCGCTTCGCGATGATCCATATCAAGGATTGCGATCCGGCCATCACCAACGGTATCGACCCGAGCAAGCTGCCCGTGCAGCACCGCTGGATACTGAGCCGCCTGAGCCGCACCACGGCCGAGGTGCAGAAGGCGCTGGACGGCTTCAACTTCAACGATGTCGCCAACGTCCTCTACCAGTTTGTCTGGCGCGAGTTCTGCGACTGGTATCTGGAATGGAGCAAGGCGGACCTGTACGGCGACGACGCCGAAGCCAAGGCCAACGGCCAGGCGGTGCTGCTGCACGTCCTGGAATCGACCCTCAAGCTCCTCCACCCGGTGATTCCCTTCGTCACCGAGGAGATATGGGAGGCCCTGCCCGGCCGACGCACCACCATCATGACCGAGCCGTTCCCGGTCTGTAAACCGGAATGGGAGAACGACGAGATCGAAACCGCCGCCACCCTGATCATGGGGGTGATCGGCTCCATCCGCAACATCCGCAGCGAGATGCAGATCCACCCCTCCATGGAGATCGAGGCGGTGATCCTCTGCCCCGACGCGCAACGGGCCTCCATCATCGGCGCATACGAGTCGGCCATCCGCGCCATGAGCCGGACCAAGAAGGTAGCCGTCTCGCAGAGCGGCGAGAGGCCCGAGGGGGCGGCCTCGAACATCTACACCGATATCGAGATCTTCGTGCCATTGGCCGGGCTCATCGACATCGACAAGGAGACGGCCAAACTCGCCAAGGAAAGGGAAAAGGTCGAGGCCCAGCTCAAGAAAGTGACCGGCAAGCTCGGCAACGCCAAGTTCATGGCCAACGCCCCGGACGATATCGTTGCCAAGGAAAAGGGCAAGGAAAGCGAACTGAGCGGACAACTCGCCAAGATTGAAGAAAACATCCAGCGGTTGCGGGAACTTGCCTAGAAACCGGCCGGGATTCGACCCGAGACGTCCTGCAGGCCAACCTCAATCCCCACATGCCCTATGAAAAACCTTACGGCGTCTTTCCGCGACGGGAAGACGCCTTCCGTCACCATGGTCACCGGCCTCCGCGCCGGCAGCACGGCGCTGATGGCGGCGCGGGTTGCCGCCGACACCGGCCGGCCGCTGCTCTGCGTGCTGCCTTCCGAAACCGAGGCCGCGCGCCTGGAACAGGATCTCGGCCTCTTCACCGACCTGCCGGTTTTCCTCTATCCGGGCTACGACATCCCGCCCTACACCCCGCTCTCGCCGGAACCGGCCACCGTTGCCGGGCGCCTCTCCACCCTCTACAAGATCCTTACCGCTGAGCCGCCCTTCATCGTCGTCGCACCGGCCGAGGCGCTGCTGCGCCGCACCCTGCCCAAGGAACGGCTGAACGATCTGGTTGAGTTCGTCCTCCGCAACGAGGAAACCGACCGCAACCAGCTGCTGACGCGGTTGACCGAGGCGGGCTACGAGTCCGTCGCCCTGGTGCAGGGGGTCGGCGAATTCAGCATCCGCGGCGGGATCGTCGACCTCTTCGCGCCCGGCTTCGAATACCCGCTCCGCTTCGATTTCTTCGGCGACACCGTTGAATCCATCCGCTTCTTCGACCCCATCAGCCAGCGCTCGGTGGACGAACTGGAAGAGGCGATCCTCCTCCCCTGCAGCGACGTGCTGTTCCCGGCCGGGGAGGCGCCCCTGGCCGATCTCACCGACCGCTTCGACCGGCAGCGGGAAGAGCTCGGCTGGGATTACGATCAACTGGGCCGCATCACCGAGCAGCTGGAATCCCGCCGCCGCTTCCCCGGCATCGAGTTCTTCCTGCCCCTCTTTTACGACCAACCGAGCCACCCCCTGGCCTTTCTGCCCAAGGAAACCATCCTCTGCCTGCACGATCCGCAACGGATCACGCAGGCCGTGGACCTCACCTGGGAACGGATCGAGGCGAATTACCGGGAGGTGACCGCCGCGCAGGGGCCGGCGCTGCCTCCCGGCCGCCTCTTCCTCGGCCGGGAGGAGCTCGCCCAGGCGCTGGCCGCCCATCCGCAGCTGCAACTGCACGATTTCGCCACCGGCGAGATGGACCCCGCCCAAACCATCAACATCGCCTGCGGCAACCACACCCTGCTCAAACAGGAGATAGACCTGCAACGGCGACAACAGGGGCTGCTCGCCCCGCTGGCCGAACGGATCACCGGCTGGCTGACCCAGGGCGACCGGGTGCTGTTCGCCTCCCGCTCCATGCGCCACGCCGCGCATCTCGCGGAACTGCTGGGGCATCACCACCAGCCGATCACGGTGCTGGAACCGCCCCTGCGCCCCGCGGACCTCTCGCGGGAGGGCATCCTCATCTACGGCCACCCCCTCACCGGCGGCTTCGACCTGCCCGCCGAACAGCTGCATGTGCTTTCCGAAAACGAGCTGTTCGGCGCCTCCCGTCTTGGCCCCGGCCGCAAGAGCGGCAAACGGCCTCCGGCCTCCGCCGTCCGCTTCGACGAGTTGAAGGTCGGCGACACCATCGTCCATCAGACCCACGGCATCGGCACCTATGAAGGCCTGCTGACCATGGAGCTGAAGGGGGTGGCCAACGATTTCCTGCAAATCGTCTATCAGGGCAACGACAAGCTCTATGTGCCCATCGACCGGCTGAACTCGGTCCACAAGTATCAGGGGTTGTCCGACAAGCCCCCGAAGATGGACAAGCTGGGCGGCAAGGCATGGGCGGCCAGCAAGAAGAAGGTCAAGGAGGCGGTCTGGAAGGTGGCTCAGGACCTGCTCGACCTCTACGCCCGCCGGCAACTGGAAAAGGGCTACACCTTCTCGCCGCCCGACGAACTCTATCAGGAGCTTGAGGAATCGTTTCCCTTCGACGAGACCCCGGGCCAGCTGAAGGCGATCAACGACGTCATCGACGACCTCACCTCCGACCGGCCCATGGACCGGCTGGTGTGCGGCGATGTCGGCTACGGCAAGACCGAGGTCGCCATCCGCGCCGCCTTCAAGGTGGTCGGCGACGGCAAACAGGTGGCGGTGCTGGTGCCGACCACGGTGCTCGCCGAGCAGCATGCCGAAACCTTCAAGGAGCGCTTTCACGGCTTCCCGGTGCGGGTGGAATGCCTGAACCGCTTCCGCTCCGTCGCCGAGGGCAAGAAGATCCTCAACGGGATCACCACCGGCGCCGTCGACGTGGTCATCGGCACCCACCGGCTGCTGTCGAAGGACGTCTCCTTCCGCCAGCTTGGCCTGCTGATCATCGACGAGGAACACCGCTTCGGGGTCACCCACAAGGAAAAGCTTAAACAACTGCGGAGCAAGATCGACGTCCTCACCCTCACCGCCACCCCTATCCCGCGCACCCTGCAACTCTCCCTGCTCGGGGTCCGCGACCTGTCGGTGATCAGTTCGCCGCCCCAGCACCGCCGCAGCGTCAAGACCTTCATCGCCCGCTATGACGAACTGGTGATCAAGGAGGCGGTGGCCCGCGAACTCCAACGCGGCGGCCAGGCGTTTCTGATCCACAACCGGGTGCGGACCATCCACGAGATGGCGCGAACCGTGCAGAACCTGGCCCCCGCCGCCAGGGTGGCGGTGGCCCACGGGCAGATGCCCCCCAAACAGCTTGAAGAGATCATGGTCCGCTTCGTCCGCAAGGATATCGACGTGCTGGTCTGCACCACCATCGTCGAGTCGGGCCTGGACATCCCCAACGCCAACACCATCATCATCACCCGCGCCGACCGGATGGGGCTGGCCGAGATCTATCAGCTCAGGGGCCGGGTTGGCCGCAGCAGCGAACAGGCGTATGCGTATCTTTTGGTGCCGTCGCTTGACGGGCTTTCCAGGGACGCGCAGCAGCGGCTGCGGGCGCTGATGGACTACAACGAACTGGGCGGAGGCTTCAAACTGGCGATGAGCGACCTGCAGATCCGCGGCGGCGGCAACATCCTCGGCGCCTCACAGAGCGGCAACATCGCCGCGGTGGGCTACGACCTCTACCTCGATCTCCTGCAAAAAACCGTGGAATACCTCAAACGCAAGGCGGCAACCGGCGAAACGACCATCGAGGAAGAGGTTGACCCGGAGATCAGCCTCACCATCGCCGCCCACATCCCGGCCCGGTACATCCCGGATTCCGACCAGCGCTATATCGCCTATCGGAAGATGACCAGCATCACCACCCCCGAGGAACTGGCCGATCTGGAAGATGAGTTCATCGACCGCTACGGGCCGCTGCCCGAGGAAACCGCCAATCTGCTGGCCGTGGTTTCGCTCAAGGAGGAATTGAAGAAGCTGAAGATCACCAAGCTCGAACAGGGCCCGGCCACCCTGGTTTTCCATTTCCATGAACGGACGCCGGTTGCGCCCGAGCGGATCCTGATCCTTATCAAGCAATCCAAGGGAAACGTCAAACTCACCCCGGACGGCCGTCTGGTGGTGCGAACCGCCGCAAACTCGGCCGAGGCGATTCTCCGGGAGGCCAAAAAGATATTGCACGGCGTCCAGTAGAATGCTACTAAATATAGGTAATTCCCTAACCACTTAAAATTCGGTTATATTTAGCATAAATTCCTTCAATGCAGCAGGAGCCGATGTCTTCCCATACCTTGACCATAAAATTCTTGCTGGCCTTTCTGTGCCTCCTGACCCTTGCCGCTCCTTCACCCGGCCGGGCCGAGACCGTCAACCGCATCGTCGCCACCGTCAACGAGGATGTCATCACCCTCAAGGATTTGCAGGACGAGGGCGCGGCGATCTTCCAGAAAATTCGCCGCGAAGCGCCACCGGCGCAAGTGGACAAGGCCATCCAGGCGGCCCGCAAGGAAATGCTCTCGAGCCTGATCGACAAAAAGATCGTCGAGCAGCGGGCGGCACAACTGGGCTTCGCGGTGAGCGACCAGGAACTTGACGCCAACATCCAGCAGATGCTCGACGCAAAAGGCATCACCCGCGAGATATTCCGCACCGAGATCGCCCGGATGGGCGATTCGGAGGAGCATTATCGATCCATGATCCGCATCCAGCTCCTCCAGTCCAAGCTGATCAACTTCGACGTGCGCTCCAAGGTCGTGATCACCGATGACAAGGTGCGGAGTTACTACGACAAACAGTTCACCGGCGAAACATCGGCGGACGGCTTCCATATCCAGCAGATAGGCGTCGTCTGGGGAGAGAACGGGCAGGGCCGGACAAGGGAGGAGGCGCGGGCGATCATCGACAATCTCGCGGCCTTGGCCGGCAAGGGTGAGAACTTCGAGGAACTGGCCAGAAAGAAATCCGACCTGCCCTCGGCGGTGGATGGCGGCGACATCGGCGTATTCAAAAAAGATGAGATGGCGCCCTACATGCGGGAGGCGATCCTGGCCGTCAAGGCAGGCGAGATAAGCCCGGTGGTGGAAGCGCCGAATTCCTTCCAGTTCTTCAAGCTGGTGGCCAGCAAGCAAGGCGGCGTGGTCAACAAGGCGCCCTACGAGACCGTGAAAGAAGATATCCGCAAGAAACTGTACGAGGAAGAATTACAACAAAACTTCACCACGTGGGTGCGACAGTTACGCGAACAGGCCGACATCAATGAGTATCTGTGATATCGCCCCGCAGTAACGCCCGCAGACCCGCCAGGTAACTACTATCATGACAACCGCACCCACCGAGGCCACGCCGCCGCACAAGGATCTCATCTACTCCGGACCCCACGAAACCATGGGGCAGTATCTGCAACGCGCCCGCATCGAGCAGGACAAGACCCTGGAATCGGTGGCGGAGTCGACCTGTATCCATATCGGCACCCTGCAGGCCCTGGAGGATGACGATTACGACAAACTGCCGGCCGAGGTCTTTGTCCGGGGCTTTATCAAGATCTACGCCAACCACCTGCATCTGGATGCCGACAAGGCGTTGAGCCTCTTCCAGCCCGTTCCCGGCCCCGACCCCAACGATTATGCCGGGAGAAAAGGGGCCAAGAGGCGGATCCTGCCCGGGGAAACACTGGCCGAGGCCTCACCGTTCACCACCGGGCGGCAGATCCTCATCGCCGCCGTGGTCATCCTTTTCGCCTACTTTGCCTACACCTCGTTCCATGGCGATTCAACGCCCGAAACCGCGCCCGTCGCCGAAGAAATCGTCACCACCGCCCCGACCGCCGTTGAGCCGCCCGCCGTGCCGGCGGAGGTGGAAAACGCCGGCAACGGCACGACCGGGATGCAGCCGGATAGCACCGGCGCCACGCCGGCGGCACCCCTGCCGGGACAGGGGCCGGCCGACAAGACCGCCCCCGCCGCAGCCGTCGGTCAACCGGCGGCCGCGCAAGCCATCGGCGACACCACTCAACCCGTGCCGGCGTCGCGCCTGATCATCGAGCCGTACAGAAGAAAAATCACCCACGCCCCGTCGCAACCCTCGCCCGCTGCCACCGGGGAATCGACGCCGGCCAACGCCAATGGCCTGCCGGCCGCGGCAGCCCCCCCGCTGAGCCAGGCCGCGCCGCCGGCACCCACCAGCGCCGCAGGCGTTGAAACCAAGCCGGCGGCGGCCCTGGCCACGAAAAAGGCAACCGCCTTCAGCTATGTCCTGAAGGCGAACTTCACCGACCTGACCTGGCTGCAGGTCACATTGGACGACGGCCCGCAACGCGACTACACCTTTCGCTCCGGTGAACAATGGGAGTGGCAGGCCAACCAGGAGATCAAGCTCCATATCGGCAACGCCGGCGGCGTCCACCTGACCCTGAACAACCGGACCCTGCCGCCCTTGGGAGAAGCGGGCCAATCGGTGCGCATCACCCTGCCCAACAAGCCCCGCTAGCATCGGCCCCTTCCATGCCGGGACCGCATCCCACCATCCGCCCCTCCCGCCGGCTTCGGCCATCGACGCCGAACCGGAAATCAAACCGCCCCCACCCGTCATGACCCTCCCGCCAGAGCGCAGCCCGGCAATCGTCCTCAATGTTTCCGACCATGGCGAATCCGACAAGATCGTAACCTGCTACTGCCCGCAGTTCGGCAAGCTCACCGGAATCGCCAAGGGGGCCAAGAGAAGCAAAAAACGGTTCGTCAACAAACTGGAGATATTCTCCCTGCTGGAGATCCATTTCACGGCCGGCAACCGCACCAGCATGGTGCGGATCGACCAGGCCGACCTGCTCGCGAGCTTTCCGAATCTCCGCGCCCATTACGACCGCTACAGCAACGCCTCCCTCCTCTGCGAACTCCTCCTGCACTGGACCAAGGAAAACGACGGGGACGAGAATATCTTCAATCTCCTCGCCTGGGCCCTGCGGAGCCTTGACCAGGGCGCCCAGCTCACCCGCACCGTCATCCTCTTCCAGATCAAACTGTTTGATCTGCTCGGGTATCGGCCCCATCTGGCCGGCTGCATCGACTGCGGCCGCCACGACAACGACGGCGCGCCATACCGGTTCAGCTCCAGCCGTGGCGGCCTGGTCTGCAATCACTGCAACCGGGAAAGCGTGGCGGCCCACATCCCCCTCTCCCTGAGCACCGCCAAACTGCTCCACAAGGCGCAAACCCTGCCGCGCGAGAAGATCACCCGCCTGCAATTCTCACAACACTCCACCAACGAGGCCATGGCGTTGATGAAGCGTTACAACAGCGATCTTCTGCAACGGGAGATATTTTCCTGGCGCGCCATACCGTAAGCCGCGATGCGCGGCATGAAGCAAACGGGGCAAAGGCGTGACAGGCGGGGCGGGTCCGACGGCATCGGTCAGGAGTTGATCTGGTGCAGTTTCATCTTTTCCCAGAGGTTCTTGCGGCTGATTCCAAGAAGCTTGGCGGCATCGGTCTTGTTGCCGGCCGTCTGCTGAAGGGCGCGCTGGATACAGCCCTTTTCGGCGCGTGCGAGGACCACCGTCAGCTTCAGGCTCTCGGCGTCCCGCTCCACGACGGAGCCTGCGGAGAGCTCCATGGGGAAATTCCACGGCTCGATCAGGGCCGAGTTGGCCAGCACCGTCGCCCGCTCGATGATATTGCGCAGTTCACGGACATTGCCGGGATAGTCGTAGGCGGCAAGCGCCCTGCGCGCCTCATCGGAAAGCCTGAAGGAAATGCCGCGCTCGCGGCTGAAGGCCTCCAGAAAGAAATTGCAGAGTTCCGGGATATCCTCCTTGCGATCGCGCAAGGCCGGAGCCTCCACGGGGATTACCTGCAACCGGTACCAGAGATCCTCGCGAAAGTTACCTTTCGCCACCTCTTCGCTCAAGGTCTTGGCGGTGGCGCAGATAACGCGCACATCCACCTTGATGGTCCGGGTGCCGCCGACCCGCTCGATCTCGCGTTCCTGGAGAACCCGCAACAATTTGGCCTGCAGCGGCAAGGGCATGTCCCCAATCTCATCCAGCAGGAGCGTGCCGCCGTTGGCCATCTCAAAGCGCCCAACCTTGCGGGCCACCGCGCCGGTAAACGCGCCCTTTTCATGGCCGAACAGCTCGGACTCCATCAACCCTTCCGGGATCGCCGCGCAGTTGATGCAGACGTAAGGGCCGGAGGCACGGCGGCTACCGGCATGGATGGCGGCGGCGATCAACTCCTTGCCGGTACCGGACTCGCCGGTGATCAGCACCGACGAATCACTCATCGCCACCTGCCCGATGACCTGCAGGATGTTGCGGATGGCGGAACTGCTGCCGACAATGGGCGAGCGGTGACTGCAGTTGTTTTCCAAGGACTGACAGCGGGCCTTGATCGCCCGCATCTCGAACAGGCGGCGGATGCGAATGATCAGGTCATCGGGATCAAAGGGCTTGAGGATGTAGTCGGCCGCCCCTTTCTTCAGGCATGTGACCGCGTCATCGGCGCATCCGTACGCGGTCATCATAATGACATCGGTGCCGGGGGAAATCCGCACCACCTGCTCCAACAGCTGATTGCCGTCGAGGCCGGGCATTCTGATGTCGGAGATGATCAGCTGGTATTCCTCGGCCTCGATCCTCTTGAGGGCGCTCCTGCCGTCCTCGACCTGATCAACCTGCCAGTGCTGTTTCCTGAGACGGTCATACAGGGTGACCCGCATGATCTCATCGTCTTCCACCAACAGTATCCGCGCCGTTATCATCTGCCCTCCGCAAATCAGTCAACCGAACCCTATTCCCCATCATCCCGACATCTCCAACCAAATCTTTTTACGCAAGTTGCGCCGATTTGACAAGTAGGCGAGGCGAATTAATAGAGAACGGCGGCCGTCATTGCTGGGCTCTATTCTTCCGGCGCGGGCTCCTGCGGGATATTGATCCGGAAGGTGGCGCCACGCCCCACCTCGCTTTCCACCATGATGACCCCGCGCATGCGCTGCACCAGTGAATAGGTGATCGACAACCCGAGCCCGGTCCCCTGACCGACCTCCTTGGTGGTGAAAAAGGGNNCCCGCCGCCCGGCATCGCCTGCACCGCATTGAGACCGATATTGACGACCACCTGCTTCAGGGCCTCGCCGTCAACCAGATACGGCTTGGGAAGGTTGAGATCGAGACGGAGTTCTATCCCCGAGAGGCTGTGCTCGATGAGCGCGAAACAGTCGCGAATCAACTCGTCCACATCCAGCCGTCTAAGCTGCAGCGGCTCGCGACGTCCGAAATTCAACAGCTGGCGGACGGTGCGGCCGATCCTGGCCAACCCCTTGTCCAGCAGATCGAGATAGCGAAGCGCCATCTCCTGATCATCGGGGTCCTCCCGCATGCTCTTCACGCAATTCTGCATGCCGCCGAGGGGATTATTGATCTCATGNNGCCAAGGGCGACCAGTTTCTCGTTTTGAAAAACCTGTTCCCGAGCCTTGTCGAGTTGCAATTGCGAGGCGGTGAGCCGCTCGCAGAGTTCGGCGAACTTGCCGGCGAGCTGCCCCACCTCATCCGGCCCGGCCGGCAACTCCCCGAACTGGCCATCCACCGGATAGCGCTCCATGGCCACCGCGAGCAAACCGAGACGCCGTCCCACCAGGACCTCGAACATCAGAAAAATGGCAACGCCGACAACCAGGATGGTGCCGATCCCGATCAACAGCAACAGCCGGTTATTCTGGGCGATGCTGGCAAAGGCCCAATCAACGGGGATGGTGATGCTGAGGCCGCCGCGGATATCGCCCACCGCGTATCCCTGCTCCTGATGACACTCCAGGCAGGCCTGCTCCACCACCAGAGGGGCGATATAGCGGAGAAACTTCCCTTCGCTGTTGCTGCTGATCACGCTCCGCTCGCGCACCCCGGTTTCAAAGAGACGCAGGCTTTCACGTTCGAAATCATCCGGTGCGTTGCCGGGGTTGAGTGGTTTCAGGCTGGTGACACGAAAACGGCTGACCCCTTCCCGCTGCGCATAGCCGGAAAGCTCCCTGGTCACCATGGCCGGATTACGCTTCACAAAATGGCGGCCCTTTACATCGACGATTTCCGCCTCCGGCAGAAACAGGTTGGCCTCGACGCCGGGTGTCTTCAACAAGAAGATGCCGTTATGATCGGCAACCCATTTCCTGGTCAGGGTAATCTGCTTATGCAGCATCCTCGCCTGCCGGATCGTCTGATTGATCACCAGCTGCTGTTGAAAAGAGGACGTCCGGTAGAAGGTAATGCCGTATGAGACAACCACGACCAGACCGATGAGAATGATAAATTTACTGCGGAGCCGCATGGGGTTCGCCCCTCCATTTCAACCGGATTTCCGAATCACCCCGACCAACGATGACAGCGCCGGGGCCAACGTAGAAGCATCATGTATTTACGAGGTATCCGTTTATTGCTTTGCAAATTCCATACCCAGGCCGCCCCCCCGTTGTCAGGCGGTCGGCCACGAAAGCGATACCCCAAGGTAACGCCAGCCCCGCCCAGGCGTCACCCGGCAGTAACACGGCGTCGGTCACAGACCCGACAACCTTGCGCATGCAAGCGGCCCCCTCCTCCCACCCTTTTTAACGGATCAGCGGCAACGATCGGTTGCCGATATTGAAAAACAGATAAAAAACTGCTAAGGATAGATGATTAAACAAGATTTCGGTAAATGGCGTTGGCCTACCTTTCTCTTGAGTTGATGCTAAAACCATGCTACACCAGTAGGACCGTTTCAACAAAACTGAAAAAATGACAGGATTGCGCGCCATAGAGCGCAAACGCCTTTCCTTACGCTGAGAGAGCAAGACGAGGGAGATACGGATATGCAGGGAAATTTTACGGCAGGATGGTACGAACACCCTTCACATGGACTGATCAAGGTATTCATGAGCGGGTCGGGCTGGGTTTACCGATGTTACACCCGAAACGGGGAGAAGCCCCTCTCCAAGGAACGCCCCTTGGATCAATGGGTCTGGGCGCTCAGTGAAGCGGCGCCCGGCGGCGGGCCGACCGAATAAAAGACAATCCATTCCGGCCGGCCCATGCCACCTGTTTGCGCCCCCCTCAGGAGAGGTCGGCCAACGCCTTCCGCAAACGCTTCATCCCCTCCTCAATGACCGCCATTGAGGTCGCGAAAGAGAACCGGACAAAGGGCTCGGCCCCGAAAGCCGCGCCCGGCACGGTCGCCAGCAGGGCCTCCTCCAGCAGATAATCGGCCATCGTCACCGATCCGTCGATCACCTTGCCCTTGAATGCCTTTCCGTAATAGGCGGAGAGGTTGGGGAACACATAGAACGCCCCCCGCGGCACGACACAGGTCACCTTGTCGATGGCCACCAGTTCCTTGATGATATAATCCCGCCTGGGCAGATACGCATCCTTCATCATCAGCGGGAAATCCTGCGGGCCACGCACCGCCGCCAACGCCGCCTTCTGGGCGATGGATGACGGATTGGAGGTGCTTTGGCTCTGGATCTTGTTCATGGCGCCGATGATATGCTTGGGGCCCACCGAATAGCCTATCCGCCAGCCGGTCATGGCAAAGGACTTGGAAACGCCGTTTAAGATGATGGTCTGCTCCTTGAGTCGGGGATCGACCTCCAGGATATGCGGCAACGGCTCGTTGCCGTAGACGATGGTATCGTAGATATCGTCGCTGATCACCACCCAGCCGCGCTCAAGGGCCATCTTGCCGATCGCCTCCAGGGTCTTCCGCGAGAAGACGGAGCCGGTGGGGTTGGAGGGGCTGTTGATAATGATGCCGCGGGTCCGCTCAGTGACGTACTGCCCCAGGATCGAGGCGTCGAGATCAAAGTCATTCTCCTCGGCCAAGGGTACAATCACCGGGGTCGCGCCGGCCAACTGGATCATCGGCGGATAGGAAACCCAGTAAGGGGCGGGCACCAGCACCTCGTCACCGGGACCGAACAGGGCCTGACACATGTTGTACAGGCCGTGCTTGCCGCCGCAACAGACCTGCACCTGATCCGGTTCGTACTGCCAGCCGTGGTCGGCGGCGAAGCGTTCGACAATGGCCTGCCGCAACTCAAGGATGCCCGGCACCGGCGTATAGCGGGTAAAACGGGCATCAATGGCCGCCTTGCCCGCCTCGCAGACATGGTCCGGGGTATCGAAATCAGGCTCCCCGACACTGAAGTTCAGGATGTCGGCNNCAGGGTCGGTGAAGGCTTGATCTGTTTAACCCGTTCTGCCAGGGAAATTCTCTGCGGCTCCATGTACCTTCCTATTGATTGTTCCGTGCTGATAAAAATGACGGCTTTCCCGCCGTCACGCCATAACCGACTGCATCATCCCCATCTCCCGGGCGGAAGGAAAACCGCCGCGAGGGAGGATAACAAGGATCACCCTCGCCGCCTCGAACCCGCACGGGGCCTTCGGCTCAGGGAAGGGGATCATAGTGTACTTGCTGTAAAAAGAGGCCGCAGGCGGGGGCGGTGGGTCCGGCGAATTTACGATCCCGCGCCGCCAATACCGCCTGAAATTCGGCAATGCTCATCTTCCCCTGCCCCACCCTGACCAGGGTGCCGACAATATTGCGCACCATGTGCCGCAAAAAACCGTCCCCGGTGATGCTGAACAGCACCCGCCCCGGACAGTGCGGATCGGCATTGATGGCGGCCGCATGGATGCGCCGCACCGCCCCCCGGCCTCCAGGCCGGCTGGGATCACGCGAACCGACGGCCTCGAAACTGGAGAAATCATGTTCGCCAATGATACTTTCCAGACATGCCCGCATGGTGTCAAGTGCAAAATGCCCCCGGAAGGCCGAATTGTAGAGGCGTTCAGAGGGCAGCGGCTCCCGGCCGTGGATCATGTTGTAAAAATATGTTTTGGCCACGGCGCTGTGGCAGGCATGGAAATCATCCCCGACCTCGGTAACGTCGAGCACCCTGATATCCGGGTCGAGCATGCTGTTGAACGCCTTCCGGAACCCCTCGCAGGGAATCCTCGCCCCGGTCTGGAAGTTGGCCGCCATCCCCAGGGCATGCACCCCGGCGTCGGTGCGGCCGGCGCCCCATACCGTCACCTTCTCGCCGGTCATGACGGCGAGCTTTTCCTCCAGCACGCCCTGAATCGTCGGCGCGTCCGGCTGCCACTGCCAACCGGCATAGGCGGTGCCGTCAAAGGCGATCAGTAGCTTGATATTTCGCATCTTCAGGGGAACAGCGGCGCCTGCCCCAGCCCCTCGCCTTCGGGAAGGCCGCACAGCAGGTTCATGTTCTGCACCGCCTGTCCGGCGGCGCCCTTGACCAGGTTGTCGATGGCCGAGACAATGACGATCCGGCCGGTGCGGCGGTCGACCTTGAAACCGATATCGCAGCAGTTGCTGCCCCGGACAAACTGGGTGGCCGGGAAATCCCCGGCCGGACAGATGCGGACAAAGGCTTCCCGCCGGTAAAAATCCTCATAGAGGGTACGGATCATCCCCTCGTCGTGCCCCTCGCGCAGCCCCGCATAGATGGTGCTCAGGATGCCCCGCGACATGGGCAGCAGATGCGGGGTAAAGGAAATAACCACCGGCTTGCCGGCAAGCTGGCTGATCTCCTGCTCGATCTCCGGGGTATGACGATGCTCGCCGACCTTGTAGGCCTTGAACCCCTCGCCCATCTCGCAGTAGAGGCTGCCGACGCTGGCGCCGCGCCCGGCCCCGGAAACGCCGGACTTGGAATCGACAACCAGGGTGGCCGGATCGATGACGCCGGCCTTCAGGAGGGGGGCGAGGGCAAGGATGACACTGGTGGGATAACAGCCGGGGTTGGCCACCAGCCGCGCCTTCGCGACCTGATCGCGGTAGAGCTCGGGCAGGCCGTAAACCGCCTCGGAGAGATACTGCACGGCGCTGTGCGGTTGATACCATGCCTCGTAGACCGCTGCGTCACGGATGCGGAAATCGGCGCTCAGGTCCACAACCTTCTTGCCCGCCGCCAGAAAGGAGGGGACAAGCCCCATCGCCGTCTTGTGCGGCACCGCCAGAAAGAAGAGGTCGGCGCGATCCATCAGCGCGTCGGCGACCACATCCTCGCACACCAGATCCACCTTGCCGCGCAGGTGCGGGAACACCTCGGAGAGGGGTTTGCCGGCATGCTGACGGGAGGTCGCCACCGTCAGTTCAACATGGGGATGATTGCAAAGAATCCGGGCCAACTCCGCGCCGGTGTAGCCAGAGGCGCCAACCAGTCCTACTCGTGTCATGTTTCCCTCTTCACTTGTCTTGCGTGCGGTGATCGCCGGATCTCCCCCGGCAACCTGCCAAAGATAAAATAAAAAAGGGAAGTTCGATGTAAGAACATCGTCTTCCCTTTTTTAAGCCACTGTTGCGGCATCTTGCCGCCGACCTGCGTTGAGGCCGAATACGAATCCTAACGCTTGGAGAACTGGAAGCGGGCCCGAGCGCTTTTCCGTCCGTATTTCTTCCGCTCCTTGGCGCGGGAGTCACGGGTCAGGAGGCCTGCCTTCTTCAAGGGAGAACGCATTTCGGTGTTCACGTCGAGGAGCGCCTTGGAGATGCCGTGCCGGAGGGCATCGGCCTGTGCGCACTTGCCGCCGCCGCGAAGGGTGGCGACCACGTCATACTTGCCGACGGTGTCGGTCAGAGCAAAGGGATGGTTGGCGCGACCACGGACGACAAGGCCGCCGAAGTATTCGTCAACACTCTGGTTGTTTACCTGGATGGCGCCGGTGCCGGGCTTGAGCCAAACCCTGGCGATGGCGGTTTTTCTTTTTCCAGTGGCGTAGTAACGGTTATCTGCCATTCCTTAACTCCATTT
Source organism: Desulfobulbaceae bacterium UBA5123 (assembly GCA_002415465.1). Lineage (GTDB taxonomy): Bacteria > Desulfobacterota > Desulfobulbia > Desulfobulbales > UBA5123 > UBA5123. Next base: position 15,493 of record DHYT01000117.1, read on the forward strand.
ACAATGTTTCAGACCCGCGCGGGCCTGGTTTCTTATAATTCCAAGGTCTCGGGGTTCTGTGCCATGTGGGGATGCTCGCCACCGGCATAGACCTTCAACTTCTTCAACTGCGCCCGGCCAAGGGTGTTCTTGGGAAGCATGCCCTTGACGGCCTTGACGATCAGGTCGGTGGGCTCCTTCTCGAGGAGGTCCTTGGCGTTGATCTCCGTGATGCCGCCCATGTAGCCGGAATGACGGTAGTATTTCTTGTCGTCCCACTTCTTGCCGGTGAGCTTGATCTTCTCGGCATTGATCACGACGATAAAATCGCCGTTGTCCATGAAGGTGGAATAGCTGGGCTTATGCTTGCCGCGCAGCCGGGTAGCAATCTCGGTGGCAAGACGGCCAAGCACTTTCTCTTGCGCGTCAACGACATACCATTTTCTTTCAATTTCCTTGACCGGAGTCAAATATGTCTTCATCTTTCTATTCCTCTGACTTATTTCTTTGATGAATCTAAATACGATTCATGAAGGCGACCAGACTTGGCAGCAACCACAAACGGAATCGACACGAATCATCAAAAAGTAAAAAAGGTTCGGAGCAGGCTCGAACCTTTTTTTCGCGTTTGAATGGAGCGGGAAACGAGATTTGAACTCGCGACTTCAACCTTGGCAAGGTTGCACTCTACCNNCTACCACTGAGTTATTCCCGCTCGGAGAAATTGATGTCCGTAAAACGTCGGCTATATAACCAAGACCCCGGAGGCTTGTCAACAAAAAAAAAGCCATTCCGATCCGTTGCGACAGCCTCCGGTGCGGAATAACCGAATCGTCGCCGCCCCGTCTACTTATATTGTTAAATATTCCTGAAAAAGCCCGAGAAATTATTGCCACCCTCTCCATATAATTGGTAAAGTTATCGGATAATTTCATCGCCCGCGAACCCGCAGCCAACCATTTCGCCCCGACCGCCGACCCGAACAGGCGTTTCGGCGCAAAGCAACCACATCCCACAGGAGTTCCCGATGGCCGCATCACGCCCGAAGAAGCAGAGCGAAATCCATCGCCAGACCAAGGAAACCGATATCCGCCTGGCCCTCACCCTCGACGGCAAAGGCGCGGCCGCCATCAGCACCGGGGTTCCGTTCATGGACCACATGCTGACCCTTTTCGCGGTCCATGGCTTTTTCGACCTGACCATCAAGGCCACCGGCGACACCGAGGTCGACGACCACCACACCGTCGAAGACCTGGGCATCTGCCTCGGCCAGGCGTTCAAAAAGGCCCTTGGCGACGGCAAGTCCATCCGCCGTTACGGCCACTTCGCCCTGCCCATGGACGAGACCCTGGTCCGGGTCACCCTCGACATCTCCAACCGCCCCTATCTTCACTACGGGGTGACGGTCCCGGACCGGAAGGTCGGCAGCTTCGACACCGCCCTCGCCCAGGAGTTCCTGCGCGCCTTCAGCCTCCATGCCGGCATCACCCTCCACGTGGAACTCGCCCACGGCGACAACAGCCACCATATCCTGGAAGCGATCTTCAAGGCGCTGGCCAAGGCGCTGGACCATGCCTGCGGCGCGGAGCCGCGCGCCAAGGGGGTACTCTCCTCCAAAGGCATGCTGTAATCCCATCAACGCAAAACCAAAGGAATCCCCGTGAAAATACAAGCCGTCATCACCACCGTGGCCCTCTCCCTCCTCCTGCTGGCCGGTTGCGCCGGAAGCAAAAAGGCGCCCGCCCCGGCCCCGCCCTCCGAACAACTGACGATTATCGTGCTGCCGGTGGAAACCCTGGTGAGCAGCGACGACCAGACCAACCTCGAACGGGCGCAACAGCTCGCCCGTGGCGCAGAAACGATGAATCGCCTCCTGGCCGACTACTTTGCCGAGATGGACAACGTCAAGGTCATCTCCGCCGAACAGCACGAGTCCCTCGGCGAGAGCTACCGCAAGAGCCGCGCCGAACAGGCCCGCGAGATCGGCCAGCGCCTGGCCGCGGACGCGGTGCTGCTTACCACCGTGAACCGCTTTGTCGAGCGGGTCGGCGGCGATTACTCGGCCGACCAGCCCGCCTCGGTCGCCTTCGACTTCAAGCTGATGGCGACGAAAAGCGGCCGCACCATCTGCTCAGGCTTCTTCGACGAAACCCAGAAATCACTCTTTGAAAACCTGCTCTCCTTCTCCGGCGCGGCCAAACGCAAGTTCAAATGGATCACCGCCGCCGACCTCGCCACCGAGGGCATCCGCCAACGCTTCGAAGCCTGCCCGCAGCTTCGCCAGCCCTAAGCCGGCCGCGACATGCAGCACCGACACCCTTTGGCGCCCCCTCCCCCCGAGCCGTCGGCGGTCGCCCTCGACAAGGCCGTCAACCGGCTGGTGGGTCGGGCGATGCATGACTACCGGATGCTGGCCGACGGCGACCGGGTGCTGCTCGCCGTCTCGGGCGGCATCGACAGCCTGGTGATGAGCTGGCTGCTGCGCCACTGGCAGCGCAAGGCGCCCATCACCTACTCCCTGCTTGCGGCGAACATCGACATGGGCTTCGGGGGCGACGGGCCGCGCCTGATGGAGGAGCAGTTTCAGCTCCTCGACATCCCCCACCTCATCGAGCGCACCGACTTCGGCGTCAAGGCCATGCAGGCCGAAAACGGCAAGAGCGGCTGCTACCACTGCGCCAAGAAGCGGCGCAACCGGCTCTTCGAACTGGCCCGCGAAAAGGGGTGCAACAAGGTGGCGCTCGGCCACCACAAGGAAGACATCATCGAAACCCTGTTCCTCAACATGTTCTACAGCGGCAACCTGAGCACCATGGTGCCGAGGCAGGACCTCTTCGACGGCAACCTCGCCCTCATCCGCCCCATGGCCTACCTCGAAAAGGAACAGATCCGCGCCCTGGGCCGGGCGATCGGGGTGACGCCGGTGCCGAACCCCTGCCCGCTCTCCGAGGAATCCAAACGGGGCACGGTGCGCACCCTGCTCACCGACCTGTACCGGCACGACGAAAGCATCAAGGGCAACATCTTCGCCGCCCTGGGCAACATCAAGCACGACTACCTCCTGAAACCAACCGCCGACCGCCCCTGAACCATGCAAACCTCCCTCGACTGCCTGCCCTGCTTCATGCGCCAGGCCCTCAGCGCCGCCCGCATCGCCACCGACTCCCCGGCACTGCAGCAGCAGATTCTCCACCGCGCCGCCCGCCTGCTCGCCGAGTTCGACCTCGGCGCGAGCCCGCCGGAAAACGCGGTCGCCCTCTACCGGATGATCGCCGAGACATCCGGCCGCCCCGACCCCTACCGCGAACTGAAGGAGGAAAGTACCCGCATCGCCCTCGACCTGCTGCCCCTGGCCAGGGCCCGCGTCGACGAGGCCGGCGACCCGCTCCTTGCCGCCATCAAGTTCGCCATTGCCGGCAACATCATCGACTACGGGGCGCACCAGGACTTTGACGCCCGCCGCGCCATCGACAACTGCCTCGCCCAACCCCTCGCCATCAACGATTACGACCAGTTCCGGCAGGACGCCGCCAGGGCCGCCTCCATCCTCTATCTGGCCGACAACTGCGGCGAGATCGTTTTCGACGGGCTGCTGATCGAGCAGCTGGGAGCCGAGAAGATCACCGTGGCGGTCAAGGAGCGCCCCATCATCAACGACGCCCTGGTTGCCGACGCCCGCGCCTGCGGCCTCGACCGCAGAAGCTCCGTGATCAGCAACGGCACCGACTGCCCCGGCACCCCGCTTGCCGATTGCGCCGGCGAGTTTCTCGACCGCTTCCATGGCGCCGACCTGATCATCAGCAAGGGGCAGGGCAACTTCGAATCCCTCTCCGAAAGCGACGCGCCCATCTATTTTTTGCTCACCGTCAAATGCCCGGTGGTCGCGGAGCATGTCGGCGCGCTTGCCGGCGACGCCGCCCCCCGCCGCGCCGCCATGGGCGACCTGATCCTCATGAAAAAGGCGCGTCCTTTTCCCAAGACATCCCCCTGACCTTTTTGTTATTGTTTAAGCAAGCACCCGCAGAAACCAGCATCGCGCCAGCCTCGGCCAACCGGCCGGGAAACGCGCCACTCTCCACCAAGGGAAACAGTGCCATGGATTCCGCCAAACACGATGCCATCGTTGCAGCGCTTCTCACCTTTGCCAGGGCCGAAAATCCGGTCAAGGCCGAACTCCTCGAGATCATTCCACACTTCGCCACGGTTTTCCCGGACAAACGCATCCGCGCCCTGCTGCCGCGCCTCGCCGGCAACGACGGCATCGCCTACCTGGAGCTGAAGCGTTTCAAGCCCGGCGCCAAGCTCATCGGCAAGGGCCAGATCGACCAGATGATCTACTGGGTGCTGGAAGGGCAGGCGAATATCGTCACCGATATCAACGGCCAGCCCAAGGTGATTCACAACTCAACCAGGGGGGAATGCTTCGGCGCGCTGGGGGTCTTGCGGGGGGCGATCAGAAACGCCGACGTGGTGGCCGGCGAAAAAGGGGTGACGGTGCTGGAGCTCGACTGGTCGCTCACCGACCGCAACCAGGAACTGGGCAAGAATCTCTACCACCTCATCGCCCTCAACCTGGCCGACAACCTGGACAAATCCTACGACAAACAACTCAAAATTATCGGCAATTCCCTCAACGTCCTGCACGAGCGAACCTTCAAGCTCCTTGAAAAAAGCCGCAAACTCGAACTGCTGCTCAAGCAGCACCATATCGACTTCGAAAACGAAGACACCGACCACTCCCAAGCGCTGGAGCAGGCCATCGTCACCATCCGGGAAAGCCTCGCCCTTCTCGAACGCCAGGAACAACGCCGCAACCTGGACAAGCTCGACGCAACCTGACCGGGATCAAACCCCGCCGCGCACAGGAGTGGTATTGTGATGTTGGCGAAAAACAGGAGAGGCTTGACTGAGTCAACCCAGGGTGGCCCGGGAATCCCCTCCTCACCGCGGCATCAGCGCGAACACACCCCAGCCCAGATATTCACGCGTACAAGCGGCGTGGCGCTCGGGTCCCGAGGTCAGTTGGCATCGAACCTCTGTGGCTAACTCGTCGTCAGGATTGGCTTCAAGCCATCGGCGC
>DHYT01000146.1:0-6101 GCA_002415465.1 Desulfobulbaceae bacterium UBA5123
CATCAACCCCGGCAATTCCGGCGGACCGCTGCTGGACAGCGCCGGGCGGCTGATCGGCGTGAATACGGCGATCTACAGCCCCAGCGGCGGCAGCTCCGGAATCGGTTTCGCGGTGCCGGTTGACGAGGTCAGCCGGGCGGTGCCCGAGATCATCAGCTACGGCCGGGTGATCCGGCCGGGGCTTGGCGTCACCCTGGCCAGCGAGAGCATTACCCATCGCCTCGGCATCAACGGGATGTTGATCATCAAGGTCCGCGAGGGCAGCAGCGCCGCAAAAATCGGGCTTCGCGGCATCCGGCAGAGCGGCCGCGAGATTGTCATCGGCGACGTCATCACCGGCGTCAACGGGGTGGCGGTCAGCAACTACGATGACTTGCGCAATGAACTTGACCGGCATCGGGTGGGGGAGGAGATCGAGATCGAAATCCTGCGTGAAGAGAAGACGATCCGCATGCGGGTAACCTTAGAGGAGGTTGCATAGGCGCATTGTGACTTGGTGGACGCGCGCGTTACGGAGCCTGATCTCCTCGGGAGAGGAAGGGCAGCTTGATCTTTTCCGGATATTTCCCGCCTTCCGGCGGTTTCTGGCGGCAAGGCATCATTACGCCTACCTGCGGACCTTCGGTGATTTCCTGTTCGTGGTGGTCGTCATCTCCGGCCTGTACGGGCCGCAGGAGGCGGAGCGCAACGTCGCCGTCTTCCTGACCTGGGGTCTCCTCTGGCCCGGAATCGTGCTCTCCTGGTTCTTTGTCGGCCGCATGTGGTGCGGCATCTGCCCCTTCCCAGGCCTCGGCGTCTTCCTGCAGCGCAAAGGGTTGACCCTGGCCCTGCCGGTGCCGAATTTTTTGCGGAAGTACGGGGTTTACACCTCGGTCATCCTGCTCGCCCTGATCATCTGGATCGAGGTGGTGGCCGCCCTTGACTACTCGCCGGCCGGCACCTCCTGGCTGGTGCTTTCCATCCTCGGCGGCGCGGCCCTGTTCAGCATCCTTTATCCCGGCCAGGCCTGGTGCAGGCATCTCTGTCCGCTGGGCCGGATCAGCGGCGCCGCCGCCACCCTCTCCATCACCGAATTCCGTCCCGATCACGAGAAGTGCCGGGGGTGTGAAACCTTTGCCTGCCAGAAGGGAAAGAACGGTAAAAAAGGGTGTCCGGTGTATCTGGGGGCGTACAACGTCAGGAACAACCTGCACTGTCTGGTTTGCGGCCACTGCCTGCCGTTCTGCCATCGCGACTCGCCGCAGTTCCTGCTCCGTAATCCCTATGCCGAGTTGATCCGCAACAAGGGACGGTACATCACCTGCACCTATATCGTGCCCTTCCTGATCGGCTCGCAGCTGGCCCGCTTTCTGCGCGAGAAGCCGTTTTATCACGCAATGGTGGAGAGTATCAGTTTCGGGCCGTATTCGGAGGCGGTGATCTTCAGTCTGTTGCTGGTGGTGGGTTTCTTGGTGGTCCTGTGGGTGATTCGCTACGGCACGCACCTGTTCGGGATCAGCGAGGATCCGATGTTCGGCCGATTTGCGCCGCTGGTGCCGATCTTCATCCCCATGGCCTTCACCGGCGAGCTTGTCTACCGGATGAGTTATTTCGCCACCGGCATCGGGGATTTCATCCCCACCTTCGGCCGGCAGGTCGGACTGGACTTCCTGGAGATATTCTCCTTCACCATCCCCGACTTTCCGGTGCAGATTCTGTCCGCCTTCTTTCTGCTGAACGGCGCCATCGCCGGATGCTATATCTTCTGGCGGCTCTGCCTGGAGGATTTCGAGGGGATGGTGTCGTTTAAGAATTTTCTCGGCATCAACCTGCTGATCGGCGGCCTGCTCCTCGCCTACCTGACCGTCCTCTTCTAGAACGAGGCGGCCGCACCGTGGCGGCCGCCGACCCGTCTTGCCCTACTTGCCGCCGCCGTTACCGTCCGCGGTGCGGGCTCGTTTCTTGAGCCGCGCCAGTTCCCGCATGCTCTTGATCGGGTCCGACTCGTCAAGAATCTCCTGCCCCATGATCTCTTCGAGAATATCCTCAAGGCTGATCACGCCGGTAAAGCTGCCGTATTCATCCACCACCACGAAGAGGTGGTGCCGCCGTTCGAAGAATTCGATGAGGGTGGTGTTGAGCGGCGCGGCCTCCGGAACAAAATGCACCGGCCGCATCAGGGCGCTGAGCGGGCGTTGGCCCTTGTCCTCGGCGGAACTCAACAGAACGTCCTTCCTGAGGACGATGCCGACGATGTCGTCGGGGTCCTTGTCGTACACCGGCACCCGGCTGTGCAGGTGCCAGTTTTCCTTTGACTGGATCGCCTCGTCGACGGTGAGATGCTCAAGCAGGGTAAAGGTGACGGTGCGCGGGGTCATCACGTTTCTGACGGTCTTGTTCTTGAGGGAGAGGATGTTGCTGATCACCTGTTCCTGCTGCGGGTCGATGGCGCCGGTTTTCCTGCTCATGATCGCCAGCGCCTCCAGCTCTTCCGCAGAAACCAGCGCGTCGGAGCCATGACCGAAGACCAGGCGGGTGATGGTCTGGATGATCCAGGTGATCGGCGACATGAGCTTGACCATCCCCATCAGGGGCAGGGCGATCCAAGGGGCAAGGGTCCGGTAGTAGGCGACGCCGGCGGTCTTGGGCATGATCTCGGAGAAGAGGAGGATGGCGGCGGTGAAGACGATGGAGAAGAGGCCGAGATGCCGGTCGCCGAAGACCACCGCCGCCGACGCGCCGGCCACCGCCGCGCCCATGGTGTTGGCGATGGTGTTGAGGGTAAGGATGGTGATGATCGGCTTGTGGATATCCTTTTTCAGTTTTTTGAGGATCCGGCCGGAAAGCTTGCCGGAACGTGCCAATACCTCGATCTGGCTTCGGGGGATCGAATAGAGTACCGCCTCGAAGATGCTGCAAAGGGCGGATATGGTGATTGCCAGGCCAACCGCCATGATGAGTTGATAGGTCAAGGTAACTGCCTCCGTGGTGAGCGCGGCCCGAAGCCGCACGGCGGCGCGGATCGGGTGGATGGTGTCAGGGATTGCCGATGGTAGTTTTTTAAGTCTATCTGTACAGGAAAATCATGGGCAAGACAAACTGTTTCGGCCGCTTGCCTGGATGGATCGATTCATAGTATGGTTATCGCGGTTCCGGTTCGGCCGCGGCCGTTATCGTGTCCAAGAACCTCATCAATGGGATGAAAATTCCCGGCAGCGATCAAGGAGTGCTCCATGAAACTTACGGTTGTGCAGACGGCGCCGCAGCAATGCAAGAGTGATCTGGCGGTTTATTTTGTCCGGCAGGGTGAAAAGAAAAAGGCGCCGGCCTGCCACGACAGGGAGGTCGACGCCATGATTGGCCGGGCCTTTGCCGCCGGGGATTTTGCCGGCAAGGAAGGGGAGACCCTTCTCTACTACCCGGCCGGCGATGGCAAGAAGAACGGGGCGACCCGGGTGCTGGTGGTGGGGCTTGGCAAGGAGCAGCCAGGGCGGGAGACCGTGCGTAAGGCGGCCGGGGTCGCCGTTGCCTGCGCCGTCAAGACCAAGGCCGTCCGGTTGCTGCTGGTGGCGCCCGAGCTCGCCGGGATGAAGGCGGATGAGATAGGAGAATGTCTGGCCGAGGGGGTGGTTCTGGGCGGCTACCGCTTCTTGAAGTACAAGAGCCGGCAGGAGGATGACGAGGCGCCGGGCCGGATCGACGCGGTTTCCTTTTATAGCGGCAAGGATGCGGCGGCGACGCGGCGCGGGGTGCGGCTGGGCAGGGCCGCCGCCGAGGCTGCGTGCGTGGCCAGGGACATGGCCAACGAGCCGGCGAATTTCTGGACCCCCGGTCATTTTGCCGAGTACGGCAAGGGGCTGGCGACGCGCTACGGTTTCCGCTGCAAGGTGCTCGACAAGGCGGCGATGCGGAAGCTGAAGATGGGCGGCGTGCTGGGCGTCAATCAGGGCTCGGACGAGCCGCCGCAAATGGTGGTGCTCGAGTACCGCACCGGCAAGAAGGTGCCGACCCTCCTCCTGGTGGGCAAGGGGCTCACCTTTGACTCCGGCGGCATTTCCCTGAAGCCGGCCGCCGGCATGGGCGAGATGAAGTACGACATGTGCGGCGGCGCGGCGGTGCTGGCGGCCATGGCGGCGGTGGGCGAGGAGCGGCCGAAGCGGCTTGACGTGGTCGCCATTGTCCCGGCCACCGAGAATATGCCCGGCCCCGGCGCAATCAAGCCTGGCGACGTGATCACCCAGTACGGCGGTAAAACCGTGGAGGTGCTGAACACCGATGCCGAGGGGCGCTTGATCCTTGCCGATGCCCTGGCCTACGGGATCGAGAAGTTCAAGCCCGCCGCGGTGGTCGATCTGGCAACCCTCACCGGCGCGGTCATCGTCGGCCTCGGCCATCATCGCACCGGCCTGTTGAGCAACGACGACAAGCTGGTGGAGCGGTTGCTTGCCGCCGGGGAGCGGAGCGGCGAGCCGCTCTGGCGGTTGCCGCTGGCGCCGGAATACAGCAAGCAGATGAAGTCGACGGTGGCGGACCTCAAGAATGTCGACAAGCGTGACGCCGGCACCATCACCGGTGCCGCCTTTCTGCAGGAATTTGTCGGCAAGACCCCGTGGGCGCATCTGGATATTGCCGGCACCGCCTGGGATTTCACCGAAAAGTCCTATATCCCCAAGGGGCCTTCAGGGGTCGGCGTGCGGTTGCTGGTGGAGTTGATCCGGAATTGGCGTTAGGGGCCGCCGGGAAGGGTCAGTCGGTTTCGTCGTCCATTGCCAGCACTTCCCGGATGACCCGGAGCAGGGTGCCTGCCTTGTAGGGCTTCGGCACCACCGCCACGAAGCCGTGGCTTTCGAAATCGGACATGGCGGCGTCCATGGAGTAGCCGCTGGAGACGATGGCCTTTACCGACGGGTCGATCTGGCGCAGCTTCTGGATCGCCTCCTTGCCGCCCATGCCGCCGGGGATGGTGAGATCCATGATCACCACGTCGAACGGGTTCCCTTCCCGCATCGCATCCTGGTAGGCGGCTATGGCCTCCTTGCCGTCTCTGCTCACCGACACCGCGAAGTTGTGACTGCTCAGCAGTTCACGGGTCAGTTCCAGGATCATCTCCTCGTCATCCATGATCAGAATCCGGCCGGTCTGTTCATCGCCGTTGTCCTGGGCTTCCTCGCGAAGATCGACCACCTGCGTGCTTGAGGCGGCCAGATAGAAGGTGAAGGCGGCCCCGTGTCCATTTTGCGATTCGACATGGATATAGCCGTCGTGCTTCTTGATGATGGCGTAGCAGGAGGCGAGGCCAAGGCCGCTGCCGGTCTTCTTGGTGGAGAAGTAGGGGTCGAATATCTTGTCGATGTTGGCCGCATTGATGCCGGCGCCGGTGTCCCGCACGGTGATCTTGATGTAGCGGCCGGGCTTGAGCGGCAGTCGCTTGCTGTTCTTGACCTGGACATTGCCGGCGCTGACGGTGATGATGCCGCCATCCGGCATCGCCTGATCGGCGTTGATCACTAGGTTGTTGATGACCTGGGCGATCTGGCCCTCGTCGATCTCTGCCGGCCAGAGATTGTCTTCGATCTCGAAATGGCACTGGACGTTGGAGCCGCGCAGGGCAAAGAGGGCGGTTTCCTTGAGAAGGTCGGTGATGGCGGCGGTTTTCTTGACCGGCGCGCCGCCCCTGGAAAAGGTCAGCAGCTGCTGGGTGAGGTCGCGGGCCCGCATGCATGCCTTTTCCGCCCGGCTCAGTTTCTCGACCACCGGCGTTCCCTCATCCGCCGTCATCTTGGCCAGGGTGATGTTGCCGAGGATGCCGGTGAGCAGGTTGTTGAAGTCNNTCGTGGGCGATGCCGCCGGCAAGGATGCCCAGGGATTCGATCCGGCGGGCATTGAGGAGCTCCTCCTCGATCCGCTTCTCGGCGGTGATGTCGCGAAAGACCATGACCACGCCGATTATATCCCGATCATGGTCGTAGATCGGCGCCGCGTTGGCCGAGATCAATCGTTCGTAGCCGTCACGGGCGATGAGTACGGTGTCGTCGGTGAGGGTGATGTTCTCGCCGCCGGCCATCACGTCGGCGGGGAGATGGATGCACTTGGCGCGGTTCTTCTCGTTGACGATCCAGAAA
>DHYT01000146.1:6209-6628 GCA_002415465.1 Desulfobulbaceae bacterium UBA5123
CCACCTTGCCCTCCTTGTTCTTGACCGGGGTGGCGACGATGTCGAAGAAGCGGTCGCGCACCTGCCAGGCCGGGAAATGCACGGGCTGGCCGGTATCGAGAACCTTGCGGAAGGGGCATTCCTGCTGCAGGCGGCTGTCGCGGCAAACGATCTGATGGCAGGAGGTTCCCTTCCACTCACCCGCATAATCCGTGAACAGGCGCTGGGCATGCTCGTTGTACGCCTGGACGTGCATGTTCTCGTCGACCACCAGCACGCTGCAGCCCACCGCGTCGAAGATCGCCTTGATCTCCTCCATGGTCAGTTCGAGTTTCTTGTTGGTTTCCCGCTGGTGTTCCAGGATCTGGATAAAGGATTCGGCCACCACGCCGATGGGGTCGAGGGTGATCAGGGTTTCGTCTTCAAGCTCTTCCGGGCTC
>DHYT01000146.1:6634-6943 GCA_002415465.1 Desulfobulbaceae bacterium UBA5123
TTGCAACGCAGGGAGCGGTTTTCGAGGATCAGGGCGTTGATGCTGTCGAGCAGTTCCCCGGCCTCGCCCGCAACCTTGGCGTCCGGCAGCGGCGCATCCGTTTTCTTGCTCGCCTTCTTGATCGCCTTGGTGAGTTTGTCGTATTTCATGACAGCCCTTGGGGTGGGAGCGGCAAGCCGATGAGGATCTCGTAATAGCCTTTTTGCTTGGTTACCTGCACCTCGTACCCCATGTTCTTGACGGCATTGGGGATGGTTGCCGTGGAGTGGCGGTGATCGGTCAGGATCTTGATGATGGTCTGGCCCTTGC
>DHYT01000109.1 GCA_002415465.1 Desulfobulbaceae bacterium UBA5123
CGCCGTGCCCCACGCCTCGGACATATCCATCAGCGCCCGGTAATCCCTGGTCTTGTCGGTTTCCCAGGAATCGAGCACCATCTCCACCGCCCCCACCAGCTGCAGCCAAGGATCGTCGGGGATGCCGATGCCGACGCTGCGGATCGCCTTCTGGTAGTCCAGGGCCAGCTCCCGCATCTGCGCCGGGGTGAACTCCCGCTTCACCGTGACCCCGTGCCGGGCCTTGGCCGCGTTCATCAGGGCCTGGAACTCCTCGCGGGCCACCCCCTGGGTCATCGCCCACGACTGCAGGAAACGGCGGTAGTTGTCCCAGGCCAGATACTCCTGGCCGGTGGCGGCGGCAAAGCCCTCGACGATCTCCTGGTTCAAGCCGACGTTGTGGATGGTGGCCATCATGCCGGGCATGGAAACGGCGGCGCCGCTCCGCACCGAGAGCAGCAGCGGGCTGGCCGGGTCGCCGTAATGGCGGCCGGTCTTCTGCTCGATGTCGTTCAGCGACCCGCGCAGCTGTTCCATGAACTCGTTGCGCGCCCTGGCGAAACTCTTCACCACCGGCCAGCAGCGGAAGATCTCGGTGGTGACGATGAAGCCGGGCGGCACCGGCTTGTTGTCGCCGGCCAGCAGGGTCAGGTTGTAGCCCTTGTTGCCAAGCAGGATCAGGTTGTTGGCGCGGGGGTTCTTCTGGTGCAGGAAGCTGATCGCCCGCTCCGGGTTGTAGGTCATCAGGAGATCGAGGCTCTCCTCGTCCAGCAGCTCCTTCTGGTTCTCCAGTGTCTGGTAGATGCGGGAGATGAAGTTGTCGAGGTGCTGGAGGCCGAAGGTGCCGGCGATGAGGTCGCGGAGGAACGATTCCGAGAGCCGGTGGCTGGTGCTCTCCGCATCCTCGTCGTCCCAGAGCGAGCGGTACTTGACCAGCAGGTTGGCGTTGCCGATCTGGGGGATGATGATCGCCAGGTTGTTCTCGTGGATATTGGTGTAGTAGGCGTAGATGACGTTCTTGACCCCTTCCGAAAAGCCCCGGAAGATATCGAGGTACTGGGTGTAGGAGAACCGCTTGATCCCCAGCGAGCCGGAGAGCAGCGACATATAGGTTTCCAGCTGGCGGCTGGTGATGCCGTCGATCTTGAGCGCCCGCAGGTAACAGCGCAGGCACTTGATGATCCGGATGAAGGTGGCCCTGGTGATGAAGGAGAGGTTGATCTGCTTGGGCAGCCTTTCCAGATAGATGTTGGCGAGGTTTTCGAGGCGAAAGGTGAGCGAAAGGGCGTCGAACTTCTTCTCGCGGTAACGGCCGTACACCGAGGGGATATCCACGGCGATATGCCGCTTGTAGTAGATGTCCTCCTTGGCCTCGAACACCTCCTCGCTCAAGATGGTTTTCTTGAGCGATTCCAGATGGTCGAGGAGTGCGTTCAGGCACTGGAATGGGTCGCAGATCTCCAGATCGGCCAACAGCTGCCCCATCTCCGGGAACCCGGAGTTGGCCGCCTGCTCCAGTTGCTGGCGGATCTCCTGAAAGCCGAGATTGTACTTCTGGTAGAGCAGCCGGTACATGTTGACCAGGAGGCGGAAACGGTTGGTCTCGCCGGGGTCGAGATCGCTCTGCCGTTCGAGCCAGGCGGTGAGGCGATGATCGTCCCAGTTGAGCAGATCCTCCACCCGGCTGATGTCCTTTTCGGCGAACAGCCTGGTCAGCAGGGCATGCAGGTCATCGACAAAGGGCCCGCTGGTCTGCACCTGCCGCAAGACCTCCTCGGGCAGATAGGGGGTCAGCACGCCCTTGTCGAGCTGCTGCCAGAAGACGAGGATCGCCTGGATGAAATCGACGATCAGGTTGCTGCTCTCGACATGGCTCTGCTTGCGCAGGAAATGGATCAGCCGGTCCTTGCGGCGGTGGGTCTCATCGAGCTCGGTGGAGACGTCCCGCAGCACCCCCTCGGCGCCGATCTCGTTGAAGAAGACCGGCAGGAGCTTGGCGAACTGCTTGACCAGGTTATAGACCGGGCCGATGGGATGATTGAGGAGCCGGGTGATATCGCGCTGGAAGAGGTCGGTATCCTTGATGCAGGTGCCGGACAGCTTGAGGTTGATGATCAGGGCCGAAAACAGGGTGGAGCACCACTTGGGCTCCTGCATGATCAGGTTGAGCCAGACCCGGATGTTGGCGAGATGGGCCGGGTTGGTGAGCGGCTGCCAGTCTTCGTCGACGCCGACCACGTTGGCGTACTGAAACCCGAACCGCACCGTCTCCCAGAGAAAGGTTTCCACCAGCCGGCTGTTGCCGCGGTTGAAGACCTCGGAGCCCAGCACCTGGATGCACTGCAGGGAGGTGTGCGGGTACTTCTTGACGTTCTCCTTGAGCAGCTGCAGGGTGGTGAGGAGAAAGCTCTCGATCTCCTCGAAGGTCTGCTGGCGGATGAGATGCACCAGGCTGCGGTTGATCTCGCGCAGGGTCTCCTCGTGGATGAGCGCCAGGCCGGCGGTGTCCATGATCCGGAAGAGGAAGAGGAGCTTGCGGTTCTCGGCGAACCGGTCGCTCTCCTCGCTGCTTTCCGCCGGTTTCGCCGCCGCCAGCCGGGTCGGCACCTCCTTGTAGAGGCGGACGATATCCATGTGCGACGGCAACTCCAGCACCCTGGCCAGATCGGCGGGCACGGCCTCGATATCGATCCCCGCGAGGGTTTCCAGATGCGCCCGCAACCGCTCGTGGGAGATCGCCCCGAAGAGCTGGCCGGCCTGCCATCCCTCGCACATGTCGCCGCACTGCTCGGCAAACCAGGGCAGCGGGTCTTCCTCGCCCAGCCAGTACTGGTAGTTGAGGGTGAAGATCCGCCGCATCAACCGCCCCAGCGGCCGCAGATCGTAGACCCGGTCGGACGCGGTCTGCCGGTTGGCGAAATCGAGCAGCTTGCCGGCGATCTTCTTCATCGGGTGATGCCCCTGCACCACGTGGATCAGCAGCGGATCGTCCAGCCCGGCCAACCGCTGCCAGCAGAAGGCCAGCGCCGCCTCGTATTCGTTGATGGTGGCGGGATCAAGGCTCGCGATGAGGTTATCGAGATAGGCGAGCAGCCCCTCGATGGACTGCCCGAGCAGGGCCTCGTTCTTGCCGGCCTCGCCGATGGCATCAAGAAAGATGCCGGCAAAGAGCGGCACCGCCTCCGGCCCCTTGCCATGGCGCCGGAAATGGCCGTTGTTCTTGAGGACAAAGGCGCGGAGCCTCGGCAGGATCAGCTTCCAGTTGTGGAAGGGGTGATTGATCTCGTAGAGGAGATCCTCCAGGTTGTTGAGTATCCCCTGGTAATCCTTGACGATCTCGGTGAGTACCGCAAAGGCGGGATCGATGGTGACCTCGGCCACCGCCGTTTCCAGCAGGTTGGCCTTGAGGGCGTCTGATTCGATGGCGTCGTTCTTGTTGTCCAGCATGATCGGCCTGACCGGGGTTGAGATAGGACGGCGGGTGACGTTGCCGCCACCCGCCGGGGATGTTGTATCACCTTAAAACCGCTGCCGGTGCGGCTGTTACAGCGGCTTCTGCGCCTCCATGAGCAGGATCAGGTCGAGAACCCGGTTGGAGTAGCCCCATTCGTTGTCGTACCAGCTCAGCACCTTGATCATGTTGCCGCCCAGCACCTTGGTGGAGAGCGCGTCCACCACCGAGGAATGCGGGTTGCCCTGGTAATCGATGGAAACCAGGGGCTCGGCGGAGTAGCCGAGGAAACGGTTGGCGGCCTCCTTCAGGGCCTGGTTGACCTCGGGGGTGGTCACCTCCCGCTCCACCTCGATCACCGCGTCCACCACCGAGACGTTGGGGGTCGGCACCCGGATCGCCATGCCGTCGAACTTGCCCTTGAGATCGGGCAGAACGAGGGAGACGGCGGCGGCGGCGCCGGTCTTGGTGGGGATCATCGACACCGCGGCGGCGCGGGCGCGGCGCAGGTCGCTGTGGGGGAAGTCGAGGATGGACTGGTCGTTGGTGTAGGCGTGGACGGTGGTCATCAGGCCGCGCTTGATGCCGAACCGGTCGAGGATCACCTTGGCCACCGGCGCCAGGCANNCTTCTTGGCGCCGGCGTCGATGTGGGCGCTGGCCTTCTCGCCGTCGGTGAAGTGGCCGGTGGCCTCGATCACGTAGTCGACGCCCATCGCGCCCCAGGGGATATCGGCGGGGTTGCGGTGGTTGTAGACCGCGACATGGCGGCCGTCGACGAGAATGCCGCGTTCATCGGCGCTCACGGCGCGGTCGTACACCCCCATCACCGAATCGTACTTGAGCAGGTGGGCCAGGGTGTTGTTGTCGGTGAGATCGTTGATCGCCCGGATCTCGATATCCTTGAACAGCGGGTCCTTGTCGATGGCCCGAAAAATATTTCTGCCGATCCGGCCAAAGCCGTTAATCCCTACGGTTACGGTCATACCTGCTGCCTCCTCGTTTCTTGTTCAGAAAATTCAAATAGTTGTGAAGGACGCGCCCCGGCGTATCGAATCGCAGCGGGCGACTTTGCTTTCCCATGCTCGTATATCCTGCCCACCGTGTCAACGGTTTCCTTGGGAATCAATCGCACATCCGTCGCGCTTCCCCATACAGATCGAGATAGCGGCGCACCACCGTATCCCAGGTGTATTTCCCGTTGATCGCGGCGATGGCGGCCCGCTGCATCTCGGCAATCCTGTCCGGCGAGCCGCGGAACAGCCCCAGGGCCTGCTGCATGGCGCCCATCAGGGCGGCGGAGCTGTGATCGCGGTAAGCGAAGCCGGTGACCCCGTCCTTCACCTTGACCAGCCCGCCGACATGATGGACGATGGGCAGGTTGCCGAAGAGCTGGGCGATGAAATCGGTCAGCCCGCACGGCTCATAGCGGGAGGGGATGACGAAGAAGTCGCCGGCCGCATAGATCTGATTGGCCAGCTGCTGCGAGTAGCCGCGCAGGACGCAGACCCGCCCCTGATTCTTCTTGCGACCGGCCAGACGGACCAGCCCCTCCTCGATCCCCTTGTCGCCGGAGCCGAGCACCAGCACCTGAAAATCAGGGTCCAGGGGGAGGAGGATCTCCAGGGCGTCGAGCAGCTTGTCCACCCCTTTCTGGGCGGTGAGGCGGCCGATCACGGTGACCAGCGGCGCCTCCGGGCGCGCATCGAGCCTGCCGCTCTGGGTGATCCCGGCCAGACGGCCGGTGGCGAGCAACCGCACCAGCTCGCGGCGGCATTCCCCCTTGCCGGCCAGATCGCCGTCGGCCGGATCAAAGGCTGCGGCAAGGCCCAGCGGCTTCGGCCGGCGGGGGTCGAACATCGCCGGGTCGATGCCGTTGGTCACCCCGTGCAGCACCACCCCTCGTTCGGCAAGGGCATGGCCGAGATAGCCGGTCAGTTCGTCGTCGTCGGTCTCCTGCAATTCACGGGCGTAATTCTCGCTGACCGTGTTCATCACCGCATGGGCTGCGGCGGCGAGAAAGGGGTCGAACGCGCCCGCCAGGAGGTTGCCGTTGATCACCCGCATCGGCAACCCGCAGACGGCGGCGGCAAAGGGCAGGTCATCCACCTCCTGATGATAGCCCCGGCCGGCGTTGTGGATGGTGACCACCGCCCCGGTCTGCCTGAAGAAGTGCCGGTAGCCCGCCTTTTCGCGGATCATCGCCGGCAGCAGCGCGGCATGGCCGTCATGGCAATGGATGACATCCGGGCGGGCGCCGGCGGCGAGCATCAGGTCGATGGCCGCCTTCTGCAGCAGGACATTCATGGCGAAGTAATCGTAATGGCCCGAACCGCGGACATGGAAGGGATTGGCCTCCTCCTCGGCGGCGGTGTAGGTATAGACGCCCTGCTTGTCGCGAAACCGCTCCGCGTCCGCCAGCAGGATGCGAACCTTGTGCAGCCGCTGTTCCCAGAAGAGCACGGCCTCACGCCGCTCCACCCCCACATAGTCCATGTCGATGGCCAGGGTGTCGCCGGGCAGCGGCTTGAAGCCCAGTTGCTCCGGGTCCATGAACCCGTAGCGGGGCAGCATCACCGTCACCGCGCAACCGGCGCGCGCCAGGGCCTCGGCCAGCTGCCGCGACACGTCCTTGACGCCGCCCGCGCCGGCCAGCCCTTCATACTCGCGGGTCACCATCCAGACCGATTTGATCGGTTGCCTTACGCCTTTTGCCGCCATAGGGTGCCTTCCTGGGTTGATGGTGCGATTTTTACCACCGGCTGTCCGGGCAGCGGATCGCCCGTTGCCGGAGGAGGAAATCCGCCAGGGTCAGCCGCACCATCGCCTCGCAGACCGGGATGATCCTGGGGATGGCCGAGATGTCGTGGCGGCCGCCGATCTTGATTGAAATCGGCTCGTTGGCGAGATTGACGGTATGCTGTTCCTTGACGATGGAGGGAATCGGCTTCACCGCCACCCTGGCGACGATGGGCTGGCCGCTGGAGACCCCGGCCAGGATGCCGCCGGCCCGGTTGCCGATAAAGCCCAGCGAGGTGAGCGGGTCGTTGTTCTGGGAGCCGAGGAGTTCGGCGGCCTCGAAGCCGGAGCCGATCTCCACCCCCTTGACCGCACCGATGGACATCAACGCCCCGGCCAGGGCGCCGTCGAGCTTGTCGAAGACCGGTTCGCCCAGCCCGGCCGGGCAGCCGGTGGCCATGATCTCGACGATGCCGCCCAGGGTGTCGCCCTGGGCCTTGACCTCGGCGACCCGCGCCTCCATGCGCTCGGCCGCCTCGGGGTCGGGGCAGAAGAAGCGGTTTTCGTTGATCGCCATCATCATCGTCGCCGCGTCCTGCCGTTCGGCCCGGATGCCGCCCAGGGCGACGGTGTAGGCGATAACGTTGATCCCGGCCTGACCGAGGAGGATCTTCGCCACCGCCCCGGCCGCCACCCGGGCTGCGGTCTCGCGGGCCGAGGCCCGGCCGCCGCCGCGATGATCGCGGATGCCGTATTTCTTCAGATAACTCAAATCGCCGTGGCCGGGCCGGAAGATATCCTTCAGGTTGTCGTACGACTTGCTGTGGGCGTCCTTGTTGTAGATGACGAGGGAAATGGGGGTGCCGGTGGTTCTGCCCTCGAACACGCCGGAGAGGATCTCCACCATGTCCGGCTCCTTGCGGGGACTCGCCGCGCCGCCGCCGCCGGGCTTGCGCCGGTCCATCTCCTTCTGCAACAGCTCGGGGCTGATCTCAAGCCCCGGAGGGCAGCCGTCGATGGTGGCCCCGACCGCGGTGCCGTGGGATTCTCCCCAGGTGGTGACCCGGAACACCGAGCCGAATGTATTGCCTGCCATGCTTGTCATTCCTTTTCAATATCAGACGTTAACGATGTGTTGCTCGCTCCTGCCAGGCCGCCGCGACAAGATCGACAATCTCTGCCGGTGACCGGCGGCCGGTATCCACCGCCAGGTCCGATCCCTTTTCATAGAGGGGGGTGCGCTCGGCCAGCACCCCCTCAATCTCGCGGATGACGTTGCCGCCGGTGAGCGAGGGGCGCTGGCCCGCGGTGGCGGCGTCGCCGGCGAGACGGGCGGCGATGGTTGCGGTATCGGCGGTGAGCCATACCACCAAGGCCGTCTCCCGCAACCGCTGCCAGACCTCTTCATGCATGATGGCGCCACCGCCGGAGGCGACCACCAGCCGCTCCCGCGTACTCAGCTCGGCAAGCAGCAGCCGCTCGCGTTCCCGGAAATAGGGCCAGCCGTGCCGGGCCACCATCGCGCTGACGGTACACCCTTCCCGCGCCTCGATCTCCTTGTCCATGTCGAGAAAATCGAGCCCGAGCCGTTGGGCCAGCAACCGCCCAATCAGGCTTTTGCCGCAGGCGCGGTAGCCGGTGAGAATAATTTTAAGTGCAGATTGTATCATACAATTGCGGCCGTTCGTTAAGGGAAAAAGGCTGCATCTTGCCGGCAAGAATGAAAAGAGGTGATTCCTTTTCCCAAGGATAATTTCCGCAGGAAACGGTACCAGCAAGCAATCGGTTGGGCAAACGTTATCGGCCGGCCGCCAATTTTCTTCTCACCTCGGCAAGCATGCCAGCGGCCTGCCGGTCGGCGGTATTGATACGCAGGGCTTCGGCGAACGCCTGTTCCGCCTCCCGGTTGCGCCCGATCTTTTCATACGCCAGGCCGAGATTAAACAGTATATCGCTGTTCTCCGGGCTCAAATCCCGCGCCCTTTCAAACTCGGCGATCGCCTCAAGCTCCCGCCCTTGCAGGGCGAGGATCGAGGCCAGGTTGGCCCTGGCCCGGACGCTGCCCGGGCTGAGCGAGATGGTTTTTTGATAGAATTCGGCCGCTTCCGCAAACTTTTGCTGCGCAACGGAGATATTCCCCAGCCGTTCGTACACCTTGGCCGAATCCGGATTCAGGCGAATGGCCTGCAGATATTCCGCCTCGGCCTGCCCCCACATCATTTTATCGGCATACAGATCGCCAAGATACCCATGATTCTGAAAGGATTGCGGGGCCAGGCGAAGGGCAACCGTCGCCTCGGCAAACGCCCGCTCCCATTGCCCGCTTTTTCGCAAGGCAACGCTCAGATTGCTGTGCGGACGTGATTTGTTGGGGGATTTTTCAACACCATCCGCCCAGAAACGCAACGGATCGCGCCACATTTCATTGCGGGAAACGGTCCAGTACGAAAACAGGCCGATGATCCCGGCCAGCAGAACGATCGCGATGCGCTTCTCCGCGATGAGCCGGTATCCGGCGGCAACGGCGAGCAGCGCGAGAAACATGCTCGGCAGGTAGGTCCGGTGCTCGAAGATGATCTCGAGCGGGATCACCGAGGATTCGAGGAGCAGATTCCCGCCGAACCAGACCACGGCAAACGAAAACAGCCGCGCGCGCCGGGCAAAGGCAAACGCGGACGCGGCAAGGAGAAGAAGCGCCAGTCCCGAGATGGCCGTCGTTGGGGGATCGAGAAACGAACGGGAGAGTCCAAAATCATAATCCAGACACAGACGGGAAGGCGCCGGATACGCCAGCAGACCCAGATAATAGACAACGACCCGCAGCTGCGTCAAAAGCCGTTCCGACAGGGTAAAATCGCGAATTTCGTATCCCCCGAGAATCCCCGCCAGCGGGTTGCCGCCCAGAAACAACACCCCCGCCAACCCGGCAAAAACCAGCATGGCCAGGATAACGGGGATACTTCGACGCAGCCAGGCCCTGTTCAGATCCTGCCAGAAATACCACTCACAGAGAAACATCATGAACGGCAAGGTGACGGCGATCTCCTTGGTAGCCAGGGCCAGTAAACCGGCAACCGCCGAGCCCGCCAGCCATGGCCAGGCAGGCCGCCCCGCGCCCATCCGCCGCCCCCGCAGGAACAGCACCAGGGAGAAAACATAGAACATCGCCGCCATGCTGTTCATGCGCTGGACAATATAGGTTACGGATTGGGTATGAACCGGGTTGACGAACCAGAGGATTGCGGCGGCAAGGGCAAGGGCATCGGCATGCCGGCCATAGCGCGCCTCCAGGGCGGGGCTGCGCAGGATCAACCGAAACAGCAAGGCAAGAAATAAGCCGGTCAGGACATGCACGGCAATGTTGACGAGATGGTATCCGGTCAACTGATACTGGTGCACATAATAATTCAGGGCAAAGCTGATATTGGCCAGGGGCCGGGTGTTGAGACGGCTTTCGTTTGCGGCTTGCCGCATCTCCGGCAAGGTGATGCCGCTTGCCCGGATATGCACATTCCGCAACACGCTGCCCAGGTCGTCGAAATAAAACGGCGCATCCAGGGTGTTGGCATAGAGGAGCGCCCCCAAGCCGGCAAAGATCAAAAACAGGCACCCGATAAATTTTTTGCGCAAAGCAGTCACCACTGATTCCATCACGCCTCCACCAACCCTTAGGCGGGGTCAGGTCTTGCAAAACGATCTTCCATGGGTTATAGATGACCATGGCCAGACCACTCCGTCTTGAATATCCAAATGCCTTATACCATGTCACCAGCCGCGGCGACAGACGGGAAGATATTTTCAGCGACGATGCCGACCGGCGGCAGTGGCTGGAGATCTTCGCTTCGGTGTGCCAGCGGATGAACTGGCTCTGCTACGCTTACTGCCTGATGGACAATCATTACCATATCGTCATCGAAACACCGCAAGCCAATTTATCACTGGGCATGCGACAACTCAACGGTGTCTTTACCCAAAAATCCAACCGCCGCCATGGTCGCGGCGGCCACGTCTTTCAGGGCCGCTACAAGGCGATTGTCATCGATAAAGACAACTACCTGCTGGAGATTTGCCGCTATGTGGCCCTGAACCCGCTGCGCGCCGGACTGGTCGAAAAAATAGGCGATTGGCCGTGGTCGAGCTATCTCCCGACCAGCGGTGACGCCGAGGCGCCGCCCTGGCTCGCGCCGGACGCGGTGCTGGCCCTGTTCGGCCCCAATCAGCCGCTGGCCCGTTCCGCCTATCGCTCATTCGTCCGCCAAGGCATTAACCGCCAACCACTCTGGAATGAGTTGCGCAGCCAGATTTACCTCGGCGACCACGCATTTATCCATGGCGCCCAGAAAAAGATTGCATCCGGCAACGACTTCAGTGAAATTCCAAGCAAGCAGCGAATTGCCCCCCGGCTCCCGTTGGCAACCTACCGTGAGCAATACCCCAACCCCCGCGAGGCAATGGCCCGCGCCTTTCTCGGCGGCCACTACACCATGAAGGAAATCGGCACTTTTTTCAACGTCCATTACTCCACGGTCAGCCGCTGGGTCCAGCGATTCGAGGCCGGGCATCCCGGCAGCGAACACGCTGCCGCAAGACCTGACCCCATCGATCTTGAACCATGAACCACTTCAACACAAGGAGAACACCGCCATGGTGACCACGTTGGTACTGGCGACCCGCAATCAGGGCAAAGTCAGGGAATTTCAAGAAATTCTCAAAAACACGAATATTGAGCTGAAAAGTCTCAACGATTTCGGCCCGATCCCCGAGGCCGTGGAGGACGGCGAGACCTTTGACGACAACGCCTACAAGAAGGCGCTCTTTACCGCCAAGGTTCTAGGGTTGCCCGCCATCGCCGACGACTCCGGGCTG
The DNA here is from genome assembly GCA_002415465.1 of Desulfobulbaceae bacterium UBA5123. Classification (GTDB taxonomy): domain Bacteria; phylum Desulfobacterota; class Desulfobulbia; order Desulfobulbales; family UBA5123; genus UBA5123. Next base: position 11,035 of record DHYT01000109.1, read on the forward strand.
GTGGTCGAGGCGCTGGGCGGCGCGCCCGGGGTTTACTCGGCCCGCTATGCCGGCGCCAAGGCTTCCGATCAGGACAACATCGACAAACTCCTGGCCGAGATGGCCGGGAAAAACAACCGCGCCGCCGCTTTTCAATGCGTGATCTCCGTCGCCGTCCCCTCCGGGCCCGCGCTCACCTACGAGGGGCGGTGCGAGGGCGAGATCCTCACCGCGCAACGCGGGCAAGGCGGTTTCGGGTACGACCCGGTTTTCTATTACCCGCCCCTCAAGCAGACCTTTGCCGAAATCCCCCTGGCCGAGAAAAACAAGATCAGCCATCGCGGCAAGGCCCTGGCGGAACTCGCCGCCGAGACCGACAAGCTTGCAAAATGGCTTGAGCAGCGGATCAGCGAAGCAAAGCCCCCCAAGCCGGACCACACCCAGTTTGAACACAACGACTGGTCGGAAGATACCATGGTGTGACGGGCGCATGGGCGACAACAGTTCGAAATACCCCTTGAGCCGACTGACGCCCCCTTGCGGGCTGGTCGACATGGCAAGGGAGATAGAGCAGGCCGATCAACTGATCAACGCGACGGTGTCGGCCAAGCTCGCGGTGATCGCCGACCAGATTCGAACACTTCAGAACGAAGCGCGCAAGGCCTTGGCCGACGCGCAGAGAAACCAGGCGTTGCATCGCGCCCACTGTGCTTTCCGGCGTCAACCGGGTAAGTCTTATCATCTCTATGAAAAGGCCGACGGCGCTCGATATTTTTCCATGTTGTCGCCAAAAGCCTGGCGAAACGCGCCGCCGCATCGTTTTATCGGCACCTTCCGCCTTGAAAATGACCTTTCGTGGAGTGAAACCGCCGCCGACGCCGATAGCCAGCCCCAATCCCGATGAGCAGCGCGGCCACCTCCCGGACCACGGCCCCTTTTCGCCGCCTCGCCCTCCAGATTTCCCACCCGGAACAAAAAAGCGGCCCGAGAGTTTCCCCCCGAACCGCTTTTTTTCTTGCCGGCACAATAAACAGGAAAAGCCTAGACGCCGCAGATCACCTTCTTCACCACATCGACCTCCCAGCCGCCCTGATCCTTCTTGACGGCCTCCACTGTCAGCAGAAAACGTTCGTAACGCGGCTTCTTCCAACTCCGAAAGAACACCTTGCACCGCCGGTCCAACTCGCCGTCGCACCCCCGGAAAAACCATTTTACCCCGTCCACCACCTCGTGGGCCCCAACACAATCAAAAACCCGCGCCGCCCCCTCGCAGCGCCGCACAAACTCCCCCTTATCATGGATGGTCATCTCCCCCCCCTTTTTTGCAGAATTTTCACGGAGATTTCACCTAGCTTGCCTGTAAGGATATCATAAACTATTTCATTAAATTGAAAAATATGCGCCCCCCGGTCATTTTCCCGCACCCGCACCGTATTTAGCAGCCGCAGGGGCTGCCGCCAGGCCTGATCACCTTCAGCCCACACCTGACCAACAGTGGCAGGGATGTTTTTTTATAACCATTTTGCCTCCCATTTGCTGCAAAAAAAAGATAGGATAACAGATGATTTCCGTCCGCCATCGGGCCAGTGCCTGATGGCGTGCAACCCTTACCACGAAGGTGATACACAGCATGAGAATTTCCATCGGCGCCAAACTCCTCTCCGTTCTCCTTGCCGTCGGCCTCCTTTCCACCCTGACCACCGGCTGGCTTGATTACCGGCATGCGCGGAAAAGCATCCAGGACGCCTCCTTCGCCCGCTTGACCACCATCCGCGAGGCGCGCAAGCAACAGATTGAATCCTACTTCAAGCGGATCCGAAATCAGATCAGCGCATTGGCGGAAAACCTGATGCTCACTGAGGCGCTGGAGAACCTCTCCCGAAGCGCCGACTCCCTGGCGCAACATGAACCAATCCCCCACCTGCCAGAGTTGAAGAACTTTTATCGCGACAGTTTTTTCCCACGCCTGCACGACGGCAAATCCGAAGAATGGATGTACAACTATTATTGGCCGCAGGACAACAACGGCAAAGCCATGCAGGCGCTCTATATCGCCGCCAACCCCTTTCCGGTGGGCAGCAAGGACAAGCTCGACACCCCAGGCGACAGCAGCGCCTACAGCCGCGCTCACGCCCTATACCACCCCATCCTTCGCAATTACCTGCGCAAAATGGGCTTTTTCGACCTCTTCCTCATCGACAACAACGGCCGCATCGTCTATTCGGTTCTCAAGGAAACCGATTTCGGCACCAATATCCTGAACGGCCCGTATGCATCCACCAACCTCGGCATCGCCTTTCAAATCTCGCAACAGACCACCGACCCCGACGCCTCGTTCCTGATCGATTTCGCCCCCTACGAACCATCCCATGGCGCGCCGGCGGCTTTCCTTTCCGCGCCTGTTTTCAAGGGCGGAAAGCGGCTCGGCAGCCTGATTTTTCAACTCTCCACCGACGCAATCAATCAGGTCATGACCGGGAACAACTCCTGGCGCAAGGAGGGCCTGGGCGAGAGCGGCGAGACCTATATCGTCGGCGGCGACTATCAAATGCGCAACGATTCCCGTTTTCTTATCGAGGACACCTCAAACTACCTGCGCGCCATCGCCGTCAGCGGGATCGCCGCCAACACCATCAATGAGATAATCGCCCATTCCACCACCGTCCTCTTTCAGGAAGTCCGCACCGAGGCGGTGAACGAGGCCTTTGCCGGCAAGACAGGGGCAACGATCATCAAGGACTACCGGCAGACCGATGTGTTGAGCGCATACACGCCCCTTGCCATCGACAATGTCCGCTGGGTGCTGCTTGCCGAAATCGACTGCGATGAGGTTTTTGCGCCGATCCGCGCCCTCCACGCGAATTTACTGAAAACATCCCTGCTGACCTCGCTGGTGATCATCGCCGCGAGCCTGATGCTTGCCAGGACCATGACCAACCCCCTCAACAAGCTTACCGCCGGCATCCGCGCCTTCGGCCAGGGTCGACTCGATCAGCGGCTTGCGCTCACCAACCATGACGAGTTCGGCGAACTGGCCGCCTCCTTTAACCAGATGGCCGACACCCTGCAGACCACCACCGTCACCAAGGATTATTTTGACAATGTCGTCACCTCGATGACCGAAATCCTCCTGGTGGTCTCGGTGGACACGGCAGGCAATAATACGGTGATCACCACCGTGAACAACGCCGCGAGAACCCTTCTCGGCTACTCCGAGCAAGATTTGGTCGGGAACCCCATCGACATCCTTTTTCACGACCAGTCTGCCGCGGATATCTTTCACGGCAACAAATTCAAGGAATTGCTGCAGATTGGCTCCTTTCGCGCCCTCGAACGAATCTGTCGCGCCAAGAACGGCGCTTCCGTCCCGGTGTTGATTTCCGCATCGGTGATGCCCACGGCCTCCGCCGGCGCCAGAGACATCGTGGTGGTCGCGCAGGATATAAGTTCGCTGAAAAACGTCGAAATGGAGCTGCGCAGAAAAGAAGCCGGCCTGGCCGAGGCCCAGCGGCTTGCCCATCTTGGCAACTGGGAACTGGATCTGCAAACCAATCAAATCGGCATTTTTTCCGACGAGGCCTGCCGCATCTACGGGCGCGACCCGCAGTATTTTACCGCCACCGCCGCGGACTTCATGGAGGCGGTACACCCGGACGACAGGCCGATCTTGGACGACGCCATCGAGCGGGCGCGCAGCGCAAGCACCCCCTTCCGGCTTGACCTTCGGCTGGTCCGCCCGGACGGCTCCATTCGCGTCGTGCATCAACAGGCCGAGGTGGTGGTCGACCAGGATAAGAAACCGGCAAAACTGATCGGCATCGTCCATGACGTTACCGACAAGCGGCATGCCCAACAACGGCTGCGCCTGACCAACAAGGTCTTTGAAAACAGCAGCGAGGCGATCGTCGTCGCCGACCTCGCCGGCAACATCCTGGAGGTGAACAAGGCCTTCTGCACCATGACCGGCTATACGTATGAGGAGAGCATCGGCCGCAACACCAGGATCCTAAAATCGGATCAGCATGATGCCGATTTTTACCAGGAAATGTGGGCGACGTTGCTGGAAAACAACCACTGGGAGGGAGAAATATGGGACCGCAAGCGGAACGGCGAGATCTTCCCGGTCTGGCTCTCCATCTCCGCCGTAAAGGATGAACAGGGCATAACCACCCATTTCGCGGCAATCATGTCCGACCTGACCAAGAAAAAACAGGCCGAATCGCGGATCCAGCTCCTCACCAACTACGATATCCTCACCGGGCTTCCCAACAACGTACTCTTCCGCGACCGCCTCCAACAGGCCTTTCTTGATGCCGATCATCATGGTGATCTGGTGGCGGCCCTCTTTCTCGACCTGGACGATTTCAAGGTGGTCAACGATTCCCTGGGCCACAAGGCCGGGGACCAGCTGCTGCTGGAGGTGGCGGGCCGCCTGAAATCCTCCCTGCGGGAAGGTGACACCCTGGCCCGCCTTGGCGGCGACGACTTCGCCATCGCCCTGCCCAATCTCAACCGGGCCGATGACGCCGCCGTTGCCGCCAAAAAGATGCTGGACAGCATCTCCCGGCATCCGTTCATCCTCGAAGAAAAGGAGGTTTACAGCAATGCCAGCATCGGCATCGCCCTCTATCCGGTGGACGGCAATGCCGTGGATATCATCCTGCAAAATTCCGACGCGGCGATGTTCCATGCCAAAGGCCAGGGCAAAAACAACTACCAGTTTTATTCAGCGGAGATCAATGTCAGCATCTTTGAACGACTGGAACTGGAAAGCGCCCTGCGCCGGGCCTTGAACCGTGATGAATTCAGCCTCTTTTATCAACCGAAGGTAGATCTCGAAACCGGTGCAATGCGCGGCATGGAAGCGCTGATCAGATGGACCCATCCGGAAAAGGGGATGATCTCGCCGGCCAAATTCATCCCCCTGGCCGAGGAAACCGGCCTGATCCTGCCCATCGGCGAGTGGACCCTGTTCACCGCCTGCCGGGCCAACAAGGGCTGGCTCGACGCGGGCCATGCGCCAATGAAGATTTCGGTAAACCTCTCGGCCCGCCAGCTGCGGGAAGACGTCCCGGCCCTGGTCCGACGCGCCCTTGCGGCAACGGGGTTGCCGCCCGAACTGCTGGAACTGGAGCTGACCGAGGGGATGGTGATGAAGGATGCCGAGGATGTCATCAAAACCATGCATGACCTGAAAGCCATCGGCATCAGCCTCTCCATCGATGACTTCGGCACCGGCTACTCTTCGCTGGGCTATCTCAAGCGATTCCCCATCGATGTGCTGAAGATCGACCAGTCGTTTATCCGGCATCTGACCACCGATGCAAGCGACGCCGCCATCGCCACCGCCATCATCTCCCTGGCCAAGAGCCTGGGGCTGCTGGTGATCGCCGAAGGCGTGGAAACCGCCGCACAAAGCGATTTCCTCATCGACGAGGGCTGCTACGAAGCGCAGGGCTACTTGTACAGCAAACCCTTGCCGATAGAAGAATTCGCCGCCCTGTTGGAGCAAAGCGCGAAAGCGGGGAACAACGGGATGGAAAACTTGCCGGGGATGTAGCGCCCCAAATCTTCCACATTTCCAGCTTCACGGCGACGGACGGAATGCTTACCACCGGCACGATACCTGTTGCTGACACGGGACATCACGAACTAAAAAAAGAAAAGAT
>DHYT01000012.1 GCA_002415465.1 Desulfobulbaceae bacterium UBA5123
ACCAGACTGAGCCACGTCCCGACCCGATGTGCTGCTTAATACAACGAACGGCGCCTCATTCTTTACTGCCTGCCGTTCTGTGCAGTGCATTGACTGCGTGCTTCTATGAGGCTTTTGCCAAAATAAACGGTTCCGACAAAAGTTACGCTTTGTCGGAACCGTTGGCGTTTTGCGGTCCGGATACGCTTAAAGTAACAGCACCTTTACATCCAATGACTATCAAATCTATCCGTCAAGCCCCCAAGCTTGCCGAGGATTCAACTGCCTATTGGTTGTATCGGTGTTGTCGCGTGATTGTAATCAGGCTTGTTTACTTTACGGCGTCGGAAAGTTTGCTGCCGGCTTTGAAACGGGCAACTTTTCTGGCGGAGATTTTGATCTCTTTACCGGTTTGAGGGTTGCGGCCCGTGCGAGCTGCCCTTTTAGCTACGGAAAAAGTGCCAAAACCTACCAGAGTGACTTTGTCCCCCTTGGACAGTGCGCTCGTGATGGAATCCAGCATACCGTTCAGTGCTTTTTCGGCGGCGGCTTTGCTGATGCCACTTGCGCTAGCCATCCCATCGACCAATTCACTCTTGTTCATACTCCTTCCTCCTTGCGTTTTGTATGGTTCTGTTGCCTGAATGAAATTGAATAACGAGTATTCAAGGCGATTTAATCAGTAAGGACTTTGGTTGTCAAATAAAAAAACCTGACAAGATACTGGTTATTATTTTTTTTAACAAGGGGCGTATCGGCCTATATCCCTTACGGGACAAGCTAAAGAACTTTACCTGTTCGTTCCGAAAGATCAAGAAAAACTTTCACGAATCCCATTGTTTTGAAAAAAAACAGAACCTTGCTTCTTACTTCTTGTTCGGTCAATTTGTTGAAATCATTTGCAATAAGTTCAATGGTAGCGATGTTGTCGGGGCGAATGCGAACCCGGCAATTCAGTATCCCGAATGCATGCAGATATGCCTCGCAGCGGGAAACTGCGGCAAGTTTTTCGTGGTTTATGGACATCCCGGAGGCAATCCGCGTCGCCAGGCAGGAGGCGGATGGTTTGTCCCATGTTGCAAGATGCAACTCCCGGCTCAGGGTTCTGACCGCGGCCTTGTCGAGTTTCGCTTCCACCAATGGTGTTTTTACACCCAGTTCACGAATGGCTCGATGGCCAGGGCGATCATCCTGGAGGTCATCCATGTTGGTGCCGTCCAGAAGGACGGTTTCCGGCTGACTGGCAAGGAACTGCTGAAAATCTTCGTAGATGGTTTTCTTGCAGTGGTAACAGCGATCCGGTGGGTTACTGACAAAATCTGGCCATGCGAGCGGGTTGAGGTGGCGAACCTGAAGGGTGGCGCCGATCAAGGCCGCTGTGTCTATCGCCCCCTTGGTTTCCGCTTCCGGTTGCAGCGGGGTTGCCGCCAGCAGGGCGATAGCCCTGCCATTGGTCGCTTCGGTGGCTGCCTTGAGCAGCAGGGTGCTGTCGACGCCTCCGGAAAATGCCACCGCCACCCTGCCTTTTGCGGCGATGAGCGAGCAAAGGGTATCGTATTTTTCGGCCAATCGCGGGTTCAAGTTGAAGCAGCCTCGTCGCTCACGCCGAGGGCAGTGTCTTGATCGGCTTTTCAAGTTCAAACTTGCCGTCGAGAATCCACTGTTTGAGGGTTTCCGCAATTTCACGAGCCCTGACCACGCTGGACAGCGGCGCAGTGGGTACCTGTTTGCCATCGACCTCGATATGGCCGCTTTTAAGCTGGGCGTAGCTTACTTCGCCATGGTTTCTGGCAATCTGATTCGGGTAATCGTTTGCGTAATCGACAACCTGGGTGAAAATCTCCTCGTCGGAGACACCGGTGTAGGCGGCCATTTCTTCGTTGAGGATCGGAATCGGAATGCCGATCCCCACCGCCAGGGTGGAGCCATAGCCCTGCATGCTGATGCCTTTCAGCCATCGCGAAGACATCCCCTTGAGATCGCCCTGGACCATGATGGTGCCGGCCGGTCGCCGGGTGGTGCCGTTTTCAGAGCGGATGGCTTTTGGGTTGTGCTGGGTGCCGTGCCAGGTGACATAGCCAACCCCGCCGCCCAGAAAGATCTTGGTGCCAAGGCCGATGGTTTTGTAAAGGGGGTCGTTCATCAGCGGGCTCAGCTCGCCGGCGCTGCAGTAAGTGGCGTTACGTCCCTCCGGTTTAAGGGTGCCCATATATGTATAGATGGTTTTTTCGGAAAGGTTGATGGCGCAATTGTAATTTTGGTAGCAGTTCCGCGGGTTGGTGAGCAGGGCGTAGGGCATGTCCTCGAGCTTGAGCCGTTTTTCGATCTCCGTGTTCGGGTAGCAGTTGGTGCCGTACCCGATGGCCTTGAGGGTGATGGCCTTGCCGGCAACCAGATCTTCGATGACATGGCCGCCGCCGTAACGGAAGGCGCCGGGGAAAACCTTGTTGAGCGGATCATCCTCGGTGGGTTCGGTGGCGCCGATGTAGACGTCCACGGCGGCAAGCCCGGCGTAGGCCGGTACGTTGTTGAGCCATACCTTGGATGCCTTGATGGTGGGGTTGGTGTGGCCGAAATTGATGAAGGCGCCGGAGGAGCACATGGGTGAGAAGGTGCCGGTGGTGACAACGTCGACCTTTCGGGCCGCTTCAACCGGGCCCTCTTTTTTGACTATGTTCACCATCTCTTCGGCGGTGACGACCACCGCCTCGCCGGCACGGATCTTGGCGTTGATTTCATCGTAGGTTTTGTTGACTTTATATGCGCTCATTATCTCCTCGCTGCGGGTGACGCTGATTGGGATTGGATTCTTTGATGATGGAAACGGTTAATACTCCATTATGGAGAGCACCTTGTGGCCAGCCTTGGTCAGCGCCTCGGCGACAGGTTCAAGATCGCACTTGTCCACCCGGAAGTAATGCACCTTGCGTCGGGATGAATGCGTTTCCGTGGCCACGCTGAGGATTTCGCAATCGTGCTCCCGGATAATCCTGGTGACCTCGTTGATGCCCCCTTTCTTGTTGATGATCACATCGATGCGGGCAGATGCCTTGAGCAGGCCCATGACCTCGATGAAGGCGTTCAGCAGGTCGGAGGTGGTCAGAATGCCGATCAGTTTTTTCTTTTCCAGGACCGGCATGCCGCCGATCTTGAAATCGTGGAACAGCTTGGCGGCGGTTTCAATGCTCGCGTTTGCATTGATGGTGATGGGGTTCAAGACCATCACCTTGCCCACCGGTATCTCCTCGACCATTGAAGGAAAGGAGAATTGCCGGAGATCGCTTTCGGTGATGAAGCCGACAAACTGGTCGTCTTCCATGACCGGCAGGTGGCGGATGCCGTTGACGGTCATCAGTTGCGCGGCGTCCTGCAGGAGGGCGGTCTTGGCAATGGTGACCGGGTTGCTTTTCATCCAGTTTTTAACTTTCATGATGAAATAGGATGACTCCCCAACGCCATGGCGGGGCGGAACTGAATTGACGGAAATCTCTTGCCTGGAGAGAGAGTCCGCCGGGGTTCTTAAGCATCGTTAAATGATTGAAATCAACGGTAGAGTAAAAATAATATTATTTCAAGCAGGAAGTGTGAGCCTTCGGGGTTTTCAGGCGCGGTGCCTGCTTTTGCTCTTTTCTTCTGGTTCGATTTGCTTTAGATTGCTAAATTCTTAAATTGATAAGACAGGCGCGGCGCGCTTTTGCTTGCTGATGCCCGGTCAAAGAGTTCATTCTTTTCACGAAAACAGCTGACCAAGTTGTTCAGGAACTGTCCAGACAATGACCAAAACAGTCAATAACTCCCTGCCGGAGATTCGAAACCGTATCGATGCCATCGATACGCAGATCCTTTCCTTGTTGAAGGAACGTCTGCGGTGTGCCCGTGAGATTGGCCGGGTAAAGGCGCAGGACCAGCGGCCCACCTGGGATCCAAAGCGTGAGCGGATGATCTTCGAGCGACTGGAGGCGGCAAACGGCGGTGAATTCCCCTGGCCGTCGTTGATGGTCATCTATCGTGAAATCATCACCACCTGTCGTCTTTCCCAGAACAAGGTCGAGGTCGCCTATATGGGGCCGGAGTCTACCTTCAGCCACCTGGCCGGCATCAAGTGTTTTGGGCAGTCTGCAGAATACCGCGCCACCGAGACCATCGAGGATGTGTTTATCGAGGTGGAGAAGGGGCGGGTTCAGTACGGCATCGTGCCGGTGGAGAATTCCATCGAGGGCGCCGTGACCTCGACCCTGGACGCCTTTGTCAATCATCGGGTACGGGTCTGCGGTGAGGTCAATCTTCCGATCAGTCACAATCTGATCAATAAGAGCGGCAGTATCAAGGATGTAAAACAGGTTTTGTCGCATCCGCAGCCGCTGGCGCAATGCCGGCAGTGGCTGCGGAAGAATCTGCCCGAGGTGCCGACCCGGAGTACCTTCAGCACCGCCGTGGCCTCGCAGATGGCGGCGGATGATGAGACGGTCGCGGCCATCGCCAGTGAGCTTGCGGTCAAGACCTACGGGCTGCAGGTGGTGGTGCGCGGGGTGGAGGATTACAGCGGCAACACCACCCGCTTTCTGCTCCTCGGCGCGGAATCCCCGCCGCCCAGCGGCGCCGACAAGACCTCGCTGCTGATCAGCTTCCTCGACCGGCCCGGCGCTCTGAGCGAAAGCCTCAGCATTCTCGCCCGGCGCGGCATCAATCTGACCCGGATAGAATCACGCCCGGTGAAAGGCACCGCCGGGCAGTACCTCTTCTTTATCGATATGCTCGGTCACTGGGAGGACAACGAGGTGCGGCAAGGGTGTGAGCAGTTGAAGGAATTCTGTTCCTATTTCGAGTGGCTCGGGTCCTACCCGGTCGGCGCATAAACCGATCAGCCGCCGATGCGGGACATCCGGCCGTGACAGGTGCCGCTCTTCTCCGTGTTGAGCAGGTGGCCCTTGGGTTTGTTGAGGATGGTCGCCAGCAGGGCGTTTCGGATATCCGTATCGCTGCCGTTGTTGCGGATGATCCCCTTGAGGTCGGTTTCCCGGTCGGTGAGCAGGCAGGAGCGGAGCTTGCCCTCGGAGGTCAGACGCAGGCGGTTGCACTTGTCGCAGAAATGGTGGCTGATGGGGCTGATGAATCCGATTTTGCCCTTGGCGCCGGCATACTGATACATCCTGGCCGGCCCCTCCATGCCGCCGCTCGCAACTGATGCAAGCGGCCCCAGCGTTTCGAGCCGTTTCTTGATCGTGTCCGCTGAGATGTATTTTCCCTTGTCCCACGCCGAGTCCTTGCCCATGGGCATGAACTCGATAAACCGGATCTGATACGGTTCGGTTTGGGAGAGTCTGGCAAAGTCCAGAAATTCATCGTCGTTGATCCCGTTCATGGCGACGACGTTGATCTTGATCGGGGCGAAGCCCATTTCGCGGGCGATGCCGATGCCGCGCCAGACCCGGTCAAACAGATCACCGCCGGTGATCTCCCGAAAGCGTTCCGGCCGCAGGGTGTCCAGGCTGATGTTCAGTTTTCTGATCCCGGCCCGGTACAGTTCCTCGGCATAGTCGGGCAGGAGGACGCCGTTGGTGGTGAGCCGAATGTCTTCAAGGCCGTCGATCCCGGCCAGCCACCGGATGAAGGTGGTGATGTCGCGACGCACCAAGGGTTCGCCGCCGGTAAGGCGGATTTTCTTGATCCCCATCTCAACCGCCAGTCGTACGACCCGCAGGATTTCCTCGTAGCTGAGCAATTCGACGTTATCGAGCTTGTCGTTGATTGTTTTTGGGGTACAGTAGAGGCAGCGCAGATTGCACTGGTCGGTGAGCGACAGCCGCAGGTAGCTGATCGAGCGGTCGAACATATCGACGAGGTTATTGTTTCCCGGTTCGGCAGGCTTCATGGGTTCGTTCTTGTCGCTGGTGGTGTATAGTGTTGTCCGTGGGTTAACGGTTTCACCTTTTCCTGAAATGGGAATTTACGGGTACGGCGCTCTTTCGTCAAGGGGATATCCTTTGCACGACTTGTGTTGTCCCTCATCGTAGATGATATTGAAGATATTGCTTGATGCTGATACTTGGAATTGAAAGCTCCTGCGACGAAACAGCCGCCGCCGTGCTGGCTGATGGCGAACGTCTGCTTGCCGATGTCGTGCATACCCAGGTGGCGACGCACGCCAAGTATGGCGGGGGCGTGCCGGAACTTGCGTCGCGGATGCATCTTGAGGCGATCCAGCCGGTGGTTGAGGAGGCGTTGCGCTTGGCCGGGATCACCCTGGCCGATCTTGACGGCATAGCGGTGACGCAAGGGCCGGGGTTGATCGGTTCGCTGCTGGTCGGCCTTTCCTTTGCCAAGGCGGTTTCCTATGCCGCGCATATCCCCTATGTGGGCGTCGATCATATGAACGGCCATCTGTTGTCGGTATTCCTTGATCGGCATCATCCCGCTTTCCCCTACATCGCCGTGGTCGCCTCCGGGGGGCATTCAAGCATCTTCCGGGTGGACAGCGCCAAGTCGTACCGTCTTCTCGGCCGGACCCGCGACGATGCGGCCGGTGAGGCCTTTGACAAGGTAGGGAAGCTCCTTGGTCTTGAGTATCCCGGCGGGCCGGTGATCGGCAGGCTGGCGGCCACGGGGAATGGTGACGCCATCTCCTTCCCGCGCGCCTGGCTGGAGCAGGACAGTCTTGATTTCAGTTTCAGCGGCTTGAAGACCGCGGTGGTGAATTTTGTTCATCAGCATGCAGTAAATGGGCAGGGTGTGCTGCCGGTGGCGGATATCTGCGCCTCGTTTCAGGAGGCGGTGGTCGATGTGCTGGTGGAAAAGGGGATCCGGGCCGCCAAGCGTGAAAAGATCGGCGAAATCGTTCTTGCCGGCGGGGTTGCCGCCAATCTGCGTTTGCGAGAAGAGATGGTCCGGCGCGGCAAGGAGCAGGGCCTCAATGTGTATATGCCGCAGCCGCGTTACTGCACTGATAACGGGGCGATGATCGCCCTGGCCGGCTATCATCGTTTTCTGGACGGTGAAGGCGGCTACGATTACGAGATGGATGTCTATTCGCGCGTGGCGATATAGGGGGTTCCCGTTGAAACTGGCACCGCGGCGTACAGTTCGGTACTATTACCTGCGGTTTGTCCGTCTCAGGGGCGAGCCTTCCGAGATTGCGCGTGGGGTCGGGATCGGCCTGTTTGTCGGCCTTACGCCCACCATCCCTCTGCACACGGTGTTTATTCTTTTTTTAACCCTCGTTTCCCGCAGCAGCAAGCTTGCCGGCCTGTTGGCCAGCGTTGTGGTGTCGAATCCACTCACCATCCCGCCTACGTATTATCTTTCCTGGCGGGTGGGTGAGGGGCTTACCGGCACGGACATCTCTTGGGCGACCATCAAATCCGTTATGGAGCTTGTCCTTTCCGACGCCGGGTTCGTGGAGCGCCTCACGGCCGTGATGCAACTCGGCCGTGAGGCGCTTGTCACCCTGCTCCTTGGCGGGTTTGTTTTGGCGCTGCCATTCGCAGTGGCGGGCTATTTTCTTTCATATCGTTTCTTTGCCGACTTGGAGAGCAAAAGACGGTTGAAGCACATTCTGCGGTAACGTCACATGCCGGACAGCCATACCATAAAAGAGATCCTCAAGGAACGAAGCCTTGCCCCGAGCAAAAAGCTTGGCCAGAATTTTCTCATCCATAAGCATACCCCGGAGATGATTGTGCAGCGCGCCGGCGTGGGCTGCGAGGAAACGGTGGTCGAGCTTGGCGTCGGCCTCGGTTCGCTGACCATTCCGCTCGCGGCCCGCGTCAAGCAGGTGATCGGCATCGAACTGGACGCCGGGATCATCAAATGGCAACGCGAGAGCGGCAATCTGCCGGAAAACGTCGAGCTTATTCATCAGGATTTGCTCAAGGCGGATTTCGCGGAACTTGCCAAGCGATGTGGTGGGCGCCTCAAGATCATGGCCAATCTGCCCTATTCGATATCGAACCCGCTGCTCTTCAAGCTCATCGACAATCAACCGGTAATGGGCTGGGCGGTGTTGATGCTGCAGAAGGAGGTGGCGGAGCGGTTGACCGCGCAGGTCGGCACCAAGGAGTATGGCATCCTCTCGGTGCTTCTCGGCGCCTGTGCATCGGTGGAGACCTTGCTGACGGTCGGGCCGGAACAGTTTCATCCGCGCCCCAAGGTTGACTCACAGGTTGTAAAGATCGTTTTCGATCCGCCGCCGAGTCGGGTGCGGGCGTTGCCCCCGCATGATGCTTCCCTCTTGCGGCTATTGGTCAAGGGGGCTTTTCAGCAACGCCGCAAGACCCTGCTTAACTCCCTTTCAGCCGTGGCGCTCCCGAATTGTGAGAAGGGGGTGGTAGCCGAGATCCTCGTGCGGGCCGATATCGACCCGAAAACACGGGCGGAGCGGTTGCGGGTGGAGGATTTCGTCAGGCTTGCCAACGGTGTGGCCGCCCATCTCGATGGTTGAGGACCCTTTGCTGCAAAAAATAAGCGGGCGCGGCGGGTGTGATTTGTTTTTTTGTAGCTTAATCTGTTAATATTTATAATTAATTTTGGTAAACGAGGAAAGGGCCGATCGCTTAACTTGCCGGAGTGGAGTGGAACGATGAAGGAAGTCATCCAGCAGGCGGGTCTGAAAAAATATTTTCAGAAGTATACCGTCGGAGCGCCGATCTTTATCGAGGGCGATGACGGCCAGGATCTCTATATCCTGGTTTCCGGTCGGGTCACCATTTTCAAGGGGGAAACACCGTTAGCCGAGATCAGCGAGCCAGGTTCGCTGTTCGGCGAGATGTCCTTCCTGCTTCGCCACAAGCGCACCGCAACGGTTCGCGCCCATTCCGACGTGACCGCGGTGCGGATCCCCAGCGACCGGATCAACGATTTCCTCGAGGAGTTTCCGACGGTTGCCTCCAAGCTCTCCATCGAACTCGCCGAGCGTCTGTATGAAACCACCACCATCCTGCACGGCCTGCGGGAATTTTGTGACCTCCTGCCGGATGCGGTTGTGCTCACCAACGAACAGTTCCGGGTGCTGGCGTGGAACAAGGCGGCGGAACATCTTTATGGCCGCACCTGGGAAGAGATGCAGAACGTCTTGCTGCACGACATTTATGAGGACCAGGCGGCGTACAGGTTGTTTCTGGATCAACTCACCAAAAACAAAACCATTCAGGCCAAGCCGCTCAAGATACGCCATCCGGAAAATCATTGGCGGTTTGTCGCCACCAGCACCACCATCATCAATGACGGCCGTAACAACCCCAAGGGCTATCTCTTTGTCGGGCGTGATGCCACCCCGGAATACAGCCGGAAGAGAAAGGCCCTGCGTCTGACCTCATGGCTCGCCCCGGCGGCCTTTGTCCTCGGTTTTCTGGTTGCCACCGTTCTTTGCCGCGGCCTGTAGCGATTATCCCCCGTAAAACGTGTTGTTGATCCCTTCGCCGAGTTTGATGAGGGCGGCCATTGTCTCCGGGTTGTCTTCGGTGGCGTTGATGCCGATGTTCTGGGCGGTTGCGTTCTGGCCATGGATCATCTTCAGGCCGGACTGCTTGCACTGACCGCCGTCGCCGCACTGAACGCACGGGACATTGCCGAGGACGGATACGCCGCCGACAAAGTTCATGCCCTCTGCAAGCATATAACTGCGGATGGCCTCGATGCCGATTGCCCCGGCTGCCGGCATTCCGGCAAGGCCGGGGGGGACGGCGCTGGTGATGATCGCCGCCCCCGGCTTGCCGGCCATCAGGCCGTGGCGGTGTCGCAGCGGATAGAGGCGCTCGATGAACGCCTTGCTCCGGCTGTCCAGGGAGGAGTATGGTGTGTAGCCGGCAATGATCAGGGCATCGGCCTTGTATGCCTTTTCCGCCAGGCCGATGCCGTCATCCCGGATGATGCAGCGGTTGGTTTCCACGCAGCCTAAACAGGCGTTGCAGGGGGCAACGGTGAGGTCGCTCAGCTTGATGAATTCGGTTTTCTTTGCGCCGGTGGCTGCCAGGGCGATTTTCAAGGCCCGGTCGGTGTTGCTGTTCGGGATTGGTGAACCGGATACGCCAAGTACTTTCATAAACTTCCTCCCAGGACAAATGTAAATGGATACAGTTCAGGAGAGATTTAACGGCGACGACGATTTTGTGCAACCTATTCATCTTTCTAGCCGTTGCCCACGGTCAGCGAGGTAATCCTCAATGTATCGCGAGATAAACCCACCCGACGAGATCGTCAAAAGGTTGTTATTTGTTCTGTATCTGGCGCTGGTGGTGGTTTCTCTGGTCATGTTCCTGATCGGTTTGGTGCAGCGTCGTTTCGACTATCTGCGGCTGTCGATGCTGGCGGGAGCGGCGGCCTTTGTCATGTCCCGTTTCGGTGGCAGGCGACTGGATTTTGACCGGCTGGCGGCCTCCTTCCCGCATGGTGAGGAGATGCAAAGGCCTGACGGTGAACTGCGCCTGGTCGTGGAAAGCCTCCTGGCCGAGGCGACCGATGCTGCTGGTAACTGGCAGATGCGGCAAGGGGTTCGTAAGCGTTTGCTCGCGATGCTTGAAAAACATCCGGAGCTGTGGCAGGAGTTTTCCAGCGAGATTGACGCCGTCTTTCCCGCGCTGGGCGAGTGGGTCGGCAGGGGGCGCTTGCGGTGAACGCCGCCCGTTTTATTGTTGTGGGGCAGGGGGGAAGAGGCGGACTTTATTAGGGTTCACGGTTTTGCTTGAGCAGTTTTAAGGGCGGCGGGAGGCGGGCCGTCAGGGTCGCGGTGGAAATGATGTATTCGAAATGGGTAAGCAGCCGCAAGGCTTCCTCGTGGTCGTCATAGGCGATGATCGTCTCCGCAAACTCCGGGTAATCGATTCGATACGCGGCGTTGTCGGCCAGGGTAAAATAGGTTTCCTCCTGGCTGTTTTGGGAGTCATACACCAGTATTTCCCCCTGTCGTCCCGTGGTGGCGAGGATGCCTTGCACGATCCGGCACTGGTTCATCGGGGTGCCGCATTGGCAGGCAAGGCGCAGCCTGCTCCCCGGTCGGCAAAGAAAGTTGCCGGCAGCCGTGATGAATTCGTCCGCATATTCCTGGTCGTGGCTGCCGGTAAATATGGTCAGTTCGTACACCGCCGCGGCGAACAAATCGTTAAAGTCCTGGATGGCCGCGGAGTTAAACAGCATCGTTTATAATCCCATCGGTGCGGATGCAATTGGTTGTAACTGCGCCGCTTCTGTTAAAAAATTGTAATTCGACTCTTTTTTGAACTATGTATCTGCGTCCATGCCGAGTCACACGGCTAAACAGTTTGTGGATATGGTTGGCTTAAAGCTTATGCTAGGATAGCATGTCGGCAATATGGTGTAAATAGATATTGATAATTGTGAATGTTGTTACTGCCGCCTCCGGTGGTGGACTGGTTACGCATCTTTTCGGAATTATTAGAATACCATGCAAAATTTTGTGCTTGGAAATCATACCAAGATCATCTTTGGCCTGGGCACGATCGGGCAGGTGGGCGTTGGGGTCGCCCATCTCGGACGGCGGGTGTTTCTGGTATGCGGTCGTGCGAGCTGCAAGCAGAACGGTGTTCACCGGCAGGTTCTTGCGTCGTTGGCCGAGGCTGGGGTGACGGTGGTGGAGCTTGGCGGCGTTCGCGCCAATCCCCCTTCTCGGTCGGGTGCGGGAGGGGATTAACCTTGCCCGCCGCGAAAAAGTCGATGCGGTTTTGGCGGTGGGTGGCGGGAGCGTGCTTGATTCCGCCAAGGCGATCTGTGCCGGGGTGCCTGCCGACCATGATGGCCGGCTGTTTTTCGCGGCAAAAAAATGATAGGCGCGACCTTGCCACTGGCGTGCGTGCTGTCCATCGCCGAATCCGGTTCGGAGATGAACGGCGGCATGGTGCTCACCAGCGAGGTGTCGGCGCGCAAACTGGGGATCGGCAACAAACGTCTGCAGCCGGTGGTTTCGATTCTTGACCCATCGGTAACCTGTACCGTGCCGCCTGATCATACCGCTTTCGGAGCGGTTGATGTCATGGCCCATGTTCTGGAGTTCTATTGCAATGCGGAGGCGAGCCGTTCGCCGGTTCAGGATCGGCTGCTGGAAGCGGTGTCCCACCACCCTGGAGGAGATCGGCGTAGAGGCAGCGGATATTCCCAGGGTTGCCGCAAACGCCATGACGCTTGCCAAGCTGTGGCGCTTGCGTGATTATTCACAACCGCTCATCGGGCTGATTCTTCGACGTTGTTGCCGGGAGCAGGTTCGGTCGCTTGAAATTTTCGCCAACCTTGATAGGCGATGAGTTCGGCGGTGAGTGAGCCGATAATGATCTTCGCTTTAATCGTCACCGGAATCCTTGCCTGATCGTCACTGATCCAGACGATCGGGTCGCCTCTCTTTTGGTACAGCCCCTTGAAGGGCAGTTGCGGGCGAACCCTGATCGCCGTGATTTCCCCGAAGATGCACTTCAGCGTCTCTTTTGTCTCCACCCGCACCATGACCTCGTGTCGTTTCTCGTCCGCAAAGGTCGGCACCATCATCTGCGTGCCGACCACCATGGGCAGGGCGCGCATGATCATGAACGAGGCGAATTCGTTGTAGACCGGGCCGGAGACGGTATAGGTGGTGACCGGCGCATCGTTTTTTTGGTAGGTGACCACCCCCTCTGTTTGTTCGTAGGTGGTCAGCTTGGTGTTGTGTCGGCTTCCTTCGCGCTGATCGATGCTGTAGCGGGTAGGCAGGCGGTCGGGGCCGATGACAATGGTCTCGAAGGTGTCCGCCACCGGATAGAAAACATCCAGCAGGCCTGCAGACCTGGCCGTCACCCTGATGGTATAGCGTTGTTGTCCGTCTTGGGCCGGAAGCAGATGGATAATGAGTTCTCCTGCCGGAACACCCAGCCAGGTGACTTCGTAATGCAGGACTTCTTCGCGTGTATAGACCTGTTGCAGGCGCTCGGGGTCGGGTGCCGGGAGCGTGGCCGCCGTTGCCGCGCCAATGGGCCATGTGGCGCAGATGGCGAGCAGGGCGGCTACCAGAAAACCCTTGCGTTTTGGCAGAACTTTTTTATCATGTGAGGTATTGGAAAGCATCGTTATCGCTAATTATTCCTAGTGGTTGGGGTGTGTGCCGGCCGGTTTGGTGTACGTGTCACCGCTGTATTATACACGGTTCCCAAGCAGATGGCATGGGGCGGATTAACGCAAGCGACGGCCATGGCGTCGCCGAAGGGAGCTGGTCAAAATGGACGAAAGTGATTTCAGGCAGCCTGACGAATCCGACAATACCCTGAGTGACGAGGAAAACCGGATTTACGAAGAGGCGGTTGCCAAGCTGCGCGATGAACTCGATCGAGGGCGTATCTTTGATCAGGCCTGTGAGTGTCTCGATGGCATCGACCAGGAGCTGCGGGCGTTGATCATCGACGATTTCCTGAAGATCATTATCGCCGAGGATCATTTCGGCAGTGGCAAGGACATCGATGATATCGCCTTGAGCCTGGGTGTGCCGTACGAGACCGTGGAGACGGCGCGGGCGGAAATGCTGCAGGAGGTCGGCGCGGAAATGGCCGCCCAGTACCGGAAGAATATCGAACAGACTACCCATTAATCTTCTCCGGGCTGCCTCAGGCAGTCCTGTTGTCTTTCCCTTTGACCTCCCTCGGAGGATGTTTTCCAGCCAGGTCTGATTGGCAATTCCCTCGCGTATGTAAATTTTCAGGCTGCATGTGTCCGGTTGCGCCGATCTGGACTGGATGCCATGTGGACATTGTCTTATCTTTTTTGTCTAGGTGCGGGTCGTGTATCTGATAACTGCGGCAACAGAAATGGAAATGGCGCCCGTGCGCCAATTGTTGGCGGGCTGCAACGGCGTTGATTTCCTGGTGACCGGCGTCGGCATGCTGGAGGCCGCCGTCGGTCTGTGTCGGAAATTTAGACAAAGCGGGGAGGCGCTGCGCGGGGTGGTCAATCTGGGGGTTGCCGGGGCCTATGTCGATACCGGCGTCAAGATGCTCGACCTCTGCATGGCCAAGCGGGAAATCATCGGCGACCTCGGCGTCAGCAGCGGGGAGCAGGTTTTCCCCTTTACCGATGCGACGATCCGGCCACCCACGGAATTTTCACTGCAAAACCCTTTATTGGTACGAGCATCGGCCATCCTTGAGGAAAATGAGATCTCGTATTACACCGGCGTTTTCGTGACCGTCAATGCGGTCAGCGGCAGTCGAAGCCGGGGGGTGTATTTTCGCGATCAGTATGCCGCCATCTGCGAAAACATGGAAGGCGCCGCAATCGCCCGCACCTGCGCCGCCTATGGCGTTGATTGTCTGGAGTTGCGAACCGTCAGCAACATGGTCGTGGATCGCGATCCCGCCCGCTGGCGGCTGGCGGAGGCGATCGACGCCTGCGCCAAGGTCGCCGGGCAACTGATCCCCGAACTGGTTGCCCGTTCATGAAGCCCGCCCATCCGCTCACCATCGGATTTTCTCCTTGTCCCAACGACACGTTCATCTTCCATGCCTTGATGCATGGACTGGTGGCGGATCCGTGCATTGGATTTGCTCGTGAACTCCTGGCCGACGTCGAGACCTTGAACGAATGGGCCATGGCGGCCAGGCTCGATGTGAGCAAGATATCGTTCCATGCCTTTGGCCATGTTCTTGATGATTACGTCCTGCTCGCCGCCGGCAGCGCCCTTGGCCGAGGCTGCGGACCCTTGTTGGTGGCGGGCCGGCCGTTAACGATCGACGATCTTGACGGCAAGCGGGTGGCGATCCCCGGCAACTACACCACCGCCGCGATGCTTCTGCGACTCTTCGCCCCCCGGTGCGGCAACCTTGTCGTCATGCGCTTTGACCGGATCATGCCGGCGCTCGCCGCCGGAGAATGCGATGCCGGGGTGATCATCCACGAGAGTCGCTTCACCTATCCTCAATACGGTCTTCAGCTTATTCAGGATCTGGGGGCTTGGTGGGAGGGGGTGTCGGGTCATCCCATCCCGTTGGGGGGGATTGTCGCCAAGCGCGCGCTGGGAGAGGAAACGATTGGCCGTATCCAGCAGTTGATCCGTGAATCGGTCCGCTGGGCGTTTGCCCATCCCGATGACAGCCGACCTTACATCCGGCAGCATGCCCAGGAGATGGACGAGCAGGTGACCCGCAATCATATCGGTCTGTATGTGAATTCCTTTTCGGAGGATCTCGGCGAAAAGGGGGTGGCAGCGGTGGGTGAATTTATTCGTCGCGGCAGGGCCGCAGGCGTGATTCCCGCAGGCCGGGACGACTGGTTTGCGGCCGACAATCGTGCTTGACAACTTTTTCAAAATGGCTATATAGTTCTTCTCTTTATGTGTAGAAAAACCAGCCTTCAGCTTGCCCGGACGGCATTTTTACCAGACGGCCGAGAGAGTTCCTTAAACGTAAATTCTCGATCCTGAGAACGTTTAGATAATTTTAAAGACAGGAAGATATTTATGAAAATCTCTGGTGCTCAGGCATTCATCAAATGCCTTGAAGAACAAGGTGTGGAGGTCATTTTTGGCTTTCCCGGCGGCGCTGTCATCGATCTCTACGATGAGTTGTTGAAACAGGACAAGATCACCCACGTACTCGTTCGCCACGAGCAGGCCGCGGTTCATGCCGCCGATGCCTATGGTCGGGTCCGGGGCGAGGTCGGCGTTGCCCTGGCGACCTCCGGGCCGGGCGCCACCAACACCGTAACCGGGATCGCCTCCGCCTATTGCGATTCGATCCCGATGGTGGTTTTCACCGGCCAGGTGCCGACCATGCTGATCGGCAACGACGCCTTTCAGGAGGTTGACATCGTCGGTATCACCCGTCCGGTGACCAAGCATAACTATCTGGTGAAAAAAGCCGAGGATCTTGTTCCGACCATCCGCGAGGCCTTCCATATCGCCCGTACCGGTCGTCCCGGTCCGGTCTTGGTTGACTTGCCCAAGGATGTCATCAGCGCCATGATCAATTTCCCCGAACCGCAACCGATCAAGATGCGCACCTACCGGCCCACCTATGAGCCGCATCCCGGCCAGATTGAAAAGGCGTGCAAGGCGATTCTGAAGGCCAAGAAGCCGGTGATCTACGCCGGCGGCGGTGTTATCGCCGCCAACGCGAGCGAGGAACTGACCGAGCTTGCCACCAAGCTTGGCATCCCCGTCACCATGACCCTGATGGGCCTGGGCGGCTTCCCCGGCACCCATGATCTCTCCATGGGCATGCTGGGCATGCACGGCACCTATTACGCCAA
>DHYT01000183.1 GCA_002415465.1 Desulfobulbaceae bacterium UBA5123
GGGGCAGTCGAACCCCTCGCCGATGAGCTGCATGGTGGAGATCAGCACCTTGATCTTCCCCTCCCGCACATCATCGACGATGGCGGTCCGCTGCTCCTTGGGAAGCGCGCCGGTGAGCACCGAGGCGGCAACGCGGTTCTCGGCCAGCATCTCGGCCAGCTGCTGGCAGTGGGAAACCCGATCGCTTACCACCAGGATGATGCCGCCGTCGTTGCCGCATTCCCCGATGATGTCGCCGACGATCTGCCGGTTGCGGCCCTGATCATGGGTGAGGGTGGTCATCAGATCCTGATAGTTGCCCCGGTAGGAGAAGGTAAAGCCGGTTTCCCTCTGGATGAAGAGCGGTTTCAACACCGCGCCGGTGGCATGGAGATGCTGTTTGCTGACCCGGTGCACCGGCGCGCCGAGATAGAAGGAAATCAGCCGGGTAAGGCCGTCGCGGCGGNNCGGTGACCACGTCGGTGAAGAGCGAGGCGGGCACCCGATGGCATTCATCGACGCAGAGCTGGCCGAAGAGCGGGATCAGCTCGTCCAGCCGCCGCCGGGCCGAGTTGACGATGGCCACCGTTACCGGCCCCGGCTCGTTATGGCCGTCGCCGATCAGCCCGGCCTTGATCCCCAGAAAGGTCTCGATCCGCTCCGCCCACTGGTGGAGCAGTTCCTTGGTGTGGACCAGGACCAGGGTCGGTTGCCTGCGGGCGGCGATCACCGCCAGGGCGATGACGGTCTTGCCGGCGCCGGTGCCCGCCTCCAGCACCCCGAAATCCCTGGCCAGCACGGCATCCACCGCCGCCTGCTGGTAGGGGCGCAACCCTCCCTGAAAATGCAGGTCCACTGACGGACGCTCCACCCGCTGATCGATGATCTCCGGCATCGAGCCGTTGATCCGGCGGCTCAGCTGGATCGCCTGTTTGGCAAAACCGCGCGGGAACCGGAAGCCGCTCTTCTGTTCCTTAAAAAAATAGAGAAAGGGCTTGATCCGCTTGCCGATCCAGCGCCCGTACTTCTTGGCGTCCTGATAGGCGGGGTTGGCGATGGTCAGCTCTTTCTTGAGTTCGGCGATAAGGGTGGGGGAGCCGCCACGCAGGCAGGCGTCGGCGGCCACGGTGATGGAGGTCTTGGCGGGTGGTTGCTGCGTCATGAACGGCCCGGTGGTCACTATTCCTGAAGTTTCTCAAACCCCTCGCCAACCATGCCGGCGGTGAACTGGATGATCTCGTAATCGGCAAGATCGTTCTGGGCGAAGGGGTCTTGGCCCAGAATTTTCTCAAGCGCTTCCTTTGATTCGGCCCTGGCGAGGATGACCCCGCCGGTGCGCGGCACCTTGCGCCCGGAGGCGATGAAATGGCCTTGGGCGTATTGCTGTTGCAAATAGGCGACATGCGCCTCGAGGTGGCGATCTATTTCGGCCAGGGGGCATTTATACGTCAACGAGACGATGAACATCGGGGTTCTCCAAGAGATTGTAAATCATCCTTTAAAGGGATAGAAGGTTCCGGGCCGTCAGTCAAGTTTTATGTAAGATTTTCAGGTGATTATTGACTGCTTATTGGGGCGGGATGCGCCCGGAAGTTGCGCATGAAGCGATTGCGGGAGGGGCAGGATGCTTGGTGAGCAGGCCAGGTTTTCTGGCAGGGACACTCGCCCTGCTACGGTTTGAAAAGCTTAAGGGAAAGATCCTTGATGGCGCGGAAATGCTTGGCGTTGCTGGTCGCCAGGGGCAGGTTGTTCTCGGCGGCGGTGGCGGCGATGATGGCGTCGCCTGCCCGGAGACCTGAGGCGAGGGAGTATTCTTCAATGTAGATGGCGGCCCGGTGGCCGATGGCTCCAGTCAGCGGCAAGATGATGAACCCGAAGGTCGAAAGAAAGTCCCTGGTGTGTTTGTGTTGCGTCTTGTTAGCGGCGCACTGTAGGAGTTCCAGATAGGTTTGCAGAGATATACAACGATCCTCGCTCCGTTCGATGAGGCGGGCCGCCTTTTCGTTGCCCCGTTCCACCCAGATCAGGATATCGGTGTCAAACAGCATCGTAGCGGCCCCTGCGAAGCTCGTCCATCACCTCGGTCACCGAACGCTGTTCGCCGCGCCGCATCCCGAAAAAAGGGTGCTCCGTGAGTTTCATCGCGGCCTTGTCCTTTTGGGGCACGATCACCCCCTTTACCTTGCCATGATAGGTGACGGTCACCTCTTCGCAGCGCTCCAAGGCCTTGACGACATCTTTCATTTTATAACGCAGGTCAACGATGGAAGCTTCCATGACGGTACTCCGTTTAAATTATGTATATACATAATATACATTTTACAGGGGGATGTCAATTTTCTGCAAAGGGGATGTATGCTTAATCTAGGCATACACGATCGAACTGACAAAGCTATACATAGCAACGGTCGGATGTCTAAGATGAAATTTTATGCCGCAACCAACGCTGCAGGGTTTCTTGCAGCACCGGCAGCTTGACCGGCTTGGCGATGTAGTCGTCCATGCCCGCCTCCAGGCATCGCTCCCGATCCCCCTTCATGGCATTGGCGGTCATGGCGACGATGGGCGTCCGCGGTTTCCCCTCTTCGTGTTCCTTCTTCCGGCGGAGACGGGTGGCGTCGAACCCGTCCATGCCCGGCATCTGGCAATCCATCAATACCAAATCAAAATGGTGGAGATCAAGAAGGGCCAGGGCCTCTTCACCGTTGTTCGCGCAACGATACTCCAAACCGAGGCGATCGAGCATGCGGCGCGCCACCATCTGATTCACCGGGTTGTCCTCCACCAGCAGGATCTGCCCGTGAAGAATGGCCGGCAGCGGTTGCACCGCCGTCCCGTGCCCGGTCCGGCCGCCGGCCCCCTTGCCATCGACAACCGTGGCAAAGGGGATATCGCACCAGAATGAGGAGCCCTGCCCGAAGGTGCTCGCGACCCCGATCTCGCCGCCCATCAGCTCACAGAGTTGCATGACGATGGTGAGCCCCAGGCCGGTGCCGCCGTATTTCCTGGTGGTGCTGCCGTCCGCCTGGGTGAAGCTCTCGAAGAGACGGTCAAGGTGCCGCGGTTCGATGCCGATGCCGGTATCACGGACCTCCAGCCGGATGACACTGGTGTCGTCCGCGGTTTTCAAAACCTGGAGACGGATGGCGAT
The DNA here is from genome assembly GCA_002415465.1 of Desulfobulbaceae bacterium UBA5123. Lineage (GTDB taxonomy): Bacteria > Desulfobacterota > Desulfobulbia > Desulfobulbales > UBA5123 > UBA5123. Next base: position 3,131 of record DHYT01000183.1, read on the forward strand.
GGTCCCGGCCGGGGTGAATTTGATGGCGTTGCTGAGCAGGTTGGCGATAATCTGTCGGACCCGGCCGGGATCGCCGAGAAGGGTTGCCGGCACCCGGTCGTCAATTTCGGTGGTGATGGTCAATTGCTTCTTCTCGCTCTGCTCGGCGAAGAGGGCGGTCAGGGCGGCGACGGTTTCCCGGAGATCAAAGGGAATCTGCTCCAACTCCAGCTTGCCGGCCTCGATCTTGGAGAAATCGAGAATATCGTTGAGAATGGCCAGCAGCCCTTGCGCCGAGGCATGGCTTACCGCGACATATTCCTTTTGGGTCGGATCAAGATGGGTATGGAGAAGGAGTTGCAGGGTGCCAAGAATGCCGTTCATGGGGGTCCGGATCTCGTGGCTCATATTGGCGAGGAACTCGCTTTTGGCCAGACTGGCCGCTTCCACCCGATCCTTGGCCCGGAGCAGTTTCTCCTCCGCGGCCTGCCGCTGCCCGATTTCAGCAACCAAATCCCGGTTCAGCGATTCGTTGAAAAAACGCGTTTCGAGGGCCGAGACCAGGGCCTGATGCATCTTCCCGGCCGACATGAGCAGCATGAAGATATAGAGCAGCAGCGCCAGGGTGAGGACGGCGTAGACCTCCCCCCCCTCAAGAAAGATCTGTGTCGTCAAGGGCAGCAATGCCGCCAGGATATAGCCGCGAAAAAGCTTGATGTCGGCGGCGAGGATCGGCACCGCCCCGGCGGTCAAACCGGCGACCAGGAAGGTCAGGGCCAGCTGATGGAGAGGCGATCCCTCGGGGAAAAGCAGCAGTCCGCCGCAACCCCAGCCGGCCCCGAAGAGACCCACGGTAACGGTATAGGGCCGGTATAAACGGGACACCGCAGCCTCCACCGAGGAGAGTCTTGCACGGCGGTAGCGGATAAAGAAAACAAGACGCAGCACCAGCAGCACGGACATGACGGCGAGCCAACCGGCCAGAACACCGGCGGGTGCTTGATGGCGAAGCACAAAGGCCAGGGCCAGGGCCAGGGCATAGCCGGTCAGGGAGGCGCCGCCGGCGCCATCAAGAATCATCACCGCCAGCTCCTGGCTGACGAGCGGGCGGGGGACGGAGCCTTTCGGTTCCGTGGCATGGGGGGTAGGTGTTGAAAGAGCCATCGGGCCTGTCGTCTGGGTGCCTGTGCGCATATATGAGCAGATGTTGTTAGCGATCAACCTAAAACGACGGGCCTTGGGCGTCAAGTTGTTTTGGCGGCTCACCGGCGCCTGGATTTGACGCGGGCGGTGGCGGTGGCCGCCCAGGGATCGTCGGGCCAGTGGTGCTTGGGGTAACGGCCCGCCAATTCCTTCTTGACCTCGGGGTAGGTGCGGTCCCAGAAGCCGCGCAGATCACGGGTCACCTGCATGGGCCGCCGGGCCGGCGAAAGGAGATGGAGCAGCACCTCTATTTGCCCCCGGCAGACGGTGGGGGTGTCGGCCAGGCCGAACAACTCCTGGAGCCGCACCGCCAGCACCGGCGGCTCACCGGGGCTATACTGCAGCCGCACCCGCGAGCCGCTGGGCACCACAAGGTGAGTGGGGGCGTCGGCGTCCAGTTGTTGCCGCCGGGCCCAGTCGAGCAGGCCGCTGAGGATCTCGGCCAGGTTGAGCTGCTGCAACTGCTCGCGGCGGCTGATCCGGTCGAGCCAGGGGGCAAGCCAATCGCCGATGGTGGCGAGCAGTGCCTCGTCGCTGACATCAGGCCAGTTGTCGCCGGGGCGCCAGGCGCGGAGGGAAAGGATGCGCGCCTGCAATTCGCGGGCGGCGCCGTTCCAGGGCAGGCAATTGATCCCCATCCGACGGATGCCCTCTTCCATGGCGATCCGGATCTCGGCCGGGTCCGGGTTGATCAGGGGGGATTCGACAAGGAGCAGGCCGCCCAAGGTGCGGCGGTTACTGGCGATGACCGCCTCTTTCTTATCGTCCCAACACGTTTCCTGCCGCTGGCGGATGCGCTGTGGATGGAACTCCTCAATCTCCGGCAACGTGATCGGCGCGGCGAGATATATCTTCCCCTCGCTTATCCCGGCATCCAGATGCGCGGCCACCAGCCAGGGGTTGCGGCCCAGGGGATCGTGATCGCGCAGCCTGGCGGCGCGGCCGTTTGCCAGGAGATAGGCGGGGTTGTTGGCCGACCGCTGGCGGCCGATTCGATCCGGATATGCCAGTGAAAGAAGCGCGCCAGGCGAGCAGCCCTTGCCCACCCCGCTGGCGGATGACGGCAGCAGCCGCAACCATTGCCCGGCCGCCTGCAGTATCCGGCGGCAGGTATCCGGGTCGCCGCCCATGGCGCGGGTGGCCGCCGGCCCGTCCGCCTCGAAGATGCGGAGGAGGTGCAAACGCTCGTCGATATCGGCGGACGGGCTGTTTTTCAAAGGATCGCGTTCGGAGAGCAGCGCCGCCAGCCGACAGGCGATGTCGGCCTCGCCGCGGTGGCCGGCCGCCACCAGCATGTGCGCCAGCCGGGGGTGGAGGGGCAGCCTGGCCATCTCCTTGCCGGCAACGGTGATATTGCCCCGCTGGTCCAGCGCCGCCAACTCGGCGAGGATTCCCCTGGCCTGCGCGAGCGCGCCGGCCGGCGGCGGGTCCGGCCAGCGTAACGAGGCCGCGTCGCTCACCCCCCACTGGGCCAGCTGCAGGGCGAGCGGGGTAAGGTCGGTTTCAAGTATCTCCGGGGCCAGATGCGGGACCAGACCCTGCTGGGTGTGCAGGCTCCAGAGCCGGTAGCAGACGCCGGGGCCGGTGCGGCCCGCCCTCCCCGCCCGTTGATCGGCCGAGGCCTTGGAGGACCGCACCGTCTGCAGACGGCTCAGGCCCGAGTTGGCGTCGAACTGCGGCCGCCGCGCCCAGCCGGTGTCGATGACGGTGTGGATGCCGTCGATGGTGAGACTGGTTTCGGCGATGGAGGTGGCGAGAATCACCCGCCTGCGGCCCGCCGGATCGGGGAGGATCGCCGCGTTTTGCGCCTTGAGGGGCAGATCGCCATAGAGGGGATGAATCTGCAGGGCATGCTCCTTGGCGATGGCCGCCAGGGCGCTTGCAACCCTGCGGATCTCGCCGCCGCCCGGCAGAAAGACCAGGATGTCGCCGGTCGCCTCGGCGACGGCGCTCCTGATGCCGGTGACCGCCAGATCGACGATGCTCTCCTGGCGATCGCGGTCGAGGTAGCGGACCTCAACCGGAAAGGATTGACCGTGGCCGCTGATCCGCTTCGCCTCCGGCATCAGGATGGCAAGTCGTTCCACGTCAAGGGTCGCCGACATGACCAGGATCCGAAGGTCGTCGCGCAACCCTCCCTGCACGTCGAGGCAGAGGGCCAGACCCAGATCGGCGTGCAGGCTGCGCTCGTGAAACTCGTCAAAGATCACCAGCCCCACCCCGGCAAGCTCCGGGTCCCCTTGCAGCCGCCGGGTCAGAATCCCCTCGGTGACCACCTCGATACGGGTATTTTTGGATACCAGATTCTCGAAACGAACCCGGTACCCAACCGTTTCGCCGACCTTTTCAGCGCGCAGCGCCGCCATCCGGGCCGCTGCGGCGCGCGCGGCCAGCCGCCGCGGCTCCAGGATCAGGATGGACTTGCCGCCCAGCCAGGGGGCATCGAGGAGGGCGGGCGGGACGCCGGTGGTTTTGCCGGAACCGGGCGGGGCCGACAGGATCACGCAGTTCTGTTCGGCCAGGGCGGCGGTGAGTTCCGGCAGCACCCCGGCGATGGGCAGGTCGCTCATGGGGCCGGGGCGAGATCGGTTTCCCCGCCGTTGGGTTGCCGCAGCACGGCGAACTGCTTTTTGAGAAAGGCCACCTCCGCGGCCAGCCCATCGAGCTGTTGCTGCTGGTCGTAGACAACCTGATGCAACTCCTCGATGGTCTGATCCTGAAACATGACCTTTGTTTCAAGCTCGATCAACCGCTCATCCATGGCCATTCCTGTTTGGGTTTTTATGGGTAGAGACAGACTCCCGTCCCCAGCCCTCAAAGAAAAAGGGCGCAGGTTCCAGAGAACCGACGCCCTTTACAAAACCGCGACCGCGGGATCGGCTCAGCCAAGCTCGGTGGCATTGACCGCCGAATCGTAGAAGGCGGTGATCTCATCCTGTTTATCCGACTCCATGATCGCCATGGCGGATCGGGGATGCTGGTTGAGCACGCCGGTCACCATGTAGGGGATGAAATAGCCCCAGTCGATCTTCTTGCGCCAGGGCAGGATCTGTTTTTCGATCACCTGGATCAGGGGGCGGACCTTGAATTTCGGATTCTTGAGGAAGGAGAGCAGCAACTCGATGGGGCAGTTGCCGGCGCCGCGGCCGATGCCGTACAGGGTGGCGTCCAGGTAGTTGATGCCGGCGATGATCGAGGTGATGGTGTTCGAGAAGGCCAGCTGCTGATTGTTGTGGGCATGGATGCCGATGGTCTTGCCGGGCAGGCTTTCCATGTATTTCCTGGCCAGGGTCTCGATATCCTCCTGATAGAACCCGCCGAAGCTGTCCACCAGATAGATCACCGGCACCCGGCTCTTGGCCAGATCGCCCAACGCCTCTTCCAGTTCGCGGATGCCGACGGTGGATACGGCCATCAGGTTGATGGTGGTCTCGTAACCCTTGTCCATGCAATGATGGGCAAGGTCAATGGCCGCGTCAACCTGGTGGGCGTAGCAGGCAACCCGGATCATGTCCAGGGAGCTTTCCGCCTTGGGCAGGATGTCGTCGTAGTCGATGCGGCCGATATCGGCCATGGCCGAGAACTTGATCTTCTTCTCGGAGTTGCCGATAATCCGCTGCAGGTCGGCCTCGGCACAGAATTTCCAGGGACCGACCTCGTCACGGGAGAAACTCTTCTCCGAGCTCAGGTAGCCGATCTCCATGTAATCGACGCCGGCTTCGGTGAGGGCGTGATACACCTCGCGGACAAAGTCGTCATCGAACTGCCATTTATTCATCAAGCCACCGTCGCGGACGGTGCAGTCAATTACCTTGATCTCGGGTCTGAACATGGTGTTTCTCCTCATTGGGCGGTGAATCGGGGGCGACAAATCAGGCGATTATAAATGATCTTGCCCCGCAAGGCAACGGCCAATGAAGGCGCGGACGTTTTCGGCGAGTTTCTCCACGTTTCGCGAAGCGAGCGCTTCCCTGCCGAACAGGGCGGAACTCACCCCCACCCCCTTGACGCCGGCGGCGAGGTAGTCGGCAAGGTTGTCGCTGCTCACCCCGCCCACCGCCACCAGCGGCGCCTGCTCGAACGGCCCGCGCAGGTCGCGGATATATGCTGGCCCGCCCATGGCGCCGCAGGGGAAAACCTTGATCATCTCGGCCCCGGCCCGCCAGGCCGCATACACCTCGGTGGGGGTGAGAGCGCCCGCCACCACCGGCACCCGCCGCGACTTGGCAAACTCGATCACCGACAGGTCCAGGTTGGGGGTGACCAGGAACATCGCCCCGGCCGCCACCGCCCTCTCCGCCTCGGCAAGGGTGCGGATGGTGCCCATCCCCAGCCATTTCCCTGCCGGCACCGAGGGCCGGTTGGCGGCAACAATCTCCTCGGCCCGCTCGGTGTTGATGGTCACCTCGATGGCCTGCAATCCGGCCGCAAAGGCGGCTGGCATCAACTCGCCGAAAAATCCGGCGGAGATGCCGCGCAGGATGCCGATGACCGGAACGTCTAGCCGCATATCGATGCCCTCATCCCTCGGCTCCGGCGCCCAGGGTGTAGCGACAGCCCTTGCCGCTGCCGTGCCTGATCAGATGCCCCTCCGCCACCAGCTTGCCGAGGCGAACCTTGATGGTGTTCCGATTGGCGCCGGTGGCGGTCTGAATCAGCCGGTTGGTGGCCTGCCCCTGGCTCCGGACATGCTCAAGTATCTGCCGCTCCAGGCCATGGCGACTCGCCTCCTGCCGCGCCTCCCCTGCCGCCCGGCGGACATGCTCGGTGTGACGGAGAAGCATTCGATAAAACGACAGCAGCCATGTTTCGGTAACAACATTCTCGCCACGCAAGCCGGCAAGCCCATCCTGCAAACCTTGCCGGTAATCCGCCTTTTGCTCCTCGATCACCGCCGGCAGGGGATGATAACGGATAAAATCGTAATTGCTCTTGAGCAGGAGAAGGAACGCCAGAAGCCGCGACAACCGCCCATTGTCCTCGGCAAAGGGGTGAAGGCAAAGAAACCGGAGCGTGAAGGCGGCGACCACCAGCAAGGGGTGCAATTGATCCTCTTCCAGGGCGCTCACCGTCCAGGTCACCAGTTGCCGCATCTGCTCGGCGATCAGCCCGCCGTCTTCCTGGCGATACTCGCCCCGTTTCCCCCCGCCTCCCGGGGTGGCCAGAATCCGGTGCAGCTGCTTGATGTGATGTTCGCTGAAGGGGATCGAGACAAAGGAGGTCGCGAGCAAACGCAAGATCTTGGCATGCCCGACGATGTTGTCGGCCACCCCCAACTGCTCGGCCACCGCACTCCCGGCCAGAATGTCCGCAACCTGTCGGTCACTGAGCGCGCCGCCGGCCAACCGGATGCCGGCGGCGACGCTGCCGGCAACGGCGGACTCCTCGAGTTCCGTCAACCGTTCGGGCGGCAGACTCCCCAAGGCGCCCCACCCGCCCTTGAATTCATCGATGGCGGCAACGGCCCGGAGAACGGCTGGGGTGATAACAAAACGTGGCGGATCGGCATTGAGTGTCATGGCCCATTATTTACCCGAACACGCCCAAAAAAGAAAGGGTAAATATGGGTATTAGCCATGCGGGTTGTTGCGCCATGGCCGGATCAGCCAAAACCTAACTTGATAAAATCACAACTTTTTACCATCTCCAAGCTATCCAAATAGCACAACCACAACGACTGTGATAAGATGCCGCCCTGATTGAGGGGAAATCTTGGAAGATGGTTGACATGATACGCGAACCGAAGAGGGACGAATGACGTCGGCGTGGCTGGGACCCTTGCTCCGTTTCTTTGTGCCGGGCGGCATCTTGTGGCTCGGCGCGGTGCTGGCGGTGCAACAAGGCCTGAACGAGACCCTTCCGCCCGCCGTTTTGCACCTTGCGCCATACGTGGTCGCGGGCGGCGGCATCATCCTCGGTTGGCGCTTCAACCGCAGCAAGCTGGTTTTCGCGCTCCTGGCGCTCTTTACCGTAGATCGGCTGCTGGCCATGCCCCTGGGCGAGGGACATGCGACCATCATCCAGGCGGCCGGGGTCTTGCTGCCGCTCAACTTCGCCTACTACGCGCTGATGACCGAACGCGGGTTCGTGACCGGGCGCGGCCTCTTCCGCCTGGTTCTCTTCGGTCTGCAGCCCATTCTCTGCGCCGGCCTGTTTCTGTGGCGCCCCGCCACCCTCCGCGGCTGGCTCGAAGCCCCCCTGTTCAAGCTTCCCGTTACCATTCCCCTGCCGGCCACCGACGCCATGCTCTGCGCATCCAGCCTCGGCTTTTTATTCATCCTGCTGTTGTATGTTCGCCGCCGCAGCCCCATGGAAAACGCCTTTCTCTGGGGGGTGGCCTCGGCCTTCATGGCGCTTGCCACCACCCAAACCCCGGCCGCCGTCTCCCTCTTTCTCACCTTCGCCGGCCTGCTCCTGATCATCGGCGTCATCGAAACCGCGCACACCATGGCCTTTCGCGATGAACTGACCGGCTTGCCGGGCCGCCGCGCCCTGGAGGAAGCGATGCTGAAGCTGGGCGGCCGGTATGCCGTGGCCATGGTCGACATCGATTTCTTCAAGAAATTCAACGACACCTACGGCCACGATATCGGCGATCAGGTTCTGCGCATGGTGGCAGGCAGACTGGCCCAGGTCGGGGGGGGCGGCAAGGCCTTCCGCTATGGCGGCGAGGAATTCACCATCCTCTTTAACGGGAAGAACCCGGAGGAGGCGGCCCCGCACCTTGAGCAGTTGCGAAAAACCATCGAGACCAGCGGTTTTTCCCTGCGCGGCGGCAAACGGACCCGCAACGGCCGGAAAAAAAGAGGAACGGCGGACAACTGTCGCAAGGTGTCGGTCACCGTCAGCATGGGCGTCGCAGGCCGCCCGGTGGCGCGCCAGGCCGGACCGCAACAGGCCATCAAGGCGGCGGACAAGGCGCTCTATCAGGCCAAAAAAGCGGGCCGCAACCGGGTGGTAAAGGGCTAGAGGCGCCATGCCAGGTGGGGCGAGTAACACTTGCTTTTTCTTCTGCCCGTGCTATTTTTCCCCAATTGCATCCCGCCCCGACAAGCGTTGCGGCTTGCTTCAGATCTTTCACCACGCACAATCAAGAGGTTTAAAAAAATGGCCACCGTCGAACCGAACAAGATCATCTATTCCATGATCAAGGTAAGCAAATTCTACGATAAGAAACCGATTTTAAAGGATATCAGCCTCTCCTATTTCTACGGGGCCAAGATCGGCGTCCTCGGCCTCAACGGCTCGGGCAAGAGTTCGCTGCTGCGGATTCTCGCCGGGGTCGACACCGAGTTTAACGGCAAGATCACCCTGTCGCCGGGCTACACCATTGGCTACCTTGAGCAGGAGCCGGCGCTGGACGAGAGCAAAACGGTGCGGCAGATCGTCGAGGAAGGGGTGCAGGAGATCGTTGACCTGCTCGCCGAGTTCGAAGCGATCAACATGAAATTCGCGGAGCCGATGTCCGACGACGAGATGGACAAACTGATCAAGCGCCAGGGCGAGGTCCAGGACAAACTGGACGCCGTGGATGCCTGGAACCTCGACAGCCGGCTGGAAATGGCCATGGACGCCCTGCGCTGCCCGGAAGGAACCGCCTCGATCAAGGTTCTCTCCGGCGGCGAAAAACGGCGGGTGGCGCTGTGCCGGCTCCTGCTCAAGAAACCGGACATCCTGCTCCTGGACGAGCCCACCAACCA
>DHYT01000095.1 GCA_002415465.1 Desulfobulbaceae bacterium UBA5123
GTCGCCGGCACCAACGGCAAGGGATCGGTGTCGGCGACCCTGCTGTCGATCCTCGCCGGCGCCGGGTACCAGGTGGGCTTGTATACCTCGCCGCACCTGAGTTCGGTGCGGGAACGGTTCCGGATCAACGACGCCTATATCCCGGAGGCGGATTTCGCGGCCATCGCCACCGAGATCAGGGATGTGCTGGGGGAGCGGCAGATAACCTATTTCGAGTTCACCACCGCGCTGGCCATGCTCTGGTTTGCCCGGCGCGAGGTCGATGTCGCCATCCTGGAGGTGGGGATGGGCGGCAGGCTCGACGCCACCAATGTCGTTACCCCCCTGGTCAGCGTGATCACCAACGTTTCCATGGATCATGAGGCGTATCTCGGCACCACCCTCGCCGAGGTGGCCTTTGAAAAGGCCGGGGTGATCAAGCCGGGGGTGCCGGTGGTGTCCGGGGTTGCGGCGGATGCGAGCCGGAAGGTGGTGGAGGAGATATGCCGGGAGCGGGGCGCGCAACTGCTGTTGATGGGGCGCGATTTTTCTGCTGCCGCGACCGGCCCGCAGGAGTGGGATTACCGTGGGTTCGGTGAGCGGATGGCGGTTGTCGACGGCCTGCCGTGTCGGTTGGGCGGCAGCCATCAGGTAGCCAACGCGGCCCTGGCGGTTGCCACCCTGGAGGCGCTGGCGGATGCCTTGCCGGTTGCGGACGAAGCGATCCGGGGCGGGCTTGCGGCCGTGCGCTGGCCGGGCCGGATGGAATATTTCTGTCTCGATGCCGAAACCGGCGCTGAGATTGCCTGCCCGCCTCCGGCGGCGGGCGGTGGGGGCGCGGCATGTAACCTCCGGCGTTATCTGCTTGACGGCGCTCACAACCCGGCGGGGGTGGAGGCGTTGCGCAAGGCCCTGGCCGACGCCTTTCCGCACGACCGGGTGATCATGGTCTGGGCCAGCATGGCGGACAAGGATATCGCGCCGATGCTGGCGGCCGTCGCGCCGCTGTGCGCGCGGATCATCTTCACCCGCCCGGAATGCGAGCGGTCCGCACAGGCGGCGCACCTGACCGAGCTGTTGCCTGATTCCTTTAAGGAGAGGGCGGCCGGCGCGGATACCGTTGCCGAGGCCCTGGCGCTTGCGGCCGGGGAGGCGGGAAGCGCGGATCTGATCGTGGTGGCCGGGTCGTTGTATCTGATCGGCGCGGCGCGCAAGATTCTTCTCGGCGAGGTGGTGCGGTGATGGACGACGGGTTCGGTTTCGGCGGCGTCGACGAGGCGACCATCCGGCAGGAGCGGAACAAGGCCAGGGAGCTGCGCCGCACCCGCTGGTGGAAAACCAAGATCGCCCAGCGCCGTTGTTATTACTGCGGCCGGGAAACGGTCATGGAGGAGCTGACCATGGACCATATCGTTCCCCTGGCCAGGGGCGGTCGCAGCGCCAAGAACAACCTGGTGCCGGCATGCAAGGAATGCAACAACCTCAAGAAAACCATGCTGCCCATGGAATGGCAGGAGTACATGGACCGGCTTGACCGGCAGTAGTCGCTTCCGGTTGCCGGCCGGGCCGGAGTTTCAGACACGGCCTTGATGCCCCGGCCGCCTCCGGTGGACCGTCAATCGCCCATGCAGATGCCGATTTCCCTGGCGGTCATCAGCTTGTCGCTGTCCCGAGGCACCTTCTTGCGGGACTGGATCGCCTCCGCGAGGGGCACCGCCTTCATGGCCGGGGTGCACAGGGCCACCATGTGGTCGAAGATGCCCTCTTCGGCCATCCGTACCGCCGCCGCGCCGAACCGCAGGGCCAGCAACCGGTCGAAGGTGGTGGGGCTGCCGCCGCGCTGGAGATGGCCGAGGACCAGCGAGCGGGTGTCTTTCTCCAGGCAGCGCCGGATCTCATTGGCAACCCATTCGCCGATCCCGCCCAGAATCTTTTCGGCCCTCCCCACTTCGCCCGTCTTGCCGAGCACCTCTTCCATCCCCTGCGGTTTTGCGCCTTCGGCGACCACGACGATGGAGTAATGCTTCTTGTGCAGCTCGTTGTCCTCGATCTTTTCGCAGACCTTGGCCATGTCAAAGGGGATTTCAGGGATCAGGATCACGTCGGCGCAGCCGGAGATGCCGGAGTTGAGGGCAATCCAGCCCGAGTCGCGGCCCATCACCTCCACCACCATCACCCGGTCATGGGACTTGGCGGTGGAGTGGAGCTTGTCCAGCGCCTCGGTGGCGGTGGAAACGGCGGTGTCGAAGCCGAAGGTGCGCTGGGTGGCCTGCAGGTCGTTGTCGATGGTCTTGGGAACCCCAATCACCGGCATCCCCTTCTCGGTGGCGAAGCGGTGGGCGATTTCCAGGCTGCCGTCGCCGCCCACCGCGATGTGGCAGTAAAAGCCCAGGCGGGTGAAGTTCTTCATGATCTCGTCGGAGACATCGTGGTTCTGGTATTCGCCGGTGACCGAGCGCACCGGCATGGAGAAGGGGTTGCCCTTGTTGGTGGAGCCGAGGATGGTGCCGCCGGTGGGGGTGATGTCCGCCACCATTTCCGGGGTCAGGCGGACCAACTCTTCCGGGAAAAGCAGGCCGCGATAGCCGCTGCGGCTGCCGTAAACCTCCCAGCCGCGCGAATGAGCGGATTTGACCACCGCGTAGATGACCGCGTTGAGGCCGGGGGCGTCGCCGCCGCCGGTATTGATGGCTATCCGCTTGGGCATGTCCGTGACCTCAGTCGGTGTTGTATCGCTCGGCTTCACGGTCGCTTCGAGCGGCGGATCGCCCTCCTGGGCTGGACAGCGGGCCGCTCGAACAGCATTCTACCGTAATTTCAGGCACACCACTACATGAGAGATTTTCCTGACATAGCGTCTGGACCTCAAGCCTTCCACCGCCGGAGGTTCCGAGATGGGCAAGATCAACATCGGACGTGTGATCGTCGGTGGCTTGGTCGCCGGCCTATTCATCAACGTGGCCGAGTCGCTGCTGAACCTGGTGATGATCGCCGACCGGATGGAGCTGGTATACCGGGAGCTGAATCTCCCGCAGCCGAGCGGTGCAACGATCGCTCTCTTCATCGTCCTCGGCTTCCTACTGGGTACTCTCACGGTCTGGCTCTACGCGGCGATCCGGCCGCGCTTCGGGCCGGGCCCAAAGACGGCCATCCTTACAGCGTTGTTCGTCTGGCTATTCGCGTATCTGTGGCCGGCCTTGGGTGACGCGTTACTCGGGATCCTGGACGCCGATCTGCTCGTCTTCGTCAGCGTTTGGGGGATGTTCGAGATCTTGGCTGCTTCGGTTGCCGGTGCGTGGTTCTACAAAGAAGCGGGAGAGTGAGAGCGTGAAGGCGGTTTGGAGCACGGGTTCACGATCGAGTCTGCTTGGGTACGTCGGGCTGGGAGCGCTGGCGCTAGTGCCGCTGGTCGCGTGGATTCGGGGGGTCAATCGGGACGAGGCGCTGGAGGTACGAGAGTTGAAGGTCGGCGGCTTCGCGTTCGAGCGAGAGTTGGTGGTGCCTGGCGCGCCGGAGAAAGTTTACGACGCGATGACGGGTGATGTGAGCGGCTGGTGGGACCACACGTTCTCGGCGTCCCCGGAGCGCCTGGTCCTCGAAGCGAAACCGGGTGGCGGTTTTTATGAGGCCTTCGCCCCGGGGCAGGGAGCCTGGCATGCCACGGTGATCTACGCCGACCGCGGCAGGGTGCTCCGCTTCGATGGGCCGCTGGGGCTCTCGGGCAAGGCGCTGCAAATGGTTCACACGTTCCATTTCGAACCGGTCGGTGACAGCACTCGCATCACGCTGGAGGTACGCGCGGTCGGCGAGCTGGAAGAGGGGTGGGCGGAAGCGGTCGAGAACGTCTGGCGGCATTTCTTGGTCGAGCGCTTCAAGCCTTACGTCGAGGCCGGCGGAAGCGGGCATTGAATCGCCAGCCGCTGCGCGCATCGGTGTCGTGTCCGGGTGGACGCTGATCTACGACGGCGAATGCGGTTTCTGTCGCCGGCAGGTGGGTCTGATCGCGCGTTGGGATCGGGCCGATCGCCTTACGGCCATTCCATACCAGAGCGCTGAGCTGCAACGGTATGGCGTGGCCCGCGAGGCTGCGGAACAGGCGATGCAACTCGTGGCCCCGTCCGGTACCGTGTGGTCGGGGGCAGCGGCAGCCCGGGAGCTGACTCGGCTGCTGCCGGCGCTGCGGCCGCTCGGCTGGCTGTTTCGTGTACCTGGCGCGATGGTCCTGGCAGAGCGAACGTATCGATGGATTGCCAGGCACAGACATCGACTCGGCTGCGAGAGCAGTGTCTGCCGGCGCGGCGACGCCAGATTTCGACCCGATTCGTGAGCCTGCGAGGTTAGGCGATGTTCCGGAGACTGGTTCTGTTGTTCATAACGGTGCCAATAGTAGAGCTCGCCGTCCTCATACAGCTCGGGCGCCTGATCGGTCTCTGGCCGACGCTCGGCATCATCGCGGTCACCGGTATGCTTGGAGCCATGCTGGCGAGCCGCGAGGGACTGCGGGCCTGGCACGCGTTTCAGACGGAAATGGCCCAGGGGCGAGTGCCGGGCCGGCCGATACTCGAT
>DHYT01000096.1 GCA_002415465.1 Desulfobulbaceae bacterium UBA5123
GCCACCCAGCGGCCGTCGGTGGACGTGCTCACCGGCCTGATCAAGGCCAACTTCCCTACCCGGATCTCCTTCAAGGTCTCCTCCAAGATCGATTCGCGGACCATTCTCGATTCAAGCGGCGCCGAGCATCTCCTGGGCGCCGGCGACATGCTCTTCCTGCCGCCGGGCGGGGCCAAGCTGCAACGGATCCACGGCGCCTATATCTCCGAGAAGGAAATCGAGCGGATCGTCGATTTCCTCAAAGGGCAGGGTACGGCCCAGTACGAGGAATCCATGCTGCAGATCGGCGACGAAGCGGAGCATGAGGGCGGCGAGGAGGAGTATGACGAGAAATACGACGAGGCGGTGGCGATGGTCTGTGAATCCGGCCAGGCCTCCATATCCCTCGTGCAACGTCGTTTGCGCATCGGATATAACCGGGCGGCGCGGATGATCGAGCGGATGGAACGGGAAGGGGTGGTCGGTCCCGCCGACGGCGCCAAGCCGCGCGAGGTCCTGGTAAGAAATTCTTACTGAGTTCTTTTCTGCTTGCCGAATTCGTGGAAATGCTTAACTGTATTGCTTTCAGCCTTTGTTTCCCCGCGCAAGCCTGGCGGTTGAGCGACGAAATCATTTCAGTGGCGGGGAGCGGGGGACGATAAGAATGTTAAGAGCAACCCGTTACAAGGAGGTAACAAATCATGGAATGGCTATCTCCCAGCATCAATATGGAAAAAGTGAAAACCATCGTGTATCATGTCCCCAACGGGCAGCCGCTGGCGGTTCCGGTGCATGGCTTTGAAGATCTGATCGAATTCGGCCCCGGCGATATTTGCGACACCTCGGAATTCAACGGCGTGGTGCATTTCTTCCCGAAGGGCAACTGTTAGCCCGCAAGCCACACGAGGCATCCGACGGCACGTTCTTGCTCAGCAAGGGCGTGCCTTTTTTTATGTGCTCATCCGGCCCCTGAGGCCCATCCGCAATGATCAAAACCTCGGTTGACCATCATCTCCATACCTTCTACTGTCACCACGCCAAGGGGACCATGGAGGAGTATGTCCAGGCCGCGATTGAATGCGGCCTGGAAGGGATCATCTTTCTCGAACACATGGAGGAGGGGATCGCCTACTTTGAAACGACCTGGCTCACCGAGGATGATTTCGCCGGCTATCGGCGGGGGGGGGGGGGGNNTCGCCGGCTATCGGCGGGAGGGGGAGCGGCTTCGCGAGGAGTACGGCGACCGGATCAATATCGGCCTGGGCGTCGAGGTGGGGTACAACCCGGCGCGGGTGGACGCACTCAGGGAGAGGCTGGCCCGTGAGCAATGGGACCGGATCGGAATCTCCTATCATTTCATGGAGATAGGCGGCAGGCATTTTAACATGTTGAGTCGTAAGCGCGAGAACATGGCGGCTTTCAGCCAGGCCGGCATCGGCCAGGTTCTTGACCGCTATTTCGCCGGGTTGCTGGCGGCGGTTCATGACCTGCCGGGGACCGCCCTTTGCCATCTCGACGCGGTGTTGCGGCATCATCCCGATCTCGTCTTCACCCCCGACCACATGGCGCAGATCGAGGCCATTCTCGTGGCCCTGGCGAAACGGGACATGGCGCTTGAGGTCAACTCGTCCGGGTTTTCGCACCGCAACGAGCAGTATCCGGCGCTGTCGATCATCCAGCGGGGGGGGGAGCTTGGCCTGCGTCTGGAGGCGGGTTCGGACGCGCACCGGCCCGAAGACGTGGGCCGCGGTTTCTCACGGCTCTCGTCCCTCCCCCTGTAGGGTGGCCGAAGGGCTGGGTCGGGCGGTTTTTGTGGATCAGGCGAGGTTGATGATCAGCGGCACGGTATGCAAGGCGCTTGAGACGCTGTTGGTGCCGCCCAGCCGCCATTCCTTGCAGGAGGCGGGGTCGCCCAGCAGTTTGCCGATCTCCGCGACCACGCCCTTGATGTTGATGACGGGATGGCGGGAAAAAACGGTGGGCAGGCCATGGGTCAGGTTGCAGGCGAGGCAGCGGCCGGGCCGTTGGGTGAGATGCAGCTCGAAGTGGAGGGTGTTGTCCTTGGCGCGATGTTCCTTGAAGACCAGGCTGATGTCGTAAGCCCCCTCGGAGGCGTCGCCGAACAGGGCGTCGAAAAACTGGTCGGCCCGGTCTGGCGGAAAGATACCGGTCAAGGTTTGCCGGTTGAAAAGGTCCTTGAACTTGTCGCTGCTCATCCTGTTCCCTCTTTGGTTGCTGGCGTGGCGGGGTCTGTGCGACCGGAAGCTACTTGTTAAGAATCCATGCTACAGTACAACGGCCTTGGTGGAGCGTCAAATCAAAATGGCGGCCGTGATGCCATTTTCAGGCAGTTTTTCGCCGCTCCTTGGCCGTTGCGGGGGGAATGGCTCTGTGGTACATTGGCCGCCATGCAGCAGACACTCTTTCCCATGGGGCCGCCTCCGGGCCGCGAGGCCGGGCCGGTCGTCAATCAGCGGAACCTCAATCCGGCCCAGTATCAGGCGGCCACCACCATCTCCGGACCGGTGCTGGTCATCGCCGGCGCGGGCAGCGGCAAGACCCGCACCCTGGTCTACCGCATGGCCCATCTCCTGAGCCAGGGAGTGGCGCCGGAAGAGATCCTGCTCCTCACCTTCACCCGCAAGGCGGCCCAGGAGATGCTCCACCGCGCCTCGGCCCTGGTGGACGACTCCTGCCAGCGGGTGATGGGCGGCACCTTCCACGCCGTCTCCAATCTCCTCCTCCGCCGCTACGGCCACCATATCGGCTTTGCCCCCAATTTCACGATCATCGACCGCTCCGATGCCGAGGGCATTGTCAATCTGCTCAAATCCTCGCTGGAGCTGGGGGTCGGCAATAAACGGTTTCCCTCCAAGCGGGTGATCGTCAACCTGATCAGCAAGTCGGTGAACAAATCACTGCCCCTGGGCGAGCTGCTCGACGACGAGTTCGGCCATTTCGCCGAGTTTCTTGACGACCTGATCCGCTTGCACGACCATTACCGCAAGTTCAAGCTCGAGCACGGCCTGATGGATTATGACGACCTGCTGGTCAACTGGCAGCGGGTTCTCGAGATTCCGGAGGTGCAGCTTGAGATTTCCAACCGCTTCAGCCATGTGATGGTGGATGAGTACCAGGACACCAACCGGATTCAGGCCGCTATTGTCCGCGCCATCGCCCATACCCACGACAACGTGATGGTGGTGGGCGATGACTCGCAGTCGATCTACAGTTTTCGGGGCGCCGATTTCAAGAATATCATGGAGTTCCCGGAACTTTTCCCCGGCGCCAGGATTATCCGGCTTGAGGAAAACTACCGTTCCTGCCAGCCGATCCTCACCGTCACCAACGCGGTGATCGAGCGGGCCGCCCAGCGCTACACCAAGTCGCTCTTCAGCCGCATCGAGGGCGGCGAGCGGCCGGTGTTGATGGGGGCGCGGGACGAGAACGAACAGGCCCGGTTCGTGGTGGAGCGGATTCTCGCCCACCGGCAGGAAGGGATGCCGCTCTCCGAGATGGCGGTGCTGTTCCGGTCGGGCTTCCATTCCTACAAGCTTGAGCTGGAGCTTGCCAACCGGCAGATCCCCTTTGAAAAGCGGGGCGGCCTCAAGCTTACCGAATCGGCGCATACCAAGGATGTCCTCTCCTTCCTGCGGGTCACCTGCAACCCCGGCGATCATCTCTCCTGGAACAGGCTGATGCTGCTCCTCGACAAGGTGGGGCCGAAAACGGTGCAGAAGATCCTCGGCGCCATCAAGGGCGTCGAGGACCCGCTGGCCAGCCTGCGGGGGTATCCGGCCGCGCCGACGTGGCGGAAGGGCTTTGCCGAGCTTCTCGATCTCCTGGATTCGCTGCGCCGGCCGGGGTTGCAGCCGCTGGAGCAATTCGATCTGGTGATGGAGTATTACCAGCCGGTCTTCGAGCGGATCTATCACGACGATTATCCACGCCGGATGCGTGATCTTGAGCAGTTGCGGGTGGTGCTTGGCGAGTATCCCGACCTGCAGAGCCTGATCGACGCCACCGCCCTGGAGCCGCCCGAGAGCGGGGTGGATCAAGACGCGCGGGAGGGGGGCGACCGGGTGATCCTGTCCACCGTCCATTCGGCCAAGGGGCTTGAGTGGGACGCGGTGTTCAT
>DHYT01000044.1 GCA_002415465.1 Desulfobulbaceae bacterium UBA5123
GCACATTTCGCCGATGGCTTTGGCCAGCCCACCACCACCGCGCTGGTAACGATCCCCGCAGGCTTCCTCGCCGCAACTGATGACAAAATCAATCCCCTCTGGGTCAATTTTTTCCCGGTGCAACAACCACTTCAGAGCCAGGGCAGCTGATGCCTTGGCCGCCAGATTTTCCAGCAGTTCGTAGGGGCTTAAATTTTGATCATCCTTGGCATCGGCCCGTTCATCACCATGAAAATAGCCATAAAGGGTCGTCCCCTCGGCAAGTGGCAAGCTGTTGGCCGAGCTGGAGGGAGCTTCGATCTCACTGCCCGTGGCGGCGATGGCCGCGCTCCAGTCATTAAGGAGAGGGTGGCCAGCCAGCGTGGTGCGCAACTTTTCGGCCATGGCGGCGCTGGTGGCAAACAAAGGCGGGGTGAGGACATCGGCGGCCTTGAGCACCGCCAGAAAAGTCTGCTCATCGAAAATTTCCCCAAACCTCCCTTGGATCTGGGCAATGGCAGGCACCAGCGAAGATGGCGGGGCATACCAGGGCCGCGGACGCGCTGCCAGCTCTTCCGGAGAAAAGTTGCCGATAAAGGTCTGGTTCGGCGCGTAGGCCACGGCGTGGGTAAAGGGGCGTAGGGCGGCGCCGAGGCGCTGGACAAGCTCCGGCTCGCGCAGGATTTCCCGCCGCGGCTTGGAACCATAACGAACAAGGTTGGGCACATGGCAAAGGCAATAGGCGCAGTTTCGAATCACTACCCGGGGTATCGCAACCATAGACTAGCCTCCGGTTATTTGATGGAGTAGAGGGGACGCTCGATGTGCGGGTGTTTGCATTGGGGGCAGTGACTCGGCGGGGTGAGCCGCTTNNACGAAAGGCAAAACCGCAATTCAGGCAACGGGCCGGGACAATGATCAACTTTTTCCCCATGGATTGGATACTCTTTCGCGCATGCTCGAGATGATCGTATATTTCACGTTCGCTGACGCGCAGATGCTGGGAGAGGTCGCGCGCGCTCATCTCATTGTTCTCCAGCAAGTGCAGAATGTCTTGGCGAATGGTTCCCATCTGCTTATCCCCTTAAAATGAACCGCAGGATTGCGTGATTGCATTTATTTTTTCCGACTCCCTAATCGAACCTGGCGAGCACAGACAAAACATAGTCGATATCCTGGTCAGTGTGGTTGGCGCATATCTGGAACCTGATTTCCTCATCACCCTTGGGCACCACCGGGTAATTGAGGCCGGTAGCCAAAATATCGTGCTCAAACAAAAAAGAGGTTAAGGCCGCGGTCCTCGCGGTATCGCGGATCATCAGGGGCACAATCGGATGATCGCCGGGGATGATCTCCAGCTNNGATTGGAGTAAATGTAGAGGGGGGCGCTTTCCCGCAGATAGTCGATAACCGCGGCAGAGGAGACCACATAGCCGCCATTGACGCCAAGCGCCTTGCCCAAGGTCGCGATCAAGAGATCGGCGCGCGCGCCGCAATATTCTTCCACTCCCCGGCCGGTCTGCCCCATGGCACCAACCCCGTGCGAGTCATCGACAATCGAGACAATGCCTTCAGGGAAGTGTTTTTCGTAGCGCTCACAAATATCCATGATCGCCGCCAGAGGTGCATGGTCGCCGCGCATACTGAAAATACCGTCAGTCACCACCAACAGGCGTCGGGCTTCGCCTGCGCATTTGTGAATATTTTCCTCGAGGCTGCGCAGATCGAGGTGGGGATAGATGATCTTGCCCGCCGGCTGGGCCAGGCGCAAACCATTGATGATGCAGTTATGGTTCAGGCTGTCGCTAACAACGATAGTCTCTTTGCTGATCAGGGCCGCGAGCACCCCCATGACCGCACCGTAGGCGGAGCTGAAAAGCATCGCCGCTTCCCGGCCGTGAAAGGCGGCCAGGTTGTGCTCAAGAGCGCGGTGCACCTGGTAAGTGCCGCTGATAAAGCGGACCGCCCCAGGCCCTGCCCCAAATTGGCGGGTCGCCTGTTCAGCCGCCGCCAGCACCGCCGGGTGAAATGACAGCCCCAGGTAGGAATTACCATTCATCCGCAGAAATCGGCGGGGGCCGTAACCGGCCAGGCAATAGCGGGGACCGTGTTCATTGCTGGCCGGGATGATGGCAATGATTTCTCTTTCCTGGCCTTTTCGCCTTCCGGCTTGCTGAAGGGCCTCCAAACTCTGGATCAAGAGATGATCGAGCGTGGCAAGAGTCATGGGTATGCTCCTATTGTTAATGGTCGCGTCACTCTGCGCCGGAAATTACAGGGAAAAAGGGATGGCCAGTTTGACAGACAGGGCCTGGAGCATGTCACTGGTCATGCGTTCCAGGTCATATTCGGGACACCAGCCCCACTGGCTGCGGGCGGCGCTGTCGTCCATCTGGTCGGGCCAGGAGTCGGCAATGGCTTGGCGCAGGGGATCCACCGTATAGTCAACGACAAATTCGGGGATGTGCCGGCGAATCGCGGCCGCCAGTTCCGCCGGGGTAAAACTCATCGCCGTGACATTATAGGCATTGCGATGGCGAAGCCGGGTCGCATCCACCTCCATGATCTCAATGGCGGCCCGGATCGCATCCGGCATATACATCATATCCAGCCGGGTGGCAGGGTGCAGAAAACAGGTATATTTTTTCTCCCGCAAGGCCGCGTAAAAGATGTCCACCGCATAATCGGTGGTGCCGCCGCCGGGCAGGGCCTGATGGGAGATGAGGCCGGGGTAGCGGATCCCCCGGGCGTCGACCCCGTAATGGTGGTGGTAGTAGTCGCAGAGCAGTTCGCCGGAGAGCTTGGCGATGCCGTAGATGGTCTGCGGCCGCTGCACCGTGACCTGGGGGGTGTCGTCGAGGGGCGAACCGGGGCCGAAGGCGGCGATGGAGCTGGGGAAAAAAACCGCGCAGCCGTGACCCCTGGCGACCTCCAGCACGTTGTAGAGGCCGTTCATGTTCACATCCCAGGCCAGTTGCGGATTGGCCTCCCCCACCGCCGAGAGCACCCCGGCGAGATGGTAGATGGTCTCGACATCATGGCGGACGACCGCCCCGGCCAGCGCGTCCCGATCCCGAACATCCAGGGCGAGAAAGGGCCCGGCGGCCAGGATCGCCGCCGCCGGTTTTTTCCGATGGCCGGTGGCCACCACCCGCTCGGGGCCGAAACGGGCGCGCAGGTATGGGATCAGCTCGGTGCCGATCTGCCCGGCGCCGCCGGTGACGAGAATATTGCCCATGGACTGCCTCCGCGTTTTCCCTTGCCGACCGAGACCGCATCTCCTCTGAAGGTATCCCGGCCGATCAGGAAAAGGCAACCATAATGTCCGCGCCCATGGCCGTCCGCGCCCCGCCCGCCCGCCGTCGCGCGGGCGGCAAATCCAGGCCCAGCAAAAAATATCATTGCCAAATCCGCCCGTCTCCTGTATGGTCGGTCCATTCTTAATTCTCTGCTCGCGCTTTTCGCGCGTGCTGCACCAAGCTTCCTTCCCGCCCGCGTTCTTCTCACGATAAGACGCCACAGGCTGGAATAGTCTGTGAGTGACCCGGTATCACCACTCAAAGCAGTAACCTCAGAATCCGGTTAAGAACACCGCCCCGTACAATGCGGCGGTTGACGCTTATTTGCGCCCGGCTGACGGGCCGTCACGCACGGCCATCCGTTTGCGGTGACGCACAACACAACCATGCCCTCGGCGGCGGTGCGGAATAATCCGCCAGCGCCACGGCAGTTTAAGGAGTATCAATGCAATTCGATTCATTTGACCTGAAACCCGAAATCGTCAAGGGCATCATTGCCTGCGGCTACACCACCCCCACCCCGATCCAGGAGCAGACCCTGCCGGCGGCCCTTGCCGGCCGTGACATCCTGGGCCTGGCGCAGACCGGCACCGGCAAGACCGCCGCCTTCCTGCTTCCCATCCTGCAACGTCTGCAGGACGGCCCGCGCGGCCATGTCCGCGCCCTGATCGTCGCCCCCACCCGCGAGCTTGCCGAGCAGATCAACGAGTCGGCCATGGAACTCGGCCGCGCCACCAAGCTGCGCTCCGTCACCGTCTATGGCGGCGTCGGCAAGGGCGGCCAGTTGCAGCAGGTGAGAAGGGGCGCCGAGATCGTCATCGCCTGCCCCGGCCGGCTGCTCGACTATCTCGACTCCAAGGAGATGCAGATCAACAAGGTGGAGATGCTGGTGCTGGACGAAGCGGACCAGATGTTCGACATGGGCTTCCTGCCCGCCATCCGCCGGATTCTGAAATACATGCCCGGCCAGCGCCAGACCATGTTCTTTTCCGCCACCATGCCCCAGGATATCCGGGTCTTGGCCAACAACATCCTCATCAACCCGGTTACCGTGCAGATCGCGCACCAGAAGCCGGCCGAGACCGTCACCCAGACCCTTTACCCGGTGGCCAAGCACCTGAAACCGTCATTGCTGCTCGAACTCATGCAACGCCACGACATCGGCGGCCGGACCCTGATCTTCACCCGCACCAAGCACGGCGCCAAGGGCTTGGCGCAGAAGCTTGAAAAAGCCGGGCACAGCGCCGACGCCCTGCAGGGCAACCTGAGCCAGAACCGGCGCCGCGAGGTGATGCACAACTTCCGCACCGGCAAGGTGCGGGTGCTGGTCGCCACCGATATCGCCGCCCGCGGCATCGATGTCGCCGACATCTCCCACGTGATCAACTTCGACATGCCGGAGACCCCCGAGGCTTACGTCCACCGCATCGGCCGCACCGGCCGGGCCGAAAAAACCGGCATGGCCTTCAGCTTCGCCAGCCGCGACGAACAGGATCAGGTCCGGGCCATTGAAAAACTGCTGGGCAAGCAGCTGGAGCAGCATCAGCTTGAAGGATTCGACTATTCGGTGCCGGCTCCGCCCAAAAGCGCCGAACCGCAACGGCGGCCCGGATCGCGGCCCCAGTCGCGCCCCTCGGCCCGCCCCGGTTCCGGCGGCGCCAACGGCAAACCCCGCGCCCCGCGCAGCCGGGCGGCGTCATCCGGCGCCAACACCTTCGGCCTGTCGCCGCAACGGCAGGCAAACAACAACACCAATAACGCCAACCGCGCCCCCCGCCGGACCCCCTCCGGCAACCGGTAACGGTTTCCCGACCAGCGGTCCGCGCCAATCGGCGCGGCCTTGCCCGTCGCCATAAAAAAGCCCCTGCCGCCGATCCCGGCGCCGGGGCTTTTTTTGTGGGTATGCCCCGACGCCGCTCTCCTTTTGCCGAATCCGGCAGAATTGCCTTGCCCCGCCGGCCAGGGCATGCTAAAAGTTTCCCCTTTTCCTTGAAGTTCCGTGCGGATTCCGCATTCCGCCGGCGGCGCGGCCCCGGCGGGTTGACGCCCTTTTTTCACCACGACCCTATTTGACGAGACCCGACCATGATCCACCTGACCAACATCAACAAGCAGCATGGCTCCCAGATCCTCTTCCAGAACGCCAGCTTTCAGATCCTGCCCGGCCTCCGCACCGGCCTGGTCGGCCCCAACGGGGCCGGCAAATCAACCATCTTCCGGTTGATCACCGGCGAGGAGGAACCGGACCGTGGCGAGATATCCTGCGCCAAGAAGACGGTGATCGGCTATTTTTCGCAAGAGGTGGGCGAGATGGCCGGCCGCTCGGCGCTGGCCGAGGTGATGGCGGTGGCCGGGGATGTCATCCGGCTGGGCGAGGAGATGAAGGAGATGGAGGCGGCCATGGCCCAGCCCATGGAAGACGAGGCGATGGCCGCCCTGCTCGAACGCTACGGCGACGCGGTGGAGGAGTTCGAGCATCGCGGCGGATACGATCTCGAAACCCGCGCCCAGGCGGTGCTTACCGGCCTCGGCATCGGCCCCGCCGACTACAGGCGGCCGGTGGAGGAGTTCAGCGGCGGCTGGAAGATGCGGATTGCCCTGGCCAGGATCCTCACCCTGAACCCCGATGTCCTGCTGCTGGACGAGCCCACCAACCATCTCGACGTGGAGTCCATCGTCTGGCTGGAGGAGTGGATCGTCAAGGAGTTCAATGGGGCGGTGCTGATGACCTGCCATGACCGCGACTTCATGAACCGCATCGTCAGCCGGATCATCGAGGTGGCAAACCGGACGGTGACCACCTACAACGGCAACTACGATTTCTACCTCCGCGAGCGGGAGATCCGCCGCGAGCAGCTTTTGGCCAGCTACCGCCGCCAGCAGGAGATGCTCGCCAAGGAGGAGGAGTTCATCGCCCGCTTTGCCGCCCGCGCCTCCCACGCCGCCCAGGTGCAGTCGCGGGTGAAGAAGCTTGAAAAGATCGAGCGCATCGAACTGCCGCCCGAGCAGCGGCAGATCACCTTCGAGTTCGGCGACACCCCCAGAAGCGGCGACGACGTGGCCTGTTGCCACGAGCTGGCCAAGACCTGGCCGCTGCCGGACGGCGGCGTGAAACAGGTGTTCAGCGGCATCTCCGGGATGATCCGGCGGCAGGAGAAGATCGCCGTGGTCGGCGTCAACGGCGCCGGCAAATCCACCTTCCTCAAGGTGCTGGCTGGCAAAACCGAGCCCACCGCCGGCAGCGCCCTGATCGGCGCCAGCGTCAACATGGGCTACTTCAGTCAGCACGCCATGGAGGTTCTCAACCCCGACCGCACCGTCTTCGACACCGTGCAGGACGTTCTGCCCCAGGCCAACATCGGCGTGATCCGGAACATCTGCGCCGCCTTCCTCTTCACCGGCGACGACGTCGAGAAACGGGTCAGCCTGCTCTCGGGTGGCGAGAAGAGCCGGCTGGTGCTGNNCCTGCGCTCGCTGGTCAACCGGGTTTTCGAGATCGACCACGGCGAGATGCGGATCTTCGAGGGCGATTACAACTATTACCTGAGCAAGTCCGAACACCAGCAGCGATGAACACGGCAGGCGAAAAGGGCGCGCAGCCGGCGGATCTTCGTTCGGGCGGCCTCTGCGCGCGGTGCGGGACCATGCATTCCTTCGCGAGCAGCGACGAGGCGCGCCGGGAGGCGCTGCTCCTGATGGAGGCGTTGCGGAACAAGCAGCGGCTCGACCTGCACCTGGACGATGCGGCGGCGGACCCGAAGTTCCGCACCGATTACCTGTTCGGCGAGGCGCGGGGGCAGATGTTCGGGGTGATGGTCAGCCGGGATGAAAACGGGCAGCGGCATGTTTTGCGGGCCTTTTCCTGCCAGTACAACGGCGAGTGGGAGCTTGAGGGCTGGGTGGGGCCGCTTTTTGACGTTGCGGCCTTTCAACAGCTGACCTCTGACGTGGAACGGCGGGTCAAGGAACTGGGGCGCGAGATCGAAGAGCGCGAGGCCGGGGGGCTTGATGCGCAACCGCTCAAACAGGAGCGGCGGGAGCTTTCCCGCAGCCTGATGAAGGAGATCCACGCCCTCTACCGGCTCAGCAACTTCCGGGGTGAAACCCGCCCCATTGCCGAGGTCTTTCTGGGCGCCAACGGCATCCCCACCGGGGCCGGCGACTGCTGCGCGCCAAAGCTCCTCAACCACGCCGCCAGACACCATCTCACCCCCATTGGCATCGCCGAATTTTACTGGGGAGCAGAAAACCGCTCGCAAACCCGCGAGCATGGCCGCTTCTACCCCGCCTGCCAGGACAAATGCGCGCCGATCCTGGGCTTTCTGCTCTGCGGCCTGGAATCGGGCATCAACATCCTCTACCGGGACGAGGCCCTTGTCGTGGTGGAAAAACCGGCCGGATTCCTGGCCGTGCCGGGACGCGGGCCGGAGATGGCCGACTGCGTGGAGAGCCGGGTCAAGGCAATCCTCGGCCCCGATTGCCCCAATCAGCCCGCCGTCCACCGGCTGGACATGGACACCTCCGGGATCATGCTGCTGGCCGCCACCGCAGACGCGCACCCGGCACTGTCGAAACAGTTCGCCGACCGGCAGGTGGAGAAGAAATATGTCGCGCTGGTGGAGGGAAAGGTCATCAAGGAGTCCGGCGCCATCGAGCTTGCCTTCAGGCTCGATCCGGACAACCGCCCCCATCAGGTCCATGATCCGGTGCAGGGCAAGGTGGGCATCAGCCATTGGCGAAGATTGGCGGTGGAAGGCAACCGCACCCGCATCGAGTTCACCCCGCGCACCGGCCGCACCCACCAACTGCGGTTGCACAGCGCCCACCCCAAGGGCCTCGGCTGCCCCATCGTCGGCGACCGGCTCTACGGCTGCCGGGAGGGCGAGGAACGGATGCTCCTCCACGCCACCTTTTTGAGCTTCACCCACCCCTTCACCGGCGAGGCCATGGCCTTCACCTCGCCCGCGCCGTTTTGATCTTGCCCGGCCTGCCACAAGGGGAATCGCCAAACTCCCCGCCTCGAAAAGAAAGAAAACGCTCCATCAATGGGTCGAACACGAGTTGCGGGAGCGCTTTGCCAGCCGAATCCTTGCCTGTGACCTCAAGGTCGCCAAGGTGTGGTGAGAAATCCAAGGCGCGTCTGAAAACGCAGGCCGCCCCATGCCGGCCATCGACAGCCTGATTGCCGCCACCGGCCTGGCCCACGATCTGACCGTGGCGACACGAAACACGGGAGACATAAGGCAAAGCGGGGCGACCCTTTTTGACCTGTGGGAGTGATCATTCTCACATAACAACCCAGAACCTTCGCCTTGTCCGCGCGGTTTTGGNNAAAAACCCGCCCCCGCCTTTAAAACCTAATCATTGTCAGGGCAAATATTTTCTGCTAGCGTGTCAGGAATGACTCGCAGAACATCTGAACGGGGTCGGACCGAGTTAACTTGCTAAGAAGACAAGATAAAGCAGCGGAAAAAGC
>DHYT01000070.1:0-5733 GCA_002415465.1 Desulfobulbaceae bacterium UBA5123
GGACTTCTTCTGGCCGATGGCGACATAGATACAGTGAACGTCGGTGTTCTTCTGGGCGATGATGGCGTCGACGCAGAGGGCGGTCTTGCCGATCTGACGGTCGCCGATAACCAGCTCGCGCTGACCGCGGCCAACCGGGGTCATGGCGTCAACCGCCTTGGAGCCGGTGTAGCAGGGCTCATGTACCGACTTACGGGCGATAACGCCGGGTGCGAGAACCTCGATCTTGCGGGATTCCTTGGCGTTGACCGGGCCCTGGCCGTCGATGGGGAAGCCGACGCCGTCAACAACGCGTCCTTCCATCTCCGGTCCGACGGGAACCTCGGCGATCTTGCCGGTCCGCTTCACCACCGAGCCTTCCTTGATCTTGCGAACATCGCCGAGAACGGCGCAACCGACGTTGTCGGTCTCCAGGTTCAGGGCCAGGCCAAGAATCCCGTCGGTGAACTCCAGCAGCTCCATCGCCATGCAGTTCTGAACGCCATGAACGCGAGCAATACCGTCACCAACGGAGATTACGGTACCGGTTTCGCTCAGATCAACCTTGTTCTCGTAGTCCTTGATCTGCCCCTTAATGATTTGACTAATCTCTTCGGCTTTAATCTGCATTGTCTCTATACACTCCCGTTAATGGATTCTTTTAAACCAGCGAGCTGTGTCCTGATGCTACCATCCAGCACCAGATCCCCTACCTTGGCGATAATGCCGCCGATAATCGAGGGATCAACCTCGGTCTTCAACTCAACCTTCTTGGAGGTAATCTTTTCAAGCGTCGCCTGAACCTTTGCCTGCAAGTCAGCGGAAAGCGCGGTTGCGGAAACAACCGTTCCCTTGCACACATTCCGATCCTCATCCACCATGGCCTGGAACACCTCGGCGATGTCGGGCAGCACGTTCGCCCGTTTTTTCTGCACCAACAGGTTCAGAAAATTTCCCATCTCCTTGGAGGTATTCAGAGCCTGTACCAGATGCTCCATGACCTTGCCCCGCACATCCACCGGATACATGGGGTTGGTCAAGGCATCCTGCACTTCGGGGCTGGAGGCATAGAGTGCCGCCATTTCGCCCAACACCTTGGTGTATTCATCAAATGCGCCAAGCTCCTTGCCTACGGCAAACAGGGCTTTGGCGTATCGTTTTGCCAAAATCGTATTTTTCACTGCAGACCTCCCACCTTGTCAAGGTACTCGGCAACCAGCTTGTCCTGGTCGGCGGGTTGGAAATGCTTGCGAATGAGATCCTCGGCCATGGTCGCCGCCTGCTCGGCAACCTCAACCCGCAAACGTTGTTTAGCCACCGCAAGCTCATGCTGCACCGCCATCTCGGCCTGACGCTTGATATCGCCGGCCGCCCGCTCGGCGTCGGCGATGATCCGCTGCTTCTCGGCCTCGGCCTGGGCAACGGCGCCTTCGATGATCTTGGCCACTTCGGCGTCGATACCGGCAAGCTTGCCCTCGTACTCCTTGTACATCTGCTCGGCCTCGGCCTTGCGGGCCTGCAGGTCGTCAAAACGCTCCTTGATGGAAAGCCGCCGGTTACGAAGCGCATTGGCAAGCGGCTTGGCGGTGAACTTCACCAGGATGATCACCAGGCCAAGGAAATTCAGCGCCCGCCACAACAGATCCTTCAACTTCTCCGGCGTGACGCTGCCATGCGCGCCACCGTGCGCTCCGCCATGNNCGCCATGACCTTCCACGGCGCCATGTTCAGCCTCCACCGCGCCTTGCATGGCATCCACCGCGCCGTGCGTTTCCTCGACCACGCCCTGCGCGGTCTCGGCAACGACAGCCTGCGATTCGACCGCCACGCCGTGCGCCGCTTCCCCGGCTTCCGGGGAGGCATACAACAGCCCCGCCGTTACCAGGACGCCAGCGGCGGCCAGGACGACAAGACCATATTTTGCCCACTTCCTGTTCGCATTCATCTTTAGAGAGCCCTCCCCAATATTTTGCTCGCCATCTCACCGGCAAACCCGTCAACCTGCCCCTGCAGCTGTTGCCGAGCACTGTCATACTGAGAAGCGACCTGTTTCAACTGCTCCGCCTTGGCGGCGTCGGACTCGGCGCGAACCTTGGCAAGTTCCTCTGTGCCCACGGCCTGCGCCTCGCCGCGAGCCGCGTCGAACTTGGCCTTGGCGTTCGCCCGCGCGTCACGCATCTTGCGCTCGAAGTCCTCAAGCTGCCGCTTGGCGTTCTTCTTGAAGTTCTCGGCGTCGTCGGCAAGCTCGTCCAGCTTCTTGCGACGCTCCTCCAGGATGGTCCGTACCGGCCGATAGAGTACTGCATTCATGATCACAATCAGGATCAGAATGTTCACAATCTGGATCGGCATGGTAATGTCAATATCAATCATCGCCCGTCCCCTTTTCATAAAAATTGTCCGGCCCGCAAGCCGGAAATGAATGGTCGTTCATAAATTACCAGAAATTTACTAATCGATATTCTGGGGGCTGTCAACACTTTTAAAAAAGGAAGCAACAGCCCGCCCGGCAAGGCCTTGCAAACCGCGGTCAAACGTTGTCACAACGCCGCCTCAGGCCTGCGCGGCAACGATTCCGGCCACCGCCGCAATCGCTGCGGGAAGTTTTTCAACCTCCGTGCCGCCGGCCTGTGCCATATCCGGCCGGCCGCCACCGCCGCCGCCGACAATGGCCGCCACCTCCTTGATGATCCGACCGGCCTGAAACTGCTTGGTGAGATCCTTGCTGACCATCACCAGCAGCACCACCTTGCCCTGGAATACCCCTCCCAGCACGGCGATCCCGCTGCCCATCTTGTCGCGCACCCGATCGCCGACCTCGCGCAGGGTCTTGGGCGAATCCAGCGGCACCGCCGCCGCCACCACCTTGACCCCGGCCACGCTCTGCGCCTCAGCCAACATGCGATCGAGGTCGCCGAGGGCCTGGGCGGCGGTGAGCCTGCTCACCTCCCTCTCAAGCTCTTTCTGGCGGGCGAGCATTTTTTCTATCCGGCCCCGCAGTTCGCCTCCCGACGCATTGACCAGGCCGGCAAGATCCGTCAGTTCCTTTTCGTCGGCCTGAAAGCGGGCAAAGGCGTCTTCGCCGGTGATCGCCTCGATGCGACGAACGCCCGCGGCGATGCCGGTTTCGGTGACGATTTTCAGCAAGCCGATGGCGCCGGTGGCCCCGACATGGGTGCCGCCGCACAACTCGCGGCTGTAGTCGCCGATGGAGACCACCCGCACTTTTTCTCCGTATTTCTCGCCAAAGAGGGCGGTGGCGCCTTCGGCAACAGCCTCGTCGCGGCTCTTCTGGGCGGTCGCCACCGTGGTGTTGCGACGCACCTCCCGGTTGACGATCCGCTCCACCTCCCGCAACTCCTCGTAGCCGACCGGCGAAAAATGGGTAAAATCGAAGCGGAGCCGGTCCGGCTCGACCAGTGAGCCGGACTGCTTGACATGATCCCCCAGCACCGACCGGAGGGCGGCCTGGAGAAGATGGGTGGCGGTATGGTTACCGGCGATCCGGCCCCTGCGCCCCTCGGCGACATTGAGGGTGACCGGCTCGTTCACCGCGATCGCGCCCTCGGCAACCACGCCCCGATGCACGATCAGGCCGTCGCCGACGGTCATCGTATCCTCGACCGCGACCCGCCCGCCCGCGGCAACAATCTCGCCCTGGTCGCCGCGCTGACCGCCGGATTCGGCATAGAACGGGCTCTGCGGACAAACAACCAAGACCTGCGCGCCGGCCACGGCCCGCTCCAGGGCAGCCCCGGTGTCGGCGGCCACCAGACCGCTGACCACGCTGCGGTCGGTACAGGTTTCATAGCCGGAAAAAACGCTCTTCTCGCCTTTTTCAACCAGCGCCCGCAGGCCCGTGGCGAGTTCGGCCAAGCCGCCGCCCTTGCGCGCCTGCTTGGCCCGCTGCCGCTGCCCGTCCATGGCCGCGTTGAACCCGGCCTCATCCACGGCGATACCCCGCTCCAGGGCGACATCCCGAACGATATCCACCGGAAAGCCGTAGGTGTCATACAATTTAAAGATGAAATCACCGGCCACCGTGGCCGCAGAGGCCCGCTCCAGCCGGTCAAGCTCCTCTTCCAGCATCGTCAGGCCGTGATCCAGGGTCTCGAGGAAGCGCTCCTCCTCGTTGAGCGCCACCTTGGCAAGCAGATCGCGGCTGTCGTTGAGATGCGGATACGCCCCCCGCATCCGCTCGACCACCTCGCCGGCGACCTCGGCAAAGAACGGCTTGGCAAAGCCCAGGGCGCGGCCGAAGCGGATGGCCCGCCGCATGATCCGCCGCAGCACGTAACCCCGCCCCTCGTTGGACGGCAGCACGCCGTCCGAGACCAGAAAGGCGGTGGCCCGGCTGTGATCGGCGATGACCCGCATCGCCATGTCGTCCTTGTCGTTGTCGCCGTAATGCTTGCCGGCCATGGCCGCGATCTTCCTGATCAGCGGGGCGAAGAGATCGGAGTCGTAGTTGCTGTGCACGCCCTGCACCACCGCCGAAATCCGCTCAAGCCCCATGCCGGTGTCGATGCTGGGCTTGGGCAGGGGGGTGAGCTTGCCCGACTCGTCACGGTAAAACTGCATGAAGACCAGGTTCCAGAGCTCGAGATAGCGGTCGCAGTCGCAACCGGCCTTGCAGTCCGGCCCGCCGCAGCCGACCTCCGGCCCCTGGTCGATGAGGATTTCCGAGCAGGGGCCGCAGGGCCCGGTATCTCCCATGGCCCAGAAGTTATCCTTTTCCCCCAGCCGGATGATCCTGCCCTTGGGCAGATCCTCGATCTTTTCCCAGAGCGCGAAGGCCTCGTCATCCTCCTCGAACACCGACACCCAGAGCTTGTCCTTGGGCAGGCCAAGCACGCCGGTCAGGAACTCCCAGGCGTACCGGATCGCATCCTCCTTAAAATAGTCGCCGAAGGAGAAGTTGCCNNGTTGCCGAGCATCTCGAAGAAGGTATGATGCCGGGCGGTCTGACCGACGTTTTCCAGATCGTTATGCTTGCCGCCTGCCCGCACGCAGCGCTGCGCAGTGGCGGCGCGGGTGTAGGCCCGCTTGTCCTCGCCCATGAAGACCCGCTTGAACTGCACCATCCCGGCGTTGGTAAAGAGCAGGGTGGGATCGTCATGGGGCACCAGGGAGGAGCTGTCGACCACGGTATGCCCTTTGGCGGCAAAAAAATCCAGGAACTGTTTACGAATATCGTTTCCGCTCATCTCTACTCATTCCAGAACAAATCCGCCGCAACCGGGCGGGTCAAATATCATATAAAAAGTTAACGGCGCCGCCGGCAGCGGTGCCGTTAACAGATAACAGCCATGCCCGGCGCTCTCAGCCGCCGGCCTTTGCCGCGACGCCTTCCTTCTTTTCCGCCGCCTTGTCGGCCGCCGTCACCAGGCCATAGCCAAGCCGAACCTTGCGGTCGATCTCGGCCACCATCTCCGGGTGCTCCTTCAGGAAGGTCTTGCAGTTCTCACGCCCCTGCCCGATCCGCTCGCCGGCATACGCATACCAGGCGCCGCTCTTCTCGACGATCTCCTGCTCCACGGCCAGATCGAGCATATCGCCGACCTTGGAAATCCCCTCGCCGTAGATGATATCAAACTCCGCCTCCTTGAACGGCGGCGCCATCTTGTTTTTCACCACCTTGACCCGGGTCCGGTTGCCGATGGCGTCCTGCCCCTCCTTGATGGCGCCGATCCGGCGGATGTCCAGACGGAGGGAGCTGTAGAATTTCAGGGCGTTGCCGCCGGTGGTGGTTTC
>DHYT01000070.1:5842-8742 GCA_002415465.1 Desulfobulbaceae bacterium UBA5123
GCGTGCTCGGCGTCGATGAAGGCGGCCACCCCGCCCATCCGCTGCGCCTCGGCAATGGCATGCAGGGCCAGGGTCGTCTTGCCGGAAGATTCCGGTCCGTAGATCTCGGTCACCCGGCCGCGGGGAAAACCGCCGACGCCGGTGGCGATATCAAGGCTCAGGGCGCCGGTGGGAATAACCGGCACCGTCTCGATCTCGCCACTGCCCCAACGCATGATCGAACCCTTGCCGAACTGTTTCTGGATTTGCCCGATGGCGGTTTCAAGGGTCTTGCTCTTGTCGGCAGCGCTGCTCATAATTACGGCTCTCCACAATTGTTGTAGGTCAATGGAATACGTTTACCAAATTTCAAGGAGTTAACACCTTGCGAGAGATCACTCGGCACGCACAAAACAATCTGATTTGCTAACACTCCAACGCTATTTTTGCAAGTGATTTAGCTCGCCGCGCTCACGGGAGCAAGGGAACCGCCAGGGAATAGCGGCGGACCAGATCCAAGGCGGCGCAACATGCCTTGGCCTGCACCTGCCAGCGCACCCCGCCCAGGAGGAGACGGAAGGCGTGGGTGGCGTCCGGGGTCGCCAACGCGAACCAGACCGTGCCCACCGGCTTTTCCTCGCTTCCCCCCGTGGGGCCGGCAATGCCGGTCACCGCCACCGCCAGATCGGCGCCGGTGGCGCTTCGCGCCCCCTGGGCCATGGCCCGGGCCGTTTCCTCGCTCACCGCCCCGTACCGCACCAGCGTCTCCCGGGGCACCGCCAGCAACCGCTCCTTCAATACGTTACTGTACGCCACCACCCCGCCGACAAAATAGTCGGAACTGCCCGCCACCGCGGTCAGCTTGTGGGCGACCAGCCCGCCGGTACAGGATTCGGCCAGGGCCAGGGTCTGCCCCTGCGCGCGCAGCAGCCGGCCCACCACCTCTTCGAGCAGATCGCCGTCGTCACCGTAATGATAGGGGGCGAGGGCGGCGGCGATATCCCGATCCACCTCCCCAAAAAGCCGATTCGCCTCGGCAACCGAATCACCGGTAACGGTGAGCGACACATGCACCTCCGGCGACACCGGGTAATACCCGATGGCCACGCGGGGGTTACGCCCCTCCATCGGCCGCAGCCGGCCGTTGATCGCCGTCTCCGGCAGCCCCACCACCTTGAAGACCTTCTGATGGACGGTGCGCGGCTCCACGCCCTGCCAGACCGCCAGCCGGGTGATCACCGCCTCCAGCAGCAGCTCCTCCATCTCATGGGGGACGCCGGGCAGGAAAAAAATCGGCTTGCCCTCATGGACCAGAAAATACCCGGCCATGTTGGCATCGCTCTTCAACTCATGAGCGCCCTCGGGCAACCAGGCGATCTTCTCCATGGACACCCCGGTCTGCGCCGCCCAGTCGCTGCACTGCGCCTCGATCCGGCGGAGGATCTCGGGATGAAAGGTGGTGGGCCGATCCAGGGCCTCGGCCACCGCCTCGTTGGTCAGGTCATCGCTGGTGGCCCCCAGGCCGCCGGTGACGATGGCGAAATCGGCCCGCCCGAGCGCGCGGCGCAGGCTCTCGGCAATGAGGGCGGCGTTGTCGCCGATGGTGGCCATCGCCACCACCTCGTGGCCGGCGGCAAAGAGATGGCCGGCGGCAAAATAACTGGTGGTATTCAGAATCCGGCCAGAGGTCAACTCGTCGCCGATGGCGATTATTTCTCCCAGCATCTTCCGTATCTTTCCCGATTTGCTGTTGGCTGTTGGCTGCTGGCTAAAAGCTAATCGCGCTCGGCCGACAACCCGTCATCAAGCATGGTGCCAAAAACGTTCTCACCCTCGACCCGGTCGATGCGCACCGTGACCACCCGATTGGCGAGTTCGGCGGGCGCCTTAAAGAGGATCGGCACATAGTTTTCGCTGAAGCCGCGCATTTGGCGATGTTTATTCCGGGCGTTTTCCGCCAGCACCCGATGCACCGATCCCACCTGCGCCGCGTAGAACTCCACCCGTTTTTTATGATCCAATTGCCGGAGGATGGCAACCCTTTCTTCCTTGACCGGCCCGGCAATCTGGTCGGTCATGGCCGCCGCCACCGTGCCGGGCCGCGGGGAGTAAGGAAAGACATGCAGATAGGTGACCGGCAGCGAGGCGAGCAGGTCATGGGTGTTTTGAAAGGCGGCCTCGGACTCGCCGGGAAACCCCACCAGCACATCGATGCCGAAGGCCGCGCCGGGAAGCCTGGCGGCGCAGCGGTTAACGATCTCGGCAAAGTCGCGGCCGGCGTACCGACGGTTCATCCGCTTCAACACCCCGTCGTCGCCGCTCTGCAGCGGGATATGAAAATGGGGCATCATGCAGTCGGTTGCCGCCATGAAATCGAGCAGCTCGTCGGAGATCTCGGTGGGCTCCAGCGAACTCAAGCGGTAGCGCAGGTCGGGATAGCGGCCGGCCATGGCTTTAAGCAGATCGAGCAACCCCAGCCGCGGCGTGAGATCATGGCCGTAGGCGCCGGTGTGGATGCCGGTGACCACCAGTTCGCGGTACCCCTCGGCCGCAAAAACCCCCACCTGCGCCAGCACCTTCTCCGGGCTCTGGCTGCGGCAACGGCCCCGCGCATATGGCACGATACAATAGGAACAGAAACGGTTGCAGCCATCCTGCACCCGCAGATAGGCGCGGGTGCGGTCGGCAAAACGGCGCACCGGCAGATCGCAGATCTCCTTGCGGGCGCCGATATCGCCCATGTACATCTCGAGATCGCAGTGCTGCTCGGCCACGGCGATATCCACCAGCAGATGCTTGTAGCCGTTGCCGACGATACAGATGGGCCGGTCGGCAAGCTCGACGATCTCCTGGGAGGCGATCTGGGCGAAACAGCCGGTGACCACCACCCGCGCCTTGGGATGCTCCCGCAGCACCTTGCG
>DHYT01000059.1 GCA_002415465.1 Desulfobulbaceae bacterium UBA5123
GGGTGACTGTGTGGGAGAGTAGGTCGCCGCCGGATCCTTTTTATAGTAAACGTCTTCCTCCTGGCTAGCCAGGAAGAAGACGTTTTTTTTTGCCCAGCTTCCTCGCCGCAGGGTGGACGATGCGGGAATAAAAGGCCAGGAGTGTTCCGTTGAACCTTGTTGTCAGCAATCTTCTCATTCCCGTTGAGGAAGACGGCATTGCCGCCTATCTTGCCGCCGCGTCGCACGTGTTGGAGATAGAAGCCGGGGGGATTAACCTGGTCAAGATTCTCAGCAAGGCCCTCGACCTGCGCGATCAGTCGCAGTTCTATTACAAGCTCTCCCTGGTCGTCGCCGTGGCCGACAACTATCCCAATCGCCGGCAGCTTGCCCTATACGTCGAACCGCTCAAGCCCGGGAAAAGGCAGGTTTCCGTCACGCACCAGCGCCCCATCGTCGTTGGTTTCGGGCCGGCCGGGATGTTTGCGGCCCTGGAACTCATCGATCACGGCCTCAAGCCGATCATCTTCGAGCGCGGCAAGCGGATCGAGGAGCGTTCACTGGATGTGGAACGCTTTGTCGGCCGGCGCGAGCTGAATCCTGAATCCAACATCCAGTACGGCGAGGGCGGCGCCGGTTCTTATTCGGACGGCAAGCTCTTTTCAAGGCGCAACAACAATACCGGCGTCGTTCATCAGATTCTGCGGACCCTTGTCGAATTCGGCGCACCGCCCGAGATCGAGTATATCGCCAAGCCGCATCTGGGTACGGATGTGCTCTGTGTGATCGTCCGCAATATTCGCGAGCATATCCTGGCGAGCGGCGGCGAGATCCATTACGAATCGCGCCTCACCGATCTCCTGATCAAGGATGGAGAGGCGCGCGGGGTGGTGATCAACGGCGAGCGCGAGTATGCCGCCTCCCGAATCTATTTGGCCCTGGGTCATTCCGCCAGGGACACCATGGCGATGTTGGCGGCGCGAGGGGTGGCCATGGAGCAAAAGCCGATCTTTGTCGGGGTGCGGGTCGAGCATCCGGCCACCATCGTCAACCGGTTCCGTTACGGTGACAAGTATATGTATGACCCGCGCCTGGGGGCCGCAACCTATTCCCTAAACTATACCGATCGGGCCATCAGGCGGGGTGTCTATACCTTCTGCATGTGTCCGGGCGGGGAGGTGGTGAACGCCTCTTCCGAGCAGGGCGGGCTGGTGTTGAACGGCATGAGCTACTCGCGGCGGGACATGCCCTTTTCAAACGCCGCCCTGGTGGTTACCTGTCAAGCCACCGATTATCCGGGCGACGGCCCTCTGGCAGGGATCGATTTTCAGCGTGCAATCGAGTCCCGCGCCTTTCGCGCCGGGGGGAGTGAATGGTCGGCGCCGGCGCAGAACCTGTTGGATTTTCTCGGTGAAAAAGGGGGGGAAGGGCTGCCGGACAGCTCTTACCGGATGGGGCTTGCCCACGCCGATCTGGCGGCGATCCTGCCAGACTTTGTGACTGACGGCCTGCGCGCCGCTTTCCGGCAGTGGAAAACCGAGGTGCCGTTGTTTGTTTCCGGCCAGGCGATTTTGATGGCCGCTGAAACCAGAACCTCCTCGCCGGTGCGGATGTTGCGGGACGCCAGCTGCCAGTCGGTGAGCATCAAGGGTTTGTACCCGCTGGGTGAGGGGGCGGGGTATGCCGGCGGCATCACCAGTTCCGCCGCCGATGCGATCAAGGCGGTGGCAAGTCACTTTAGCGGCGGATAAGGGTGGCGCGTTATCGATAAGCGCACCTCTACCATTCCAGATCGTCGGGGATCGGGAAGGCGGCGTATGGGTCGTCCTCGGCCGGTTGATGCTGCGGGGTGTTCAGGACGATGACGGCTGAGGCGTCCAGTTCGGCAATCTTGCGCGCCGCCGGTGACGTCACCACTTGGTATTGGCCCTTGTGCGCGACAATTGCCAATTGCCCCTTGCCCAGTTGCCCTCGTATCGACTTGGTGATGTATATCTTCTTGATCTTGCCGCCGTCGGCAAAGTTGTAGGCCACGTCGCCGTGGCCGCTTTCGATCTTGCCGTTTTCGATGATCTGGCCGATTTGAGCCGCAACTCCCTTCAGCGCTTCCTGCCGCCGCCGTTCTTCGTTCAGCTGTCTGGTCCGTTCCTTCTGCGCGGCCTGTGCCTTCAAGGCCAGTTCCTTGCTTTCGGCTAAGGCTTCCTCCTTGCCCTGCTTCTTCTTGTTGGCCTGATATTGGTCCTGCTTGGCCTTGTTTACCTGTTTCTTGTTGACCAAGCCGGCCTTCAGCAGTTGGGCGCTGAGTGAGTTGCCCATGAATCGTCTCCCGTGGTGATGAACCGACGCCGACAGGCCGGCGGGGCTAGTGTTTTTATGGTGCTTCCGGCCGTTGCTTTGGGTTGGTCTGCGCGGAAGGTTTGCGTGCACGGCAAGTATTGCAGAGACGAATCCTGGACGCAAGGCAATAAATGCATCCACGGGTGGCGGCAACGGTTACTGTTGCGCGGAGGAGGGAGCTTTGCTGGCAAAGCGGGGATGTCGCGCGGCAGGTTTTGCTTTCCCCGCCGGGCGGAGGCGAAGTCAGGCCATGGGCGCCACCCGGTTCACCTCCTCCATGGAGGTCAGGCCGCGGAGTACTTTCTTGATCCCGTCGTAGCGCATGGTCTGGTAACCGCTGGCCAAGGCCAAGGATCGAATCTCGTTGATCGGGGCGTTGGCCATCACCAGCTTGCGCAGGGGCTCGTTCACCAGCACCATCTCGTGCAGGGGCAGGCGGCCGCTGTAGCCGGTGAATTTGCAGCGCGGGCAACCCTTGGCCCGGTGGAAGGTCACCTCCTGCTTGCCGTCCCAGATGAAGAGGTCGTCCATCATCTCCGGGGTCGGTTGGTAAGGTTCGCGGCAGACCATGCAGAGTTTGCGGGCCAGCCGCTGGGACATGATGCCGATCAGTGACGGCCCCACCAGAAAGGGCTCGACCCCGATCTCCACCAGCCGGGTGACGGCCTGGATGGCGTCGGTGGTATGAAGGGTGGCGAAAACCAAATGACCGGTAAGGGCCGCCTCGGTGGCGATCTTGGCTGTCTCCAGATCGCGGATCTCGCCGATCATGACAATATCCGGATCCTGGCGCATGAGCGCGCGGATGCCGCTCGCAAAAGTCACGCCGATGGCGGGCTGCACCTGCATCTGGTTGAACGT
>DHYT01000219.1:0-1409 GCA_002415465.1 Desulfobulbaceae bacterium UBA5123
ACCGCCTACCTGAACGCCTTGTCATTTAGCGGCGCGACAAGCGCGCTTAAGGAACAGTTGCCCGGCCTGACCGACTGGTACATTCAGGCCGGGACTCAGGCCATGAACGTCACCGCCGGAGACGAGCGCGCCTTCATGCTGGGCGGCAACGGCGACGACACTTTGACCGGTGGCAGCCAAGCCGACGCGCTGGTGGGCAACATGGGTCAGGACACCCTGGACGGCGGTGACGGGGACGACCTCTTGATCGCAGGCTGGGGACGCGACGGCATGCAGGACGACACCGGCGATACCCTCTATGGCGGGGCGGGCAACGACACCCTTTACGGCGGCTACGGTGCCGACATCTTGGGCGGCGGGGCGGATGACGACCTGATGATCGGCGGCGAAGGTGTCGACACCTACTACATCGACGGCAACGACACCATCCGCGACACGGGCCGCAACTCTGTCTACACCGAGAAATACGGGCTGATTAGCGGCGGCTTTATCCGTGACGAAGAAGATATCAGCACCTACCACTTCCTGGGCGATAACGGTATCAAACTCACCTTCCACTCCCCCGGTCATCTGGTACTGAGCGACACGGAAAGCGTCACCTTTGAAAACCAGACCAGCGCCGCCGATTTCGCGGACGGCGCTTTCGGAATACAACTATATTCCCCCGCGGAGGCAACCTATACGCTTAACGGCACGGCCGGCAACGACTTCAATAGCTCCTGGATATACTATAATCAAGATACCGACACCCCGGACAAGGCCAGCTACATCTTCACCGGCACCATAACCGGCGGGCAGTGGAACGACTTTCACGGCTGGTGGGAGTTCGACTTGAGCGGCTCTGCGCCGAACCTGACCATCGACGGCGGTGGCGGCAACGATATACTTTACGGTTTGGCCGGCAAGGACACCATCTCCGGCGGCGACGGCAACGATTTCATCTCCGGGGAAATCGAATGGGACTATGCCGACCCGACCGAGTATGCCTTGGCGAACCCGTGGGGATTAACAGGTGGGGCGGATATCCTGATGGGGGACGCCGGAAAGGATCTCATTGGCGGCGGATACGGAGATGACCTTATCCGGGGCGGGGCGGATGACGACTTTTTGAGTGGGGCGTGGGGCAACGATAATGTTGCCGGCGACACCGGCAACGATTTACTCGCCGGATATTCGGGCGACGATTTCCTCTTCGGCGGCACCGGCAACGATCTTCTATACGGTGACAGCTACATTGACCTGAATCAAATCGACAAAAACGACATTGCGGCTCTCAACTTTCAGTTCACTTATAACGAGAAAGGCTATGCGACCTCCGTAACGCTGAATAACTTCCAGATAATTACCGATTCGGCGCAAGGCAACGACACCCTTCACGGCGGTGACGGCAACGATATGCTGGTCGGAGA
>DHYT01000219.1:1514-1758 GCA_002415465.1 Desulfobulbaceae bacterium UBA5123
CAACGATATACTCATTGGCGACAATGGCGACGGCAATGGATTCGGCAATGACAAACTCTACGGCAACGCCGGAGAGGATTATCTCCAAGGCGGCTACGGAGATGACCTGCTGGACGGCGGGGCTGACGACGACACCCTGTTTGGAGGAGACGGGAACGACTCTCTCACCGGAGGCGACGGCACTGACTGGTTGTATGGTGAGGCCGGCAACGACATCCTCAACGGCGGCAGCGGCTCCGATCGG
>DHYT01000219.1:1769-13434 GCA_002415465.1 Desulfobulbaceae bacterium UBA5123
TAACTGGCGGCGACGGCGATGATGTATATCATTTCGGCCGGGGTGGCGGACAAGATGTAATCAACGACCGCAGCGGCGTTGCCGACATCATCCGCTTTGACGATGTCACTGCGGAAGAAATCAAAATCACAAGGAATCAGAGCCATATCCTCATCACCATCTCCGAAACAGGCGACACCCTGACAATCGAAAACGCCTACAACTACGACTCGTACAAAATCGAACGGCTGGAATTCGCAGATGGCACGACTTGGGACGCCGCCACCTTGAAAGAGAAGGCCACCGTACCCATCGAGCCGGCCACGGGTTCCCCACTGTACACCTCGGAAGACGGCGTGATCGATGCCCCAAACGCAGCAAACAGCCTGCTGGGCAGCGACAGCAACGATATCATCCACGGCACGATGTACTCTGATTACTTTGGGACTGACCCCGGCAACGATACCCTCATCGGGGAGGACGGCAGCGACATTTACACCTTTGGCCGCGGCTCGGGGCAAGACACAATCATTGAAATGCTTGCCGACCAGGATCTGGACTCGGTCATCTTCAACGCCGACGTTTCCCCCGATGATGTCTCTGTCTCCATGGACAACAACAACCTCTACCTTGCCATCAACAACACCAGCGAC
The DNA here is from genome assembly GCA_002415465.1 of Desulfobulbaceae bacterium UBA5123. Lineage (GTDB taxonomy): Bacteria > Desulfobacterota > Desulfobulbia > Desulfobulbales > UBA5123 > UBA5123. The sequence continues at coordinate 2,402 of DHYT01000219.1, forward strand.
TTTCTGACCCTTTCCGGCTGGAACAACTTCGGCCCGGCCTACAGCCAATGGGGCGGCGCCGACAGTGACTGGGTCAACTACAGCTCGTATATGTCGGTTGAACGGGTAACATTCGCCGACGGCACGATCTGGGATGCAAACCACCTGAAAGAAATCGCCACCCAATCATCCTATACTGTGCCCAAAACCTTAAACGGTGGCGCTGGATTTGACACCTTGCGGGGAGGCAGTGGTGACGACACAATTTCTGGCGGTGCCGGCAACGACAAGCTCTACGGCAACGCCGGGAATGACAATCTTGCCGGGGGAACAGGCTATGANNTTTACGGCGGCACCGGACACGATTGGCTGGAGGGCGGCGACGGTTACGACTACCTATACGGTGAGGAAGGGAATGACGTCCTTGATGGTGGCGCTGGTGGCGCCTCAATGAATGGCGGCGCTGGCAATGACGTATACCTATTTGGACCAGGGAACACACTTACCTTTGCGTATGATAAAGACCTGACCCCTGGCAACATCGACACCATAAGAATGGCGCCAGGGGTAAAAGCGAGCGACGTGACGGTCAGCCGACAATACAACTCGGATGACACCTATCTGAGCCTTAACGGGGTGGCGATTCGCTGATTCTTGCTTCCGACTCCTGGGACTACACATGGAATCAAAAAAAATTCCCACCAATGATCTTACAAATCATCGACGAGCAAATTCGCTGGTACGATTTGACTGCGGTGATGAACGACTTCAACTGGCAACAACAACAGTTTCCTGCTGATTTCGCAAACTGGAACCTCAATACGGCGCTGGAGAATAACTTACTCGGCACCAACACCGACCTTGCCTATGGCGGCGATCTCGCCTACCGCTATGCCAATGGCGGCAACAATGCGATGCCCTCTGTCGAATCAATCCGGCAAATCCTGGAAGACTCCACCTTTGGGATAGAACCACAACCGGTATCGCCAACCCCCATTATAGTCGATATCAACATGACCGGTACCGCCGGTGACGACATCCTCAGTGGTGGCGCGGGTAACGACACCATCGACGGGTTCGCAGGCAATGACATCCTGACTGGCGGTGCCGGAACCGATGTATTAACCGGCGGCAGCGGTGACGATACCTATATCTACAACCCCGACGACGGCATAGACACCATCAACGATACCGCCTTGCCCGACGAAGGCAACACATTGGTATTCGGCGAAGGCATCACCCCGGATGCCATAAGTCTTGACCTCGGCTCCCTGCTGATCAGAACCGGCACCGATGGCGACGCCATCCATATCAACAACTTTAACCCTGATGACGTTTACGGGGAACACGCCATCGAGACCTTCCAGTTCGCCGACGGCACAACCCTCTCCTACAATCAACTCCTCGAAAGGGGGTTCGACCTTACCGGCACCAGTGAAGATGACCTCATCAGCGGCACCAATACGATTGACCGCATCTCCGGGCTGGATGGCAACGATACAATTACCGGTGGACGGGGGGATGACATCCTGTTGGGTGGAATCGGCAATGACCGCTATATATTCCAACCGGGCGACGGCAATGACCGCATCGTCGACAACCTTGGCAACAATAGCCTGGTTTTCGGTGATGGGTTGACCGCATCCGACTTGGAAGCGGTGCGACAGGGCGATGATCTAGTGCTCCACATCCAAGGGGCGCAAGACTCCATAACCTTAGCGGACTGGTTCCAGCAAAGCGACATGGATGGCGTAAACAATGCAACATTCGACGACGGCACCCTCCTCACCCGCGCCGGAATCGAGTTGTTAATGAACCGCCCGCCAGCAGCCAATCCTGACAAAATTATTCTTTATGAGGATGCCGGTCCTTTGCTTTTACCAACGAGCTACCTGCTGGTTAATGATACCGATCCCGACCCTGGGGATGTGCTTTCGGTAACCGCGGTCGGAACATCAGCGGTGGGCGCCGCAATTTCGTTGACAAATGACGCAATCACCTATGATATCGACGGCGGTTTCCAATCTCTGGCAGAGGGAGAAGTCCTGCATGACAGCTTTGCTTATACCGTGCAGGATCTCAAGGGTGCATCGGCCGACGGGATTGTGCAGGTAGACATTGTTGGCGTCAACGACACCCCGATCACTACTGCCGATATCGCCCATGTCGTTGAAGATGAAACGATTATTGCCCAAGGGAATCTTCTCGCTAACGATTATGACATTGACACCTCCGATGTGCTCCATATGGCCAGCCCCGGCGACTATACCGGCAAATATGGCACATTGTCTCTGACATCGGACGGAACATACTCATACACGCTTGATAACGAAAGCAGCACTGTCCAATCGCTTGGGCGCGATCATGATATGGCGGAGCATTTTGAATTGACCGTCACCGACTCCATCGCCGAGGTCACCTCGCCGCTGGATGTATATCTACACGGCACCAATGACGCCCCCATTTTGACCACCCCCCTGGCCGACCAGCAGTTCACCTGCAACAAGTCGTTCTCCTGGCAGATGCCGGAGGAAAGCTTCACCGATATTGACCTAGGAGACACTCTGACCTATACCGCCGCCCTTGCCGATGGCTCTGAACTGCCGGATTGGCTCAGCTTTGATCCAACCACCCGCACCTTTTCAGGCCGAACACCGAAGCATGCCGCCGACGTGGCCGTCCGAGTAACCGCCACTGACCAGGTGGCTGCCACCGGTAGCACCGACGGGAGCCTCTCGACATCGGTTGTTTTCGTGGTCGAGGTCAACCACGGCAATCAGGGGGTGGGCAACGGGCAGGACGCAACCCCGGCCGGGCATACAGTCAACTTTAACGATGGCCCAGGCACGGCTCCAGGTTCTCCCGGCGCAAAAACGAACGAGAACATCAAGGATTTGGCCGACAAGTCGTTGCAACAGACAAACAGTTTAGACACCGGCACCCAAGAAACCTTGGCCGACGCCACGATTTCAAGACCTCAGGATATTGCTCGGCAAACCAAGAAAAATGGTGCCTACCTCAATGCCGGCCACTGGGATGAACAATCGCCTCTGGACGAAGCCAGCCGCATCCCCGTTAATCGTACCGCCACCTTTGCCAACTGGCTGGCCATGGATCTTGCCATAGCCGAGGCACTGGCCGACAGGCCAACCTTTTCCAGGCTCGACCACCGAATGGGGGCCGACACCGCCGGTTTGGGCAAAACCAATGAAGGATTCCTCGGCTCGACAACGATGCACGGCAAGGACGTAATCTCTCTGCTGGCTGGCAGTGGGCAGACCATTCGAACCTTCCACGGCCTCGCAGAGGGACTCCAAAAAATCGCCTAACCTTCCACACCAACGAAAAACATGCTATGAATCCATTGACCCGACATTTGCCCAAGACCGACCCCGACCCACTCAATTTCGCTCCCCCCCTGCTCCGTCTTCAGGAGGCGCCACCAAACCCCATGGGGCACACGGTGCTGTGGACGCTGTTGACCCTCCTTGTCTCACTTCTCCTCTGGGCGTTATTCGGTAAACTGGACATCGTTGCCGTGGCCGATGGCAAACTCATACCCCAAAGCTATGTCAAGATTGTTCAACCTTCCGAGGCCGGGATCATCAAACAAATCATGGTCAAAGAAGGAGAAACGGTGCAATGTGGACAAATACTGATCCGTATGGATGCCCTCATCACCAACGCCGATGCCAAATCCCTTGCCGCTGAGGATGCCCGCAAACGTCTCACTCTCCGCCGAATCGATGCCGAACTTGCAGGTAATCCATTCCAGACCGAAGCAAACGACCCACCGATGCTGGCCCAGGAAATTAAGGCGCAATATTACGCCAATCGCGCCGCCATGGAAGCGGCCCTGGCCGAAGAACAATCGCGCCTGCTCAAAACCAAACAAGACCTCTCAGCCGCCCAACAAGTTTTCACCAAACTGACGGACACCCTCCCCCATTACCAAAAACAGGACGCCGCGTTTGCCAAGCTCGCAGAAATCGGCTCCGTTGCCCTTCTCACGGCAAGCGACAAACAGCGGGAACGCATTGAAAAAGAACAAGAACTCAAAACCCAGGAACATATTGTCGAATCCGCTAAGGCTGGTGTGCTGCAGGCCGAAAAGACAATCCACCAGATCAAATCAGACTACCGGCGGCAGCTCTATACTGAACGCAACGAGGTGGCAAACGCCTTGGAGCGACTCACCCAGGAAATCGCCAAACAGGCTCACCGGCAGGAATTGCTCGAACTCAAAGCACCGCAGGATGGCGTGGTCAAGGATCTGGCGACACATACCATCGGCACCGTTGTCCAACCTGGCACGATATTACTCACCCTCGTACCCCAAAATGATACCCTGCACGCCGAAATCTGGATCACGAACGAAGACATCGGTTTTGTCCGCCCCGGTCAATCCGTCAAACTTAAGTTCGCCGCCTTTCCCTTTCAGAAATACGGCATGGGTGAAGGTATCGTGAAATACGTCAGCGCCGATGCTGCGGACAACAGCGCCAACAACAGCGTACCGACCAGTAACCGTGAGGGAAAACAGATGCCGCTAGCCTATAAGGCAATGGTGACCTTAAAATCCATGACGCTGACGTCGAACTCCGAGCAATACCAACTCAGCGCCGGCATGCAGACCAACGCCGAGATTCTGCTCGGCAGCCGCACCGTCGCCGAGTATCTCCTCTCGCCGGTGCAGAAAGCCTGGCACGAAGCGGGGCGGGAACGATGACAATGATCGCGTCCGAACCAACCTGCCCCGCAAAGCCCATGGACAACCTTGAGAAAATTAACCATTTGCGCCCGGCGTGCGATCTGGTTATATTGGCCGCACTTTTGTGACCGTTCCCAAATACCCTGATGATCGGGGAAACGCCCAAAGACAGCGTCCCACGCCATCATCCCATAAAAACCGCCGGTATCCCACACCGCAGACCTCATGGATTCACAATGACCGACAGAAACCGCCTCAAACAACTCCTTCTCGAAAAATCGTACCGCAAGGGCACCTTTACCCTCTCTTCGGGGCGGGAATCCGATTTTTATATCGACGGCAAGCAGACCACCCTTTCCGCCGAGGGGGCGTATCTCTGCGGCAAGCTGATGTTCGAGATGATCCGGGCGCACAAGGATAAGATCGACGCCGTGGGCGGCATGACCCTGGGGGCCGACCCACTGGTGACGGCGGTTTCCATGGTCAGTTTTCTGGAGAAAGCGCCGATCCCGGCCTTTATCGTCAGGAAGGAATCGAAAAAACACGGCACCGAGGATTATCTGGAAGGACGCAAGAACCTGCCGGCAGGCGCTACCGTGGCCCTGGTCGAGGACGTGGTGACCAGCGGCGGCACCCTGATCAAGGTAATCGACCGGGTTGAGGCGCAGGGGTTCAGGGTGGGAGCGGTATTGACCGTGGTTGACCGTCAGGAAGGCGGCGCCGAGGCGCTGGCCGAGAAAGGGGTGAAGCTTGAGGCTGTGTTCACCCGCGCAGAGTTGCTGAGCTAAAAAAACGCCGAGAGAATCACATGCAGTGCAAGAAATGCGAAGGCAAACTTGAAGTCAAACGAAGCTGCGGCCGGGTGCGGATGCGCTGCGCCCGCTGCGGCCGGGAATACCAGATCCACGAAGTGGCAGACCAGCTGGACGCCGAGACCGAGGCGATCCTCGAACGCTACACCTGCCTGATCTACGACTGATCCCCCACCGGTCGCCTCCGCGACCTCCTACCAGCCGAACCGCAACTCATTGTCCATGGCGTCGACCCGCTCGATTTTCACCCGCACCAACTCGCCAGGCTCCGCCCGCCCGGCCTGCACGACGGGCAGATCGCCGTCCAGTAGGCAATCGGTCAACACCACCTGCACCCTTTTGGGGCCGCGATTGATCACCAGCGCCTCGACCCGTTCCCCGACCCTTGGCTCAAGATACTTGAACAGCCAGTAGCGGTGCCGCTGCTGCCGGACCAGATTGACCCGGCTCTGGGTGGTGAGGATCTTCGCCGCCAGGTCATTCAACTCCTCGCGGCGATAGAGCGCGCCCTTGCCGGCCAGCAGGCTTTTGATCTGCTGCTGCATGAGCAGATCCAGCAGCCGCCGGATGGGTGATGTCACCGTGGTGTACTGGCTTACCCCGACCCCGCTGTGCGGCTTGGGGGTGGTCAACAACTGCCCCGGCGACAGGAAACGCCGCTGCTGGAAGTTCACGAGGAGATCCTTCTGCGGGCTGACAAACAGCCGCTTGCGCGGCGGCTCCTGGCAGCGGTAGAGACCGGGCACCTCCCGCTCGGCCACGAACTGCGCGCCCAGGGTATTGGCGAGGACCATGAACTCGGCGACCAGGGTCCGGCTCACCGTGTCCACGTCACTCAACTCGACGGCAACCGGCTCGCCGCCATCGGTCAGCCTGATATTCACGTCCGGGATGGGGATCAACAACGCGCCCGCCGCCACACGCCGCTGCTGCAGCTTCTGGCTCAGATCCGCGAGCAGCCGCAACTCCTCGTCGCTCTCCACCATCTTTTCCGCCTCGCCGTAGGAAAGCTGCCGCTTGACCATCACCACGCTGGCCAACAGATCGAAATCCAGCACCTCTCCCGCCGGTGAAAGCTCCACCATGAAACTGCCCGCGGCGCGCGGCTGCCCGGCGATGAGGCTGCAGCACCCCTGCGAGATCGCGGGCGGCAGCATCGGCACCTGCCGCTCCGGGAAATAGAGCGAGGTCACCCGGTTCAGCGCCTCCGCGTACAAGGCATCCCCCGGCCGCACATAGTGGGCGACGTCGGATATATGGATACCGACCAGATAGTTGTCGCCACGCTTCTCGATATGCAGGGCGTCGTCATAATCCCTGGTTTCGGCGCCATCGATGGTGAGCAGCGGCAGCGCGGTGAGGTCCCGCCGGCGGTCGGCGCACAGGGCCCCGACATCCGGGGTCGGGATCGCCGCCGCCTGCGCCAGTGCCTCTTCCGAGAAGGCATCGGCAAGCTCCTGCCGATGAAACGGCAGGTTTTCATGCACCCCCCAGACCCCGGCCTTGACCAGCAGATGAAACCCGTCATGGGGATGGGTCAACCCGGCCCGCCGCAGCAACTCGCGGGCGGTGGCGCTCTCCGGGGCGTCGTTGCCGCGCAGGTAGTAGTCGCGCACCATCAGCAGACAACCTTCCCGCTCCGCCCACGCCGCATCGGCGTCACCTTCCCAGATTTGCAGCAGCCCCCTGCCGCCATTTTCAAGCAGGGCCTCTTTCTGCTGCTCCAACTCCTGCTGATGCCGGATCTGCGCGACAACCTCGGCGGAATGGACGGTGATCCGCCCCTCCTTGTACTTGAAATACAGCCGGTCCACAAAGATGGAACGCAGAAAGGCGGCGACATGGTCGTCGGTGGCGTCCTCGCCAAAGGATAGCTCGGCGAGAAAGCGTGGCTCAAAAACAGACTCCGGCTCCTCGACGGCCAATTCCCAGATCCCGGCGAGATCAACCTGCGCCATCAGTTCCCGCCGCCGTTCGGCGACCTCCTTCAACTCCCGCAACATCTCCTCGCGCGGCAACTGCACCGATGCAAAAGACGACGCCTGCGACAAGTGCACCAGGCGCGACAAGGACAGGCTCACCTCGCGGCCATTCTGGTTGAGGAGATGCAACCGTTTGCCGGCATCCTCAACCACGAAGGCGCAGATAAATTTGCCCTGCTCGACATATTCGCCAAGTTTGCCTTGTGCCGTCATCAAAAACTCCGTATGAACTACGATTATATTGTATTCTCTGTTGAGAAGAGCCGTGGCTGCCGCGCCGGATGCCGGGGGTCGCCACAAAAGGCGGGAAGGCCCCACGAATGGGGTTTGGTGTAACAACTATCAACCGGTTTGTCACCTCAATACGCCGGCGACCGGCAAAAACCACCCAAAAATCAACTTGGACCACCCNNACCACCCAATGCAGAATCCAGAGGAAACATCGATCAGAACCGGCATCATCGCCCTCATCGGCCCGCCCAATGTCGGCAAATCAACCCTGCTCAACTGCCTGCTGGGCCAAAAAATCTCCATTGTCTCGCCCAAGCCGCAAACCACCCGGAACAGGATCATGGGCATTGTCAACGGCCCCGATTACCAATTGATCCTGCTCGACACCCCCGGCCTGCACAGCGCCAAAACCCCCCTCAACCAGGGGATGGTCAAGGTGGCCCTCGACACCCTGCCCGAGGTGGACGCGATCCTCTTCATGATCGACGCCTCAATGTCCAAGGCACGGGATGACGCCTCGCCGTTCCAGCATCTGCGCAAGGTCAACAAACCGGTGCTGCTGGCCGTCAACAAGATCGATCTGATGGACAAGAAAAAACTCCTGCCGGTGCTCAACGCCTACCAGGAGATGTATCCCTTCACGGCGCTGGTGCCTATTTCCGCCAAGAGCAAGGATGGCATCGACACCCTGCTGGCCGAGATTCTCAACCTGATGCCGGAAGGGCCGCGCCTGTACCCGGAGGACATCCCCACCGACGCCACCGAACGGTTCATTGTCGGCGAAATCATCCGGGAAAAGATCTTCCGGCGCACCAACCAGGAGGTGCCCTACGCAACGGCGGTGGTCATCGACGCCTTCATCGAGGACGAGGTCAAGGAGGCGACAACCATCCACGCCACCATTCTGGTGGAAAAGGACTCTCAGAAGGGCATCATCATCGGCAAGGGCGGTATGATGCTGAAGGAGATCGGCAAGGCCGCCCGCCGCGAGATTGAGGATCTGCTCGGGATGCCCGTGATGTTGAAGCTCTGGGTGAAGGTACAGAAAAACTGGAGCACCAACCCCCGTTTCCTGACCGAACTGGGGTTGTAAAAAAAAGCATAAAAAAAGAGGCTGCCGAAGCAACCTCTTTTTTTATGCGCGCCACACCGGCGCGTTATATTCACATCCCGCTACGGCATATCCGTATCCTTGACGGCATCCTTGGGTGGCTCCGTATCCGCCATCTGCTCCGCCGCCTTCACGGATTTGGAGGTCTCCAGGGCCGCCGCCGAGAAGCTGGTCACCACCGCCGGTCCGACATTGCTGGTCTTGCCGGACTCAACGGAGTTTTCGGGGTTTGGCTTCGGTTCGTTGGTTACGCTGGTGGGTTGAGAGCTGCGCTCTGTTTTATTCAGCGAACTATACTGGGCTACCGCGTTCGAGGGATCGACCATCATAACAGCCCCTCCTTCCTTTTTCGTATTCGGCTGCGCCCGACCTGAGAAATGACCATCACCACTCCGATCCGGCAACCACGTTTCAAATCCATATTAGCATATTTCCGCCTTTAAAAAAATAATATTCACGCGCGGCCATATCGAGCCGGCTACAAACACGGACCCCGGTACGGCGGACCTGCTGATTTCTCAGCACAAATCGCACATTCCGGCTTCGCGCTTATTGAATAACAACGCAAAAAAGGCTATAAACAGCTACATTTCCGCTTTTCAAGTGAGACAGCGGCCACCAATGCAACACCTCAAGGAGCAGACGATGTCTGAAGTACGCTTACGTTTCCCACCCAGCCCCACCGGCTATCTTCATATCGGCGGCGCCCGCACCGCCATCTACAACTGGCTGTACGCCAAGAAACATAACGGCAAGCTGGTCTTGCGCATCGAGGATACCGATGCCGAACGATCCACCCAGGAATCCATCGACGGCATCATCGACGGCCTGACCTGGCTCGGCATCACCTGGGACGAGGGTCCCTATTTCCAGACCGAATTCGCCGCCGATCACGCCGCCGCCGCCAAAAAGATGCTGGACAGCGGCCACGCCTACAAGTGCTTCTGCACCGTGGAGGAACTGGAAGCCAAGCGGGAAGCGGCGCAGGCCGCCAAGCTGGATTTCAAGTACGACAAAACCTGTCGGAACCTGAGCGCGGCTGACGTGGCGGCCAAGGAGGCGGCAGGCATCCCCTTCGTGATCCGCTTCAAGGTGCCGGAGCAGGAAGGGGCGGTGGTCTTCGAAGACGCGGTCTACGGACGCATCGAGCGCAGGTATCGCGACATCGAGGATTTCGTCATCGTCCGCTCCAACGGCAAACCCCTCTATCTCCTCTGTAACGTGGTTGACGACATCCGCGACCGGATCAGCCACATCGTCCGCGGCCAGGACGGCCTGGCCAACACCCCGCGCCAGATCCTGATCTATCAGGCCCTGGGCGCGAAGCTGCCGATCTTCGCCCACATGCCGCTAACCCTCGATCTCCAGAAGCGGAAGATATCCAAGCGCAGCCACGGCGAGATCGTCGCCGTCCAGTACTATCGGGAGATCGGCTTCCTGCCGTGGGGCTTGATCAACTTCCTTGTCCTGCTCGGCTGGTCGAGCGGCGACGACCGCGAATTCTTCAGCGAGGCGGAACTGCTCGAGGCCTTTTCCCTGGACGGCATCAGCCGCTCCAACTCGATCTTCAACTACAAGAAAGACGACCCCAAGTTCATCACCGACCCCAAGGCGCTCAGCATCAACGGCCACTACCTGCAGACCATCCCCATCGAGGAACTCGCCGGGCTGGTCAAGCCCTTCCTGCAGAAAGCGAACATCTGGAACGACGCGTACGAGGCCGATCGGCGCGCTTGGTTCCTGCAGACCCTGGGATTGATCCGTGAGCGGTACTACACCCTGGTCGACTTCACCACCCTGGGCCGCGCCTACTTCGCCGATGATTTCGAGATCGAGGAGCGGGCCATTGACAAGAATATCACCAAGAATCCGCAACTGGCGGAATGGCTGCCGTTGCTGGCAGACCGCCTGGCGGCCCTTGCCGACTACAACAGGGAAACGGTGGAGCAGGCGGCGCGGGCCCTGGCCGAGGAACTCGGCGTCAAGCCCGGCATCCTCATCAACGGCGCCCGCACCGTCACCACCGGTTGCCTGGCCGGCCCCGGCATGTTCGAGGTTCTGGAAACCCTCGGCAGGGAGCGGGTGACGGACCGCCTCCGCAACGTCGCCAAACTTTTTGCATAATCTTTTCCAAAGGAAGAGCAAGACATGACCACCGCTCCGGAAAGCGCGCCGCCATCCAACTTCATCCGCACCATCATCGACGA
>DHYT01000219.1:13485-13987 GCA_002415465.1 Desulfobulbaceae bacterium UBA5123
GCTTCGACGACACCAACCCCAGCAAGGAAGAGATCGCCTACGTGGAGTCGATCATGACCGACGTCCGCTGGCTCGGGTTTGACTGGGGCGACAAACTCTTTTACGCCTCCGACTACTTCGAAAGGATCTACGGGTTCGCGGTGGAGCTGATCAAGCTGGGCAAGGCCTATGTCTGCGACCTGACCCCGGAAGAGATGCGCGAGTACCGCGGCACCCTCACCGAGCCCGGCAGGGAAAGCCCTTTCCGCAACCGGACGGTGGCGGAGAATGTCGACCTCTTCACTCGGATGCGCAACGGGGAATTCCCGGACGGCAGCAGGGTTTTACGGGCCAAGATCGACATGGCCTCCGGCAACATCAACATGCGCGATCCGATCATCTTCCGGATCCTCCGCGCCCACCACCACCGGACCGGCGACCAGTGGTGCATCTATCCGATGTATGATTTCGCCCACTGCCTTTCCGACTCCATCGAGGGGATCACCCACTCCATCTGCACCCT
>DHYT01000026.1 GCA_002415465.1 Desulfobulbaceae bacterium UBA5123
CACGGGCACCAACGGCAAGACCACAACCTCGTACCTGCTGGAGGGGGTGCTGGCCGCCGCCGGAGAAAGCCCGGGCGTGATCGGGACGGTGAATTACCGCTATGCCGGGTTGGAGTTGCCCGCCCCGTACACCACCCCCGAGCCGGTGCAGTTGCAGCAACTGTTGTGGCAGATGGCGGAGCGGCGGACAACGCATGTGGTGATGGAGGTTTCTTCCCATGCCCTGGCGCAGGGAAGGTTGCAGGGCGTGCTCTTCGATGTCGCCCTCTTCACCAACCTTACCAGGGACCATCTCGATTTTCATGGCGACATGGAGAGCTATTTCAACGCCAAGAAGTTGTTGTTCACGGAGCATCTGAAGCAGGGCGCGACGGCGGTGGTCATGCAGGAAGGCGACGAAGAGGCGTCGGCGCAGCAATGGGGCCGCCGGCTGGTCCGGGAGTTGACTGAGGATGCCTCGTGGCGGGCAGCCAACCGCAAGGTCATCACCTGCGGCCTGGCGGCTGGCAGCGATGTGTTTCCGGGACGGCCGGCAATAAGCCTGGCCGGCATCGATGCCGATGTTACGCTGCCGGGCGGCATGATGCGGATGGCGACCCGGCTGGTTGGAAACTACAACCTGAAAAATGTCCTCGGGTGTCTGGGGGTAGGAACGGCTCTTGGCCTTGAAGGCGAACGGATGGGGCAGGCCCTCGCTCGATTTGCCGGGGTGCCGGGACGGCTTGAACGGGTGGGTGAAATCGATGTCAGTCGGCCGGCTGTTTTTGTCGACTATGCCCATACCCCGGACGCCTTGGAGAATGTGTTGGCCACCTTGCGGGGATTGACCTCGGGCCGCCTGGTGGTGATTTTTGGCTGCGGTGGGGATCGCGATCGCGGCAAGCGTCCGCTGATGGGCGCGGTTGCGGGGCGGCTGGCCGATGTGGTGCTGGTGACCTCCGATAACCCGCGCAGCGAATCGGCATCGGCGATCCTTGCCGATATCGAAGCTGGTTTGCGCGGGTTGCCGCGATTGCGTGGCGAGGCCTTGCTCAGGCGGCCATGGCTGCGCGGCTACGACATCATCGAATCGCGTCGGGAGGCGATCCGGGTTGGCGTGCAGGGGGCGCATGCCGGCGATGTTGTCCTGATCAGCGGCAAGGGGCACGAGTGTTATCAGATCGACCGGTCCGGCAAGAGGTTTTTCGATGACCGGTTGGAGGCCCGGCAAAGCCTTGCGGTGGTTGGGGCAGTGCCAAGGAAGGAAGCGCTGAGATGAAACTCATGGCCGGATCTGAATTTTTGTTTGCCGCGTCCTGGGGGGAGATGTATATACGCGGCGGAATGGGGACAATCGAGCGAGGGGGGAGGACGATGCAGCTAGGGAGAAGAGCGGAGGTGGATGCGAATCGGCCATCTGTCGGGCGGATTGCCGCGGATATGGGCGCCGGCTTCATGACCCTGCAGGATCCATCGTGGTCGTTGTCGCAGGTGTTGCTCGCCACCGGCGGGCGATTTGTCGGCGGCACGCCGCAGGCGAGGTTCCGTTCCGTATCCACGGACAGTCGGACCATTGCGGTTGGCGATCTTTTCCTCGCTTTGCCGGGGGATCTGCATGACGGACTGGCGTTCGTGCATGAGGCGGTACGCAAAGGGGCGGCGGGCATTATTGTTGAACGCTTGCCGGAATCGTTGCCGTCGGTGCCGGTGATCCTGGTTGAGGACGCACTCGTCGCCCTTGGCGATCTTGCCTCCTATCGGCGGTCAATGATGAAGCGCTTGCAGGTGGTGGCGATAACCGGCAGCTCGGGAAAGACCACGGTCAAGGAGATGACTGCCGCCATCCTTACGCAAAAGAAGCGGGTGCTGAAGACCAAGGGGAATTTCAATAACCTGATCGGACTGCCGCTTTCCCTGTTGCCGGTCGGACGTCAGGACGACGTGGCGGTGCTGGAGATGGGGATGAACCGGGCCGGAGAGATAGCCCGACTGGCTGAGATCGCCGATCCCGATATCGCCTGCATCACCAATGTGCAGCCGGCGCACCTTGCCGGATTCGGCGATATCGAGGGGGTAGCCAGGGCCAAGGGCGAGTTGTTCGCCGGGGTGAAATCCTGGTCGACCCTGGTGGTGAATATCGACGACAGACGGGTGCGCAGGCTTGCCGGCAGGTGTGAGCAGAAGAAGATCACCTTCGGGCGGCATCGCAATGCGGATGTGCGGGCCACCCACATCCGCGATCACGGCGCGGACGGGGTGGGGTTCACCCTGCATATCAAGGGGAGCAAGAGCCGGGTCAATCTCAAGGCGATGGGCGCCCATAATGTGCTGAACAGCCTTGCCGCCGCCGGCATCGCCCTTGCCGCCGGGATGCGGATGGCCGCCATCGTCAGCGGTCTTGAGTCCTATCAGGGGTTCGACAAGCGGCTGCAGGTGCGGAAATTGGCCAACGGCCTCCACCTGGTCAACGATACCTACAACGCCAACCCGGCCTCGATGCTGGCGGCGTTGGAAACGGTGCGGGGGGTGCGTCGCGGTCACAGGGCCGTTGCCGTGCTCGGCGACATGCTGGAGCTCGGACAGCAGAGCAAGGAGGCCCATGCCTCACTCGGCGGGTCGGTGGCGCGGCTGGGCTATGATTATCTGCTCACCGTCGGTGAATTTGCGGCCGACTTGGTGGCCGGGGCAAGAAAGGCCGGGATGGCCGGCGACCGGGCGAAGAGCTATGAAGGCAAGGCGGCGTTGCTTGAGTTTGTCGGCGACCTGCTTGCAGACGATGCGCTTGGCGACGGCGACTGGGTGCTGGTCAAGGGGTCGCGGGGGATGCGGATGGAAACGATCGTTGTCGATATTGAAAGGTTGGTCGCGGGAGAAAAGGCCTAATGCTCTATCATCTGTTATTCCCTCTCCATGCGGTGTTCAGCGGCTTCAACGTTTTCCGATATATCACCTTCAGGTCCATCGGCGCGACCCTGACCGCCTTTGTGCTGGTAATGCTCTGCGGCAACCGTTTTGTCGCCATGATGCGGGAGCACCAGATCGGACAGGTGGTGCGGACGGACGGTCCGGCGTCGCATTTCAGCAAGCAGGGGGTGCCCACCATGGGCGGCCTGCTGATAATCATGGCGGTGACCTTCACCACCCTGCTCTGGGCGGACCTGAATAACCATCTGGTCTGGCTGGTGCTGGGGATTACGATCTGGTACGGGTGCATCGGCGCCTATGACGATTACCGCAAGATCAAGCGGCAAAACAGCAAGGGGTTGAGCGCCCGCGGCAAGATGCTGTTGCAGATCGGCGGGGCGGCGCTGCTCGGCTGGCTGCTCTCCATGCACCATGCCTTTGACGGACGCGTCAGCCTGCCTTTCTTCAAGCACATTACCCCCAATCTCGGTGAATGGTATGTGCTCTTCGCGATCATGGTCATCGTCGGCGCCTCCAATGCCGTCAATCTCACCGACGGCCTTGACGGCCTCGCCACCGGGCCGACGGCGATCACCGCCGGCGTGTACCTGCTCTTCTCCTACCTGGCCGGGCACGCCGTTCTCTCTTCCTATCTGCAGATACCGTATGTGGAAGGGGCGGGCGAGCTGTCGGTGTTCTGCGGCGCCCTGGTTGGGGCAAGCCTGGGGTTCCTGTGGTTCAATGCCTTTCCGGCGCAGGTGTTCATGGGTGATGTCGGCTCCTTGGCCCTGGGCGGCGCCATGGGCACGGTGGCGGTGATGATCAAGCAGGAGTTCCTGCTCGCGCTGGTGGGCGGCATCTTCGTCATGGAAGCGCTTTCGGTGATCATGCAGGTTGGCTATTACAAGGTCAGCGGCGGCAAGCGGATATTTCTGATGGCGCCGTTTCATCATCATTTCGAGAAAAAAGGGTGGCAGGAGCCCAAGGTGGTGGTCCGTTTCTGGATCATTTCCATCATGCTGGCCCTGATGGCGCTCGCCACCCTGAAGTTGCGCTAGGAGACGCGTGAGCAATGACTGTTGACGGTACGGCAAGGGTAAGGATCAGTCCGGGCGACCATGTGTTGGTCGTCGGGATGGGCAAGTCCGGCCTGTCAGCGGTGCGGTTTTTGTTGCAGATAGGCGCCAAGGTTTCGGTTTCAGAGGGTGGCCGCCTCGATCGGTTGGGACGGGAGACCCGCCGGTGGTTGGACGGAGAAAGAGTGTTTGTGGAAGAGGGCGGCCATTCCTCTGAGCTTTTTTGCAGCGTCGATCACATCCTGCTGAGTCCGGGGGTGCCGCTGACGCTGCCGGCTGTGGTTGACGCAAGGGCGAAGGGCATCACTGTCTTCGGCGAGATGGCCCTGGCGGCGCAGTTCATGAAGACGCCGATGGTTGCGGTAACCGGCACCAACGGCAAAAGCACGGTGGTAACCCTGCTGGGCGACCTGTTTCGGGCCGCCGGCAAAAAGGTGTTTGTCGGCGGCAACATCGGCACCCCGCTCACCGATTACCTGCAGGGAAATCAGGAGGCGGAGGTGGCGGTGCTTGAGATCAGCAGCTTCCAGCTCGACACCGCGGTTGCTTTCAGGCCGACGGTGGGGGTGCTGCTGAACATCACCCCGGATCATCTCGACCGGTATGCATCCTTTGACGAGTACGCCGCCTCTAAGTTCTCACTGTTCCGTAGCCAGGGGCGAGGCGACGCGGCGGTGCTCAACGGTGACGACCCGGAAATCCTCAAACGGGCGGAGCAGTCGTCCCATGAGCGGCTGTTCCTGTTCGGCCATGATCTTGCCGGACACAACGGGGCGCGGGTGGATAAGGGCGTGGTCACGGTGAGCGGTTTTGGCGCCCCTGAAAGCTATGACCTCACCGGAACCTGTCTTGCGGAGCCGCCGAACAGCGAAAACAGCGCGGCCGCGATCCTTGCCGCTCGCATCATGGGCTGCACGCCGACCGGCATCCGCAAGGGGCTGGCCTCCTTTGCGCCGCTGGCCCATCGGCTGACATTGGTGGCCGAACTGGATGGGGTCCGTTACCTCGATGACTCCAAGGCCACCAACATCGGCGCCGCCAAGTCGGCCCTGGAGGGGATTTCCGGGCCGGTGGTGCTGATTGCCGGCGGTCGGGACAAGGGCGGCGATTACGGGCTGATGGCGGAGACGGTTCGCGCCAAGGTTACGAATCTGCTGCTCATCGGGGAAGCGAGCGAGAAGATGGCGGCGGCCTTTGGCGGCTTGACGCGGGTTGAATTGCTTTCCACCCTTGAGGAGGCGGTGGCGAGGGCGCAACAGCTTGCACACCCGGGCGATACCGTATTGCTGTCGCCGGCGTGTGCCAGTTTCGATATGTTCACCGGATATGCACATCGCGGCGATGTGTTCCAGGAGGCGGTGCGGGGGCTCTCCTCGCGGGCCGCTTCCGGGGAGGCGCAGCAGGTTGCGGGGGAGTCGCGGCTGGCAGGCGTAAAGTAATGCCGCAAGCCGTTACGCCGGTCTACGACCGGAAGGGGGGAGCAATGGAAAAGATGTGTTGCGTGTGTCAGCGGATCAAACGGAACAACGGCTGGGTGAAGGTTGGCAAGGGGCTGGCGATGAGCCAGTTTTCGCATGGGTACTGCCCGGCGTGTTACCGGAAGGCGATGCAGAAGGTAATGGCCTTTGGCATGCAGTTGCAGCGGGCGACCGATTAAGGAGTGTGGAGCGTGTCAACCTCTTCGAAACAGGCGAGAGCTGGAATGCGGATGATCGTAACCGGTGGCGGCACCGGCGGCCATCTCTTTCCGGGCATTGCCGTGGCCGAGGCGGTGATGGCGCGGTTTGCCGGCAGCGAGGTGTTGTTTGTCGGCACGGAGAGGCTGATCGACCAGAAAGCGCTGGCCAACCGATCCTTCAGGGTTGCCGCGATCCGTTCGCGGGGGCTGAAGGGGATGGGGTTCGTGGCCAGGCTCGGCGCGTTGTTGCTGGTGCCGGTCAGCGTGGTCGCGGCCATGCGGATGATCATGCGCTTTAAGCCGGAGGTCGTCTTCGGTGTCGGCGGCTATGTCACCGGCCCGGTGGTCTTGGCGGCCCGGCTGATGGAGGTGCCTACGGCCATCCATGAGCAGAATTCGGTGCCGGGATTGGCCAATCGCCTGCTGGGCAAGGTGGTGCAGCGGGTGCTGCTGTCCATACCCGGCAGCGAGAGGTATTTCCCGGCCGGGAAATGCCGGCTGAGCGGCAACCCGGTGCGCGGCGAGTTGTTGCGGAAGGGGGCGGTGGCCGCAGAAGAAAAGACGATGAGCAACACCCTGCTGGTCCTGGGCGGCAGCCAGGGCGCGCATCGGGTGAACACCCTGGTGGTTGAGGCAATCGAGGCGGCGGCGCGGCAACTGCCGGCCGACTTCAGCGTCATCCATCAAACCGGGGCGAGCGACGAGGGCTGGGTTCGGGAGCGGTACGCCGCCATGGGCATCAAGGCGCGGGTGGCCGCGTTTTTTGACGACATGGGCTCCCTGTACGGTGAGGCCGGGCTTGTCGTTTCAAGGGCCGGCGCGACCTCGCTTGCTGAGATGGCGGTCTTCGGCCGGCCGTCACTCTTGATTCCGTACCCCTATGCCGCCGATGATCATCAGCACGGCAACGCCATGTATCTGGCGGAGGCCGGCGGGGCGTTGTTGCGGCGCGAAGGGGAGCTTGACGGCGCGGCGCTGGCCAGGGATCTGGTCGAATTGATGAATGACATGGGGCAACGCGTCAGGATGGGCGGCATGGCGCGAAAATTATCACAGCCTGGGGCGACCGAGGCGATTGTCGACGAGCTGGTCGCTCTGGCGACGGTAAACGGATAGATTATGTATCGGAAAAAACATCACATCCATTTTGTCGGCATCGGCGGCATCGGCATGAGCGGCATAGCCGAGCTGCTGGTCAATCTCGGCTATCGGGTCAGCGGCTCGGATATCAGTGACTCCGAGATCATGCAGCGGTTGGCTGGGCTCGGTTGCACGGTCAGGGTGGGGCATCAGGGCGAGTGGATAGCCGGGGCCGATGTGGTGGTCGTGTCGAGCGCGGTCAAGGAGGATAACCCGGAGGTGCGGGCGGCCCGCGAATCGATGATCCCGGTTATCCCGCGCGCGGAGATGCTCGCCGAGTTGATGCGGCTCAAGAAATACGGCATCGCCATCGCCGGCAGTCACGGCAAGACCACCACCACCTCCATGGTCGGCTGCGTCCTTGCCGAGGCCGGTCTCGATCCCACCGTGGTCATCGGCGGCAAGGTGAACAGCCTCGGCACCAACGCCAAGCTGGGCGCGGGCGAGTTTCTGGTCGCGGAGGCCGATGAGTCGGACGGTTCGTTTCTCAAGCTCTCGCCGGTGGTGGAGGTGGTGACCAACGTCGACCTTGAGCATCTCGATCATTATCGGGACATCGATGAGATCAAGGCGGCCTTTCTTGCCTTCATCGACAAGATCCCCTTTTACGGCGTCGCCGCCATCTGTCTTGATGACCCGTACACCACCGATCTGTTGCCGGAAATCAGAAAGCGGGTGATTACCTACGGGGTGGTCGGGCAGGCCGATGTGCGGGCGCGACAGGTGGTTGTCGACGGGTTTATGTCCCATTTCGAGGTGTGCGCCGGCGACGAGGTTCTTGGTCAAATCAGCATCAGCATGCCCGGCATTCACAATGTGCAGAATGCCCTGGCCGCGGTGGTGGTTGGGCTTGAGCTTGAGATCCCGTTTGCGGTCATCGCCGAGGCGTTGCGGAAGTTCAGCGGCGTGCAGCGTCGCTTGCAGGTGAAGGGCGAGAAGGGCGGCATCACGGTGATGGACGACTACGGCCACCATCCCACCGAGATCAGGGCGACCCTGGGCGCGATTCGCAGCGCCTGGCCCAAGCGGAGGCTGGTGGTCCTCTTTCAGCCCCATCGCTATTCACGGACGCAGGGGTTGTACAGGGAATTCTGCACCGCTTTCCATGATGCGGATGTGCTGCTGCTGACGGACATCTATGCGGCCAGCGAGCAGCCCATCGAGGGTGTCAGCTCCGAGTGGCTGATGGAGGGCGTGCGGCTGCACGGACAGCGCAATGTGCAACTGGTGCCGGCGCTTGCCGACCTGGCCGCCGAGGTCAAACCCATGTTGCAGGCGGGGGATGTGGTGCTGACCCTGGGCGCGGGCAATATCTACCGGGTTGGCGAGCAGTTGTTGACACTCATGGGAGACTGAGAAATGCACCATGCGGGCGATTTCGAAGTCGAGCGGCATCAGCGACGACAGATAATGAGCAGCGGTGAAAGACGAGAAGGGGCGCGATGGATGATTGACCTGCGGAAGACGTTGCAAGCCCTTTGGCATGGAGAGATCCTCTGGAGTTGCCCCATGGCCGGCTACTCGACCATCAAGGCCGGGGGACCCGCCGCCGCGCTGATCGAGCCGCGCAGCATGGCGGAACTGGCCGCCCTGGTGCGCGGGCTTCACGAGAACCGGGTCAAGTGGATGGTTCTCGGCGGCGGCAGTAATGTCCTCGTCGCGGACGAGGGGTTTGCCGGGGTTGTGCTGCATCTTGGCCGCAGGTTCGGGGCCATCGCCGAGGCCGGCGGCCAGGATGGCTCGGTGCTGGTGACCGTCGAGGCGGGCTGCAGCCTGGCCCGGCTGGTCAACTGGTGTCTTGAGAGGGAGTTGGCCGGACTCGAGTTTGCATCTGGCATCCCCGGCAGCATCGGCGGCGCGGTGGTGATGAACGCCGGCGCCTGGGGCCGCGAGATCGGGTCGCTGGTGGAGAAGGTCACGGTGGTTGACGGCGATGGCAACATCGCCGGGATCGAGGGTGCCTCGATTCCCTTCCGCTATCGGAGTTGGGGGTTGGCGGAGCAGGTGGTGGCGGCGGTGACCCTGCGCCTTGAAAAGGGACGGCGGCAGGAGATAGAGGCCGCGTGTCACGAGTTGGCCCGCCGTCGCCGGGGTACGCAGCCGCTTGACAAGCCCAGCGCCGGTTCGTTTTTCAAGAATCCGCCGGCCGGGCCTGCCGCCGGCAAGCTGATTGAGGACGCGGGGCTCAAGGGGTATCGGATCGGCGATGCCATGGTCTCGCCCAAGCACGCGAATTTTATCGTCAACATGGGGCATGCCTCCGCCGCGGATTTGCTGGCGCTGATGGATGTCGTCCGGGAAAAGGTTATGGCAATGAGTGGTATCTGGCTTGAGCCAGAGGTGCGCATCATCGGCGATCGAAAGGGCTAGGGGCCATGGCGGCGGGGGCGAAGGGCTCATGAAGAAAATTCGCACGGCGCGAGTCGATAGGTATCGTCCGCATGGCGATGGTGAGCATCGCAGCGTTGCCGTGCTGGTTGGTTTGATTGTTCTGGGAGTGGTGCTGGCGCTTGGGTTGGTAGGCTTCATCGTGTACCAGGGGATGCTGCGGTCGGATTTCTTTCAGCTCACCGCCATCGGCATCGAGGGTTGTCGACGGGTTCCCAAGAGCAAGGTGCTGGAGTTGAGCGGGGTCGACATCTACGCCAACCTCTTGAGCCTGTCGGTTGATGAAATGCGTGAACGCATCGAGGCGCATGAGTGGATCGCCGCCGCGGCAATCGAACGACACTGGCCCAACCGCCTGGAGGTGACCATCACCGAGCGGAAGCCGGCGGCATTGGTCAACAGGCCGGACGGATTCCATTTCGTGGACGGCAAAGGCGTGATTTTTGCGGCCGCCCTGCCGCCGGAGGACATGGATTTCCCGGTGATCAGCGGCATTGCCGAGGATGTGGCGGAGGGGTCGGAAGGGCAGTTGGCGCTGCGGGAGGCGCTGAGTTTTGTCGGTTACGCCGGTTGCGGCAATCCGATCTTGCCCCGGCAGAACATATCGGAGCTGTATGTGGATAAGGATGGCGGGCTGGTGTTGTTGCTTGCCGATCGCCCCTTCCCGATATATCTGGGCCGGGAGCAGATGAAGACCAAGTACGGGCGTCTGGTCAGGGTGCTGCACTGGCTCTACACCCACAAGAAATTTGAAACAACGGCCGCCATCCGCATGGATTATCGGCCGGACAAGGTGCTGGTTGTTGATAAGGGCGCAAGCTGAAAACGTGTTCATGGGAATTGCGGCAATATTTGATGGTCAGGGCGCGACGGGGACGATGGGAAACGTCAGGCGGCTGACCAAGGGTGAGAAAGATGGCGCATGAAGACAGGGGCGAGTTGATCGTCGGGCTTGATATCGGCACCACCAAGATATGCGCGGTGGTAGGCGAGGTGCATGGCGAAACGGTGAACATCATCGGTGTCGGCACGCATCCTTCCATCGGTCTCCGGCGGGGGGTGGTGGTCAACATCGAAAGTACGGTGAATTCCATCCGCAGCGCCGTCGACGAAGCGGCGATGATGGCCGGGTGCGAGATATCCTCGGTCTATGTGGGGATTGCCGGCAGTCACATCAAGGGCTTCAACAGCCACGGCCTGATCGCCATCAAGCATCAGGAGATCAGGCAGGATGATATCGACCGGGTCATCGATGCGGCCCGCGCGGTGCCGATCCCGCCGGATCAGGAGGTTCTGCATGTCTTGCCGCAGGAATTCATCGTCGACGATCAGACCGGTATTCAGGATCCCATCGGCATGACCGGGGTGCGGCTCGAGGCGGACGTGCATATCGTCACCGGCGGCGCGACCTCGGTTCACAACATCGTGAAATGCTGCAACCGGGCCGGCCTGGAGGTCAGCGACGTGGTGCTTGAGCCCATCGCCTCGGCCGAGGCGGTGCTGACCAAGGAGGAGTTGGAGCTTGGGGTGGCGTTGATCGATATCGGCGGCGGCACCTCGGATCTTGCCATCTTTTCCGACGGCTGTATCCGTCATACCTTTGTCCTCGGGCTGGGCGGGCATAATCTCACCAACGATCTTTCCATCGGTCTGCGGACGCCGCTCAACGAGGCGCAGCGTCTGAAGGAAGAGTATGGCTGCGCGCTCGCCTCGATGATCGACAAGGATCAAACCATTGAGGTGCCAAGCGTTGGCGGCCGACGGACGCGGAAGCTTTCCCGGAAGGTGATGGGCGAGATCCTGGAGCCACGGGTTGAGGAGATGTTGACCATGATCAATCAGGAGATGATCGACTCCAACTTCAAGGAGCTGGTCAATGCCGGCATCGTGCTTACCGGCGGCAGCGCGCTGTTGGCGAACATGCTGGATATCACCGAGCAGATTTTCGATCTGCCGGTGCGGATCGGCTACCCGCAGCATGTCGGCGGGGTGCTCGATCTGGTCAATACCCCGCAGTGCGCCACCGGGGTAGGCCTGGTTGTTTTCGGGATGCGCAATGAACCGGCCCGTCGTTTCAGGATGCGGGAAGGTTCGGTGATGGGGCGCGTTTCTAATCGGATGAGAAATTGGTTTAAAAGTATTATATAGCAAACACGGGAGGCGTGCTGCCGTAGCGGGACGGCTGGCGCCGATTGAGATAAGGGGAGAGACTATGTCATTCATGCTGGCGGAATCAGAGTCAAGGGCGAAGATCAAGGTGATCGGTGTGGGCGGCGGCGGCGGCAATGCCGTCAATACCATGGTGGAGAGCAGGATATTGGGGGTGGAGTTCATCGCCGCCAATACCGACTGCCAGGCGCTTGAAAATTCGAAGGCGGATGTCAAGCTCCAGATCGGGCCGGCGGTGACCAAGGGGCTTGGCGCCGGCGCCAACCCGGAGAAAGGGCGCGAATCCGCCGAGGAGAGCATCGAGGAGATCAAGCGGCACCTGAAGGGCAGCGACATGGTGTTTGTCACCGCCGGCATGGGCGGCGGCACCGGCACCGGCGCCGCGCCTGTGGTGGCGCGGGTTGCCAAGGAGATGGGCGCCTTGACGGTGGCGGTCACCACCAAGCCTTTCGTTTTCGAGGGGCGCAGCCGGATGCGCAATGCCGACGCCGGCTGGGAGGAGTTGCGCAAGCATGTCGACACCATCATCACCATCCCCAACGACCGGCTGCTCTCGCTTTCACAGAAGGGCGCCCGTTTCATCGACGGCATGAAGATGGTCGATGACGTCCTTGTGCAGGCGGTCAAAGGCATTACCGATCTGATCAATCTTCCCGGCTACATCAACCCCGACTTCGCCGACGTTCGCACCGTCATGAATCAGATGGGGCCCGCCCTGATGGGGGCCGGCGTCGGCACCGGCGCCAATCGCGCCACCGACGCGGTCAACATGGCCATCGCCAGCCCGCTGCTGCAGGATATCAGCATCGACGGCGCCAAGGGGGTGCTGGTCAATATCTCCGCCCGCGAGGATACCCTGACCATGGCCGAGGTCACCGAGGCGACGTCGCGAATCTATGACGAGGTGCATGACGACGCCAATATCATCCTCGGCGTGATCTTCGACGACAACCTCGGCGACGAGCTGCGGGTGACCGTCATCGCCACCGGCATCAGCGCCCATGAGCAGCTGGACACCCTGCCGGAGAACGTCAAGGTGCTTCCCCCGAAACAGGAGGCGACCAATCCCTTCCTGCCCTTTAATGAAAGAAGGGCGGCGCGGGACGAGATGGCAGCCGCTGCTGCCGCCGGCAAGGGGAAGCCCCGCGGCGGTTATCCGCAGCAGAACCTGTTCGACGAGGAAATGCTTGATCGTCCGACATTCCTGCGGCGCAACGAAAGCTAGATGGAGGCGCCCCTCCCGGCAGGAGCAGTGTTTTGAGCCGTCGCCAGCAAACCGTCAGGACTGATTTCCGCAGCCGTGAAACGGGAGGGGTACGAAAAAAGTGGAAGGATAAGTTGCCCATCGCCCTGGTGTTCCCCAACCGCTACCGGCTGGGGATGTCCAACCTGGGCTATCAGCTGGTCTACGACCTGTTGAACATTGACCCGGACATCGTCTGTGAACGGGTCTTTCTCCCGGAGATTCCCGCCGAGCAGCCGCTCTCGGTGGAGTCCGGCCGTCCCCTGCGCGATTTCCCGCTGATTTTTTGTTCCCTGAGTTTTGAAGACGATTTCCCCAATCTGATCCGGATGCTGGTTGACGGCGGGATAACCCCCGTGGCCGAAGACCGGTGTCGCGAGAGCGCAACGGTGCAAGCCGGCGCGCCTCTGGTTGTCGCCGGCGGTGTCGCAACCTTTATCAATCCGGCCCCCCTGGCCGACTTTGTCGACCTGTTCGTGCTGGGCGAGGCGGAGGCGGCGCTGCCGCCGGTGCTGGCGTTCCTGAAAGCGAAGGTCGGCGACGGCAAGCGCGAAGAGTTGTTGCACGGCCTTGCAATGAAGGTTGCCGGCTGTTACGTCCCTTGTTTCTATACCCCGCTGTACGATGGGGATGGTATATTTCAATCGTTTGCGACAACGGCCGGGGTGCCGACGCGAATCGCGAAGCTGACCGCGCCCCGCCGCGCCACCGCCGGGCATTCGGTGCTGCTGAGCCCCGATGCGGAGTTTTCCGATCTCTATCTCGCCGAGCTCGGTCGCGGCTGCAGTCGTGGCTGTCGTTTCTGCGCGGCCGGATTCGTTTACCGGCCGCCACGGTTGTGGTCGGCCGAGGCCATTGTCCAGGCGTTGGCCGAGCGGCCCGCGGGCGCCAGGCGGATCGGACTGCTGGGGATGGAAATGGCGCGGGCCGATGACCTGGCGGAGCTGGCCGGGTATCTGCTTGACGAGGCGTGCTCGCTTTCCTTTTCATCCCTGCGGGCGGACGTGATTACCTCGCGGCTGGTGGAGTTGCTGGGCAAAAGCGGCTTGAAGAGCGCGGCCATCGCCCCGGACGGCGGCTCTGAAAGGCTGCGGCGGGTGATCAACAAGGGGATCAGCGAGCCTGACCTGCTCACCGCCGCCGAGGCGTTGGCCGAGGTCGGCGTCACCAACCTGAAGCTTTATTATATGATCGGTCTGCCGACGGAAACGGATGCGGATATCGATGAGATGGCGGATCTCACCATGCGGATTCGCGAGCGGGTGATGGAGGTGGGGCGGCGGAAGGGCCACCTCGGCACGCTTACCCTGAGCGTCAACAGTTTTGTGCCCAAGCCTTGGACGCCCTTTCAGTATTATGCCATGGCGCCGGTTGCGGTTTTAAAGAGTCGGCTGCAGTATCTGCGCAGAAAGCTTGGCCGGGTGGCCAATGTCAGGATTGTTGCCGATCACCCGGACCGCGCCTTGTTTCAAGCCTCGCTGGCACGGGGTGATCAGCGGCTTGGTCCGGCGCTGTCGAACTTTGCCGCCGATGGTGGCAACTGGCGGCAGCTACTGAAGCGACACGGGTTGCGGGTTGAGGATTATGCCCTGCGGGAGCGGGGGGAGGACGAGGCGTTTCCGTGGGAGATAGTCGATCATGGTATCGAGCGGCGTTATCTCTGGCGCGAATATCAAAAGGCGTTGGCGGCGCAATCGACGCAGCCGTGCGATACCAGTTGCTGCAGGCGATGCGGGGTTTGTGATGGTAACTGATGTCAGTGAAATCAATCTGAAGCCCTTCCGGCTGGTGAAGTTTTTCTCCTTTACCAGCCTGACGGTCATTCTGGTCTCCACCCTGATCCTTTCCTGGGTGATCTCCAACTACACCAAGAATGTCCTGCTGGAACGGAGCGAGGCCTATGCGCAGGTGTTCGCCGAGAATCTCAACCATCAGGTTTTCCAGCAGTTCGTGCTGCCGACGGTGCTGCGCTACGGGGGGATCGCGCTCAGGCATCCCAAGCAGTTCGAGCGTCTCAATGCCATCGTCCGTAACGTCACCCACGGTATGAACATCAAGTCGGTCTCCATTTACGACTCCAGGCAAAATGTCATCTCATACAGCACCGTGCCGGAGCGTGTTGGGGCGCGTGATGTGGGCGGCGCGGAGTACAAGCTTGCCTTGCGCGGTAAAAACAACTCGGTCTTGCATTCAGAGGGAACCCTGCTGCACCTGTTTCCCTGGTCCTCCCCGATCTCCTGGAAGCTGAATACCTATGTGCCCTTTCGGCAGGAGCGGGCCCTCAGTCAAAGTACCGACTTGATCATGGGGGTCATCGAGGTGG
>DHYT01000023.1:0-3901 GCA_002415465.1 Desulfobulbaceae bacterium UBA5123
GCCCACCACGTTGATGGTGGCGAACACCACCGCCAGCAAGCCGATCACCGAATTGCCCTCGATGCTCATCGTCTCGCCCGCGACCACCAGCGCGCCGAGAATGGCGATGCCGGAGATGGCGTTGGAGCCGGACATCAGAGGGGTATGCAAGGTCGGCGGCACCTTGGCGATCAATTCCGCGCCCGCAAACAGCGCCAACACGAAGATATACAGCCCGATTATGATAGTACCGTCCATCAGTTGCCTCCCGCCGCGTTCATTAACTTCAGGGTCATCTCCTGCACCACCTTGCCGTCGTGGGTAATCAGCGACCCTCGGGTGATCTCATCAGCCATGTCCAGCTTCAAGCCGTCATCGCCGGTGAGATGCAGAAGAAACTTCTCGATATTCTTGGCAAACATCTGACTGGCATGGAAAGGCACGGTGCTGGGCAGGTTATCCGGCCCGACGATGATCACCCCGTGCTTGACCACCGTCTTCCCCGGCTCGGTAAGCGCGCAGTTGCCGCCCATCTCGGCGGCGAGATCGACGATCACCGACCCCGGCGCCATGGATTGCACCATCTCTTCGCTGATCAGGATCGGCGCCTTTTTGCCGGGGATCAGGGCGGTGGGGATCACCACGTCCGACTTGGCGATATGCTTGGCGATCAGCTCGCCCTGCTTGCGCTTGTAATCATCGCTCATCTCCTTGGCGTAGCCGCCCTCGCCCTCGCCGGACTCCTCCACCGGCACCTCGACGAACTTGGCGCCGACGCTCTGCACCTGCTCCTTGACCACCGGCCGCACATCAAAGGCCTCCACCACCGCACCCAACCGCTTGGCGGTGGCGCAGGCCATCAAACCGGCCACGCCGGCGCCGATCACCAACACCTTGGCCGGACGCACGGTACCGGCCGCGGTCATCAGCATCGGGAAGAATTTGTTCAGGGTGTCGGCCGCCATCACCACCGCCTTGTAACCGGCAATGGTGCTCATGGAACTGAGAACGTCCATGCTTTGGGCGAGGGTGGTGCGGGGAATGGTGTCGAGGGCGAAGGCGGAGAGGCGACGGTCGGCCAGCTGCCGGACCGTATCGTGGCGGAGGTAGGGCTGGAGGATGCCGATCAGCGCCGTTCCCTCGCGACACATCGCGATCTCCTCGGCGGTGGGCGGCTGCACCTTGATCACCACATCGGCGCCGCCGCACAGGGCTTCCGGGGTCGGCACGATCTCGGCGCCGACCTTTTCATAGTCAGGATCCCCGTAGCCGGAACGCTCGCCGGCGCCCGCCTGAACCGCCACCCCTATCCCTTTTTTTACCAGCCGCTTGACGGAATCGGGGATAAGCGCCACCCGCGCCTCCCCAGTCAAGGTCTCCCTGAGCACTGCTATCTTCATAATACGGCGCCCTCTCTCATCTGTGCTGACGTGTGAACCTCCACGATAACCCTACAAACCGGAATCGGTTAACTTATGAACAGGCGCTCAACGTATCCCCAACCCGCGCGAGGTGTCAAGAAAAGAGTCAAAAAAACCCTCCGCCCATCCCGTTCGGGGCAGGTGGAGGGCCAAAGACGCCCAACAGGCTGGAATGGCATGAAAAAACCGGCTAGGAAGGCAACCCGGCCAGGAGACGGACATGAATATTATCAAAGCCGCCGTTGGAAAGGACGGCCAGCACATCCCCGGAGCGGGCATGGGCGACCAGATAGGCGATCACTGCGTCGGTGTCGGGGAAATATCGGGCCGCGACGCCGCGACGCCCGAGATCCTCCGCCAGCTGCCGGCATGAAAAACGCTCGTCGGGCGAGACATTGGCCAGCGGCTCCTGCTCCTTGATCAAAACCTCCTGGGCGTGGTCAAAGGCGGTCACGTAGGCATCCTGAAAAACCCGCCGGCGGCTGGAATTGGTGCGCGGCTCGAAAACGGCGACCAACCTGCGCCCGGCATAGGCGCTGGCCAGGGCGGCAAGCGTTTCGCGGACCGCGGTGGGATGATGGGCGAAATCATCGATCACCGTTACCCCGCCCACCGTGCCGCGCACCTCCTGTCGCCGCCGCACACCGGCAAAGTTGCCGAGGCCGCGGGCGATGGCGGCCACGTCGACCCCGAGCCGATCGAGGACGGCGATCACCGCCAAGCCGTTCAGGGCGTTATGGCGACCGGGCATCCGGCTGTGAAAGGAGCCGAACCGCCGCCCATCACGCCAGACCGTGAAATCGGTCCCGTCCGGGGTTACCCGCAAGGCATCGAGCCGCCAGAAGGCGTTTTCACCCTCGCCGTAGCCGAACACCCGGCACGGCGCGTCCGCCACCATCTCCCGCACCACCGGGTCATCAACGCAGGCGACCAGACAGCCGTCCGGCGGCATGATCGCCACCAGCCGCAGAAAGGAGCGCTTCACCGCCTCGAGATCGGCATAGATGTCGGCGTGATCGAACTCGATGCTGGTGATGATGGCGACATGGGGCCGGTAATGGAGAAACTTCGGCCCCTTGTCAAAGAAGGCGGTGTCATACTCGTCGCCCTCGACGACAAAATGATCGCCGCCGGCAAGATGAAAATTACTGTTGAACGCCTGCACCAGGCCGCCGATCATGAACGACGGCGACAAACCGGCGTCATCGAGCATGGTGGCAAGCAGCGACGAGGTGGTGGTCTTGCCGTGGGTGCCGGCGACCACCAGCGAGGTCTTGGCGGCGAGGAAATAATGGCTCAAGGCCTGGGGAAAGGAGACATACGGCAGCCCCATGGCGGCCAGGGCCTCGGCCTCGGGGTTTTTCCGGGTGATGACATTGCCCACCACCACCAGGTCGGGACGGGAGGCGAGATTCTCCGGCCGATAACCGGTCTGCACCGCAATCCCCTGCGCGGCGAGGAAATCACTCATCGGCGGATAGACATGCTGATCGGAACCGGTCACCGTAAACCCGCTGGCCTTCAGCATGCCGGCAAGCGACCCCATGCCGGTGCCGCAAACACCCATCAGATGGATATGGCGAACCTTTTCCGGGAAGAAATTCAGGGCAGGGTCAAGCAGTGGCGCGGGATCGGCAAGGGAGGTGTTCACGGGGCGACGCCCTGAGCAAAAGAGGAGCCGGCAAGGGCCGACAGATCGGTAATACGGCTAGGAGCGTACGGCATCTCGCACCGCGCGATAGACATCTTGGAAGGTTTCGGTGAAATTGGTGGGCGAGAGACGGCCAACCTCGATGAACTTGACCACCACCTCCTTGGCCACCTTGAGAATGGCCTCCTCGGTAACGGGCTTGCCCGTCGACCCGCTTCCGGCGGCTACATTTTCTGCATCGGCCATGAGGTCTCCCCAGAAAACAAAAAAGCCCCTGCGGCACGAAGAAGGCCAATTCTTATGATACCGTCAGAGGCTTTGCCTTTTGTGAGAAAAACCGTGCAAGCCCTCCCCAAAAAGACAAAAATCGGTCAAACGAAGTGAAGCGTGGTGGAGGTAAGCGGGATCGANNCAGCTGAGCTATACCCCCACACCAGATGCTTGCTCCGAGACAACCGCCACGGGTCGTCGCGATTGCGCCCCTTCATTACCACGACGCCGAAAAGCGTGTCAAGTTTTTTCTCCTGACACCCGCCGCCATTTTTCTTGCTAATGATTTTTCTCTCTGCTAGAATAGCGCCAATTTCAACCCCGTAAAAATACACGAAAACATACAATTTCATTCAGACGCTTACAAAGGCAGTCGCCGATGTTTCGCGGGACGAAACGCACCGCACGCCGCGCGACCGTTGGCCTGTTTTATATTTTCGCACCGACACATTTATAAAATCCGCATGAGGTATCCGCCGTATGTTCTCCCCTGTTGACGCACTTTTCGGTTGGCTTTCCAACGACCTGGCCATTGACCTCGGCACGGCCAACACCTTGGTTTACGTCAAGGGCAAGGGCA
>DHYT01000023.1:4048-12087 GCA_002415465.1 Desulfobulbaceae bacterium UBA5123
GTCATCGCCGACTTCGAGGTGACCGAGGCGATGCTCCGCTACTTCATCAACAAGGTGCACAACCGCCGCACCCTGGTTCACCCGCGGATCATCATCAGCGTCCCCTCCGGCATCACCCAGGTGGAAAAACGGGCGGTGCGCGAATCCGCCGAATCCGCCGGCGCCCGCGAGGTGCATCTCATCGAGGAACCGATGGCCGCGGCNNTCCGTGCGGGTGGCCGGCGACAAGATGGATGACGCCATCCTGCAATACATCAAGCGCAAACACAACCTGGCCATCGGCGAACACACCGCCGAGGTGATCAAGACCACCATCGGCAACGTGCTTCCCGACCCCCCCTACGACACCATGGACATCAAGGGCCGCGACCTGATCTCCGGCGTTCCCAAGACCTTGACCATCGATTCGGGCGAGATCCGCACCGCCATCGCCGAGCAGGTCGACTCCATCGTCGAAACGGTGAAGATGGCCCTGGAACTGACCCCGCCGGAACTCTCCGCCGACATCGTCGACCAGGGCATCGTCCTCACCGGCGGCGGCGCCCTGCTGAGGAACATGGACAAACGGCTCAAGCAGGAAACCGGCGTACCGGTGATCATCGCCGACGACCCGCTTTCCTCCGTGGTTCTCGGCTCCGGCAAGGCGCTTGAGAACATCGACGTCCTCAAAGACGTCATGATCACCTGATTTGCGAACCACGGAAGCCGTGGCCCCCCGGCCGCGGCTTCCTTCTCTTTGAAAAATCGAAACCGCACACGTGATCTCCCATGAGGAATCGAGCTAAACGCGCCCGCCAAATCAAAGCCCTGCTACTCTTTGGCGTCCTCCTGGTTCTCATCCTGATGCTGATCGTCGCCACCGTCGGCCGGCGGCAGTTCAACGCCCCCCACAAATTCGCCCTGGAACTGATCGGCAGGGCCCAGTCCGGCATCACCTGCATCACCGGGATGATCTCCAATGTCTGGGACGGCTACATCGCCCTGGTCGATGTCCGTGAGGAAAACCTGCGGCTGCGCGCCGAACTGCAAAAATCCAAGGCGCTCAACAACAAGTATGCCGAGGCCGTCGCGATCAACGACCGCCTCACCAAACTCCTCGGCCTCAAGGAATCCCTTTCCGCACCCAACCTCACCGCCCGGATCATCGGCCGCGACCCCTCGCTCTGGTTCAAGACGTTGATCATCGACCGCGGCAGCAGCGACGGCGTCAAGCAAGGCATGCCGGTGGTCACCGCCGAGGGCATTGTCGGACAGATCATGAGCCTGTCACCCCACTACGCCAAGGTCCTGCTCACCATCGACCCCAACAGCGCCATCGACGTCATTGTCCAGCGGACCAGGGTGCAGGGCATCATCAAGGGAAACGGCAGCGGCTACCAGCTGCATTATGTGCTCAAGAACTGGAAGATCAGCCGGGGCGACACCATCGTCACCTCCGGGCTGGGCGGCATCTTCCCCGAGGGATTGCAGGTCGGCACGGTCACCCGGGTCACCGAAAGCCGCCGCGGCATGTTTCAAAAGATCGACATCCAGCCGTCGGTGGATTTCTCGCAGCTTGAGCATCTCATCATTATCATGAAAGAAAACTCCCTCGCCGAATAGAACGGACCAGGGAACCCGCTACAACCAACGCCCGAGAACGTACCTTCATGCTTATTTTCTTCTTCCTGATGCTGGGCGCAACGCTTCTCACCATCCAGACCACCATCTTCACCATGCTGCCGCCATGGATGGGCAACCCGGACCTGCTCTTCCTGCTCATCGTCTTCATCGCCATTCGCTTCGACATCTTTCCGGGCGCCCTGCTGGCGCTGCTGTTCGGCCTGATGACCGACATCTATGCCGGCATCTTCCTCGGCCTCTATCCGGTGGTTTACCTGCTCCTCTATTTTCTGCTGCAGGGGATGTCAAGACTCCTGGTCATCGACGAAACCGTGCACCAGGCCCCGCTGGCGGCGACAAGCTACCTCTTCACCAGCAGCGGCATCTTTATCTTTGCCACCATCCTCGCCCCGGACGCCTCCCTCGACTGGTCCTGGCGCAACGTTATCCTGGAAACCCTGATCCTGGCGGTTATCGCCATCCCCTTCTATCACTTCTGCGCCAAGCTCCATGAACTGGTGCAGGGCGGCATCAAAAATCGAACCTTTCTGCGGCCGAAAACCGGCAACCGCTTTCGCGTATGAGCCGATTTCTCACCAGCATCTATAAAATCGACGACGCCGAGCTGAACACGCTCAAACGGCGCATCGACATCGCCTCGGCGGTGGCGATTTTCTTTATCGCCATCCTCATCGTCCGCCTCTGGTATCTGCAGATCCACCGGGGCGACGACTACGTCCAGCTCTCCGAAAGCAACCGGATCCGGGTGCAGAGCCTCAACGCCCCGCGCGGCAACATTCTCGACCGTCAGGGACACGTCATCATTGCCAACCGCCCCTCCTTCAACATCGTCTGGGTGCGTGAGGATGCCCCCAACCCGGATGCGGTTCTCAAAAAGCTTTCCCGCATCCTGCATGAGGATATCTCCGTCATCCTGGACCGCATCCGCGCCTACGCCGACCATCCCCGCTACATGCCCTTCCGGCTCAAGGAGGATATCGATTGGCGCACCCTGATCTACATCGAGAATCACCACCTCGACCTGCCGGGGGTGCACATCGAGGTGCTGCCCAACCGCGATTACCTGCTCGGCAACTTCGCCTCCCATCTCATTGGCTACCTTGCCGAAATAAATGAAAAGGAATTGGCCAAACACGCCGATGCCGATTACGACCTAGGCGACCAGCTCGGCAAACAGGGCATCGAGAAACTCTACGAGAGATACCTGCGCGGAGAAAAAGGCCGCAAGTATCTCGAGGTGGATGTGCACGGGCTTGAGCAAAAGATGCTCAACAGCAAGGAGCCCTTGCCCGGCGACGATCTGCAGCTGACCATCGACATCGACATGCAGACCACCGCCGAGACCGCCATGGAAGGGAAAGCCGGGGCGGTGGTGGCCATGGAGGTCAACACCGGCCGGTTGCTGGTGCTGGCAAGCTCCCCCCCCATGCACCTCGAAGAGTTCATCGGCGGCATTTCCAGCGCCGCCTGGAAAGAAATGCTGAACAACCCCCTGCACCCCCTGATCGACAAGACCATCCAGGGGCAATACCCGCCCGGCTCCACCTACAAAATCGTCACCGCCCTGGCAGGCTTGAGCGAAGGGGTGATGACCCCGGACACCGTTATATACTGCCCCGGCCATTACTCCTTCGGCAACCGCCGCTACGGCTGCTGGAAAAACACCGGCCATGGCCCGGTGAATCTGCGGCGTGCGCTGAAGGAATCCTGCGACGTTTACTTCTATCAGATCGGACAGAGAGTCGGGGTGGGCACCCTGGCCCGCTATGCGCAAAGCCTGGGCCTCGGCATCAAGAGCGGCATCGAGCTTGAAAACGAAAAACCCGGTCTCACCCCCACCGACGCCTGGAAACGGCAACGGTTCAAGGAACCGTGGCAAGACGGTGAAACCCTCTCGGTGGCCATCGGCCAGGGATTCAACCTGGCGACCCCGCTGCAGATCTGTCGGATGACCGCCGCCACCGTCAACGGCGGCACCCTCTACCGCCCGCAACTGCTGGAATCGATCACCGACCCCGAAGGGAAGAAAATCAAGCAATTCGAGCCGATCATCGACGGCCACGCCCTCGGCAGTCGCGCCTCCCTCGATCTGATCCGCGACGCCTTGACGGCGGTGGTCAACGAACAGCACGGCACCGGCGGCGCCGCCAAACTGGAAAACATCTCCGTGGGCGGCAAAACCGGCACCGCCCAGGTCATCCATCTATCCAAATACAAGGACGCCAAGGAGGATGAGATACCCTACCAATACCGTGACCACGCCTGGATCACCTGCTTTGCCCCCACCGAGAAACCGGAGATCGCCGTGACGGTTCTCGTGGAGCATGGCGGACACGGCGGTTCGGCGGCAGGCCCGGTTGCCAAGCAGGTCCTGGAGGAGTATTTTGCCCAAAAGGCCGCGGCCGCCAACAATACCACGCCGTAAGGCGCCATCAGAGGATACGCCATGTTTCGGTTTGATCGCCGTCTGCTTCTCAACTTCGACTGGGTGCTGCTCCTCACCGTGCTGTTGATCTCCATCATGGGGCTGACCAACCTCTACAGCGCCAGCCACTCCGGTCGCATGCTCGGCACCCCGGTCTACATGAAGCAGCTGTACTTCTTCCTGGTCGGCTATGGGTTGATTCTCGCCATCATCAGCATCGATTACAAGGTGCTGCTCAGCTGGAACTACCCCTTTTATGTCATCGCCGTCCTGCTGCTGCTCTTCTCCCTGCTCTTCGGGCGATCGGTGGCCAATACCCAGCGCTGGATCAACTTCGGCTTTTTCTATCTGCAGCCCTCGGAACCGGCCAAGCTTGCGCTGGTCATCACCCTGGCCAGTTACTACTACCGCAAGGACACCGGCAAGGGCTTTACCCTCAAGGAACTGACGGTCCCGATCCTGCTCGCCGGCCTCCCCTTCCTGCTGATCGTCAAGCAGCCGGACCTGGGCACCGCCCTGATGCTGCTCTTCGTCTTCGTCTCCATGACCCTGTTCGTCAAGCTCAGGTGGCAAACCCTGGCGATCCTCGCCACCACCTGCCTTTCCGCCATCCCCATCGGCTGGAAATTCTTCTTGAAGCCCTACCAGCGGCAGCGCATCGAGACCTTCCTGAACCCTGAGGGCGATCCGCTCAACACCGGCTACCACATCATGCAGTCCAAGATCGCGGTGGGCAGCGGGCTGAAGTTCGGCAAGGGCTTCATGCACGGCACCCAGGGCCAGCTCGACTTCCTGCCCGAACGGCACACCGACTTCGCCTTCTCGGTATGGGCGGAGGAATGGGGCTTCTTCGGCTCGATCATCCTGCTGGGCTGCTACTTCTTCATGATCCTCTGGGGCCTCAACATCGCCGTCACCTCGCGGGACAAGTTCGGGGTCCTGCTCGCCTTCGGCATCGTCTCCCTTATCTTCTGGCAGGCGTTCATCAACCTTGCCATGGTCATGGGGTTGCTGCCGGTGGTCGGCATGCCGCTGCCGCTCTTCAGCTACGGCGGCTCCTCGCTGATGACCACCATGATCGGCATCGGCATCCTGATGAACATCCGCATGCGCCGCTACATGGCCGGCTCCTGACCTCGCCTGCCAAATAAAATGGGGGAAGCCGCCCGATGCGACTTCCCCCGATGAGGAAAAGATACGGTCTCTTCCGTATCCGACTTACAGCATTCCCGCCTTGGCAAGAACATACTCCGCGCCCTTGTAGGACACCACCAGGGTCACGACCCAGCTAACGAGCAACAGTGCGGCCATCTGTAACCTCCTTTGCTTTTCAATAAAGTTTCTTCCGGTCGGCATCGACAAGATCCGCCTCGGAAAGCTTCCGTGCATCCATGGCCCGCCAGACATAGGCGATATAGGCCAGCACCAGCGGCACCGCCAGGGCGACATAGCTCATGGCGGTGAGGGTGTAATGGCTGCTGGAGGCGTTATGGATGGTAAGGCTGCTCTGCAGATCGAACTTGGAAGGATAAAAGGCGGTATGGTTATACCCGGCGAGGGAAAAGATCGCCAGGCCAACCAGCACCGTGCCGATGCCGCCGAACCAGATGCCGCTGCGCTTGCCCATGAACGTATCGCCGACCACCCCGAAGACCACCAGCAGCAAGCCGCCAACGAGCATGCCCGGCACGGCCGGCATCGCCAAGAGGTTATGCAGATATTTCGCCGGCTCCATCGCCACCGCGCCGGTGGCCGGATCCACCGCAAAACCGCTGATGGTCACGATCCCGAACAGCACGTAAAGCAGAAATGGCAACAGACAGAGGAGATTGACGAAGGCGGCCCTCCGGGAACGAGCCGTCAGTTGCGCATGATCGATGTGGTTGGTGAGATACATGGCCCCCAGCACCCGGGCCAGGAAAACCAGCATCAGCCCGAAACAGACATTGAAGGGGTTGAACGCCGCCTCAAGGCCGCGCAGCGGATGCTGCCAGGCCACCTGATTGTATTCGTTCAGGGAGAAATTGGACCCGGTGAAAAAGGTGCCCACCGCCGCGCCGATCAACAGGATGCCGACGCTGCCGTTGACGAACAGGAAGAAATCATAGACGGCGGTGCCGAGAAAATTATCGGGCTTGCGGCGATACTCGTAACTCACCGCCTGCACGATAAAGGTAAAGAGGATCGCCACCCACACCCAGTACGCACCGCCGAAACTGGTGGCGTAAAACTTCGGAAAGGCCGCGAACAGGGCGCCGCCGAACAGCACCAGGGTCGTAAAGGTGAGCTCCCACTTGCGCCCGAGGGAGTTGACCACCAGCATCTTTTCCGGGCCGGTTTTGGCCACCGTGCACAGCAGTGTCTGCCCGCCCTGGACAAAGGTGAGAAAGAGGAAGAGCGACCCGACCAGGGACGCGATCAGCCACCAGAGTTCCTGCAATTGCGTTAATTCAAGACTTCCGAACATATCAATCCTCCTCCGGGCCGATATTGATTTGCTTGAGCATGATCTTCACTTCCGCAATCAGGAGGGTGGTGAAGAGAACCAGAAACATGAAAAAGGTGGTCTGCACCGTGCCGGCGGTCAGATTGCTGCGGGCGACCGTCACCGGCAGGAGGTTCTGGATCGCCCACGGCTGCCGCCCCACCTCCGCCACCACCCAGCCGGCCTGGCTGGCGAGATGGGCAAGAATGATGGAAATCATCCCCAGCCCCAACAGCCATTTCTGCTCGGCGATGGTGCCCCGGTAAGTATAGAAGAGGAAGAGCAGACAGATCACCGGCAGCAGGGTGCCCAGCACCACCATGACATGGAAGCTGTAGAACACCAGCGGCACCGGCGGCACCGCCTCCTCGGGCTTGTTAAGATATCCGAAGCCAAGATAATCCTGGTGCATCGTAAACTCCGCGAGGGCGGCCTGCGCCCCGGCCTCATCGCCCACCTTCTTGGCCTCCTTGTAGGCGGCAAGCCGAGTGACCGCGATCTTGCCCCGCTCCATCTTCTCCTTGACGCCCATCACGCCATGTTCGGCATTGCCGTACACCAAGTCGTTGACCCCTGGCACGAAGGAGCCCGGCTCACGGTTGGCAAGCAGCGACAACACTCCCGGCACCTTCACCGCGAAGAGAAAGGCGTCCTGATCGTCACCCGGTTGCTTGGCGTGGTTCATCACCCCCATGGCCACCAGCCCGGCCGAGGTTTCGCCATCGTACAGGCCCTCGAAGGCGGCAAGCTTCATCGGTTGATAGCGGGCGTTGCTGTAGGCGGATTCGTCGCCGGTAAAACCCACCAGGGCCGAAGAGACCAAGCCGAAGACCGCGGCCACGACGATGCTTTTCTTGGCCATCTCCTGATGGCGGCCCTTCAACAGATACCAGGACGAGATCCCGATCACGAACAGGGAGGCGAGCAGAAAGCTCGAACTCGTGGCGTGGGTGAATTTGCCGATCGCCACCGGCGAAAAGATCAAGGCGCCGATATCCTGCATCTCGAACCGGGCCAAATCGGGATTAAAGCCCATCCCCACCGGTCGCTGCATCCAGCCGTTGGCGATGAGGATCCACAGCCCGGAAAGGTTGGAGCCGATGGCGACCATCCAGGTCGCTATCAGATGGAACCTCTTCGAGACCCGGTCCCAACCAAAAAACATCACCGCGAAGAAGGTGGCCTCGAGGAAGAAGGCGAAAATACCCTCAATGGCCAGCGGCGCCCCGAAGATATCGCCCACCATCCAGGAGTAGTTGGACCAGTTGGTGCCGAACTCAAACTCAAGGATGATGCCGGTGGCGACGCCGATGGCGAAGTTGATCCCGAACAGCCCCATCCAAAACTTGGTGATCCGCTTCCATGCCTCGTTGCCGGTCTTGTAGTAGAGGGTCTCATAAAATGCGAGCAGAAAGGAGAGCCCCAGGGTCAGCGGCACGAAGATCCAGTGATACAAGGCGGTGAGCGCGAACTGCGCGCGCGCCCAATTCACCATTGTCAGATCCA
>DHYT01000190.1 GCA_002415465.1 Desulfobulbaceae bacterium UBA5123
GATCAGGCCCATGGCGATGCCGGAAACCGGCTTGCGCAGGGGCACGCCTGCATCCATCAGCGCCAACGAGCCGCCGCAGACGGTGGCCATGGAGGAGGACCCGTTGGACTCCATAACCTCGGAAACCACCCGAATGGTATAGGGGAAGCTGCCGTCCTTGGGCAGCATGGCGCGTAAAGACCGCTCGGCCAGGGCGCCGTGACCGATGTCGCGACGGCTGGGGCCGCGCATGAAACGACACTCGCCCACGCAGTAGGGCGGAAAGTTGTAATGGAGCATGAACGACTTGAAGGAGTCGCCGTACAGGGAGTCGACCCGCTGCTCATCCTGGGTGGAGCCAAGGGTGGCGGTGACCATCGCCTGGGTCTCGCCACGGGTGAAGAGCGCCGAACCGTGGGTCCGGGGCAACGCCTTGACTTCACTGGCAATGGGCCGGATCTCATCGAAGCGGCGGCCGTCGATGCGCGCCTTCTCCTTGACGATGCGGTCGCGCATCATGGTTTTCTTGAGATTACTCAGATAGCCCTTGGCCTCGCCCGCCTTGTCGGCATACTCCTCGCCGAGCTGGGCGACGACCTGCTTCGCCAGCTGATCATAAGCGCCGTAGCGCTCCATCTTGTCGACGGTGGTGATCACCTTCTGCATGCCCTCGGTGGCGATCTCGGCAACCTTGGCCTTCAACGCCTCGTTCACAACGGGCGGCGTCACCTCAAGCTTGGCCTTGCCGGCGGCAGACCGCAGTTCATCCTGCATGGCAAGGATCGGCTGCAGGCCGGCATGACCGAAGTAGATGCCCTCAAGGATCTCCTGCTCGGAGAGCGAATCACTGCCGCCCTCGACCATCACCACGGCGGTGCGGGAACCGGCGACCACCAGGTCGAGACGGGATTCCTCCATCTGGTCCTTGGTGGGATTCAAGACATAGGCGCCGTTGACGTAACCGACCCGGATCCCGGCGATGGGGCCGTGGAAGGGGATGTCGGAAACCGACAGGGCGCAGGAGGCGCCGATCAAGGCCAGCATGTCCGGCTCATTCTGCTGGTCGGCTGAAAAAACGGTGGCGATGATCTGCGTCTCGTACTGGTACCCTTTAGCAAACAGCGGCCGCAGGGGCCGATCGATGAAGCGGCAGGTAAGGGTTTCCTTCTCGCTGGGGCGACCGATCTCGCGGCGGAAGAAACTGCCCGGAATCC
Organism: Desulfobulbaceae bacterium UBA5123; assembly: GCA_002415465.1. Lineage (GTDB taxonomy): Bacteria > Desulfobacterota > Desulfobulbia > Desulfobulbales > UBA5123 > UBA5123. The sequence goes on from DHYT01000190.1 coordinate 1,194, forward strand.
GACCGGAAGCATACATCCGTTCCTGATACTCGACGGTAAGCGGCAGGAAATCGACATCCGCCTTGGGCTCCGGCGCCCTGGTCGCGGTGACCAAAACCACGGTTTCGCCATAGGTAACCAACACCGAACCACCCGCCTGCTTGGCGAGACGGCCGGTTTCAACGGTCAGGGTCCGCCCGCCAACTTCAACTTCTACTTGCTTAAACATTCAATCTCCTTCGGCTGCATGAACAGCCGGCGTCCGGCGGCGCGTAATCGCGACTGCGCCGGTGTTGGCCGGAAACACAACAAACGACCCATGCCGTTTGACTTTCCAAGCCTCTCCTTGCGACGGCGGCAGCCGTCAACAACAAATATCCCGGTCGCAAATCGGAACCCCGCAGTGGGGGCCCGGAACTTGGCCGGGAAACGACAAAACCCCCGACCCATCCCGCCCGTGGTCAGGCGTGGATGGGAAGCGGGGTTTTACGACGGGGCGAAAGACAAGCTCTCGCGCCGTTATTTTCTGATGCCGAGTTCCTTGATCAGCTCCAGGTATTTATCGGCGTCTTTGCGCTTCAGATACTTGAGCAGTGAACGACGCTGACCAACGAGCTTCAACAGGCCACGCCGGGAATGGTGGTCTTTCTTGTGGAACTTGAAGTGCTCGGTCAGGTAGGTGATCCGCTCGCTCAGCAATGCAACCTGCACCGCCGGGGAGCCGGTGTCGGTTTCATGGGTGGCGAACTTGTTGATGATTTCTTGTTTCTGTCCAGCGTGAAGTGTCACAGTTTTCCTCCTACAGATTTTTCCGTATCCAAGTCAATAGCGACCTGATTATACCTATTTCTTTAAAATACTCACTAAATTTTTAGGCCACCTATAATTTTGCCCTTCCGCCGAACCACGACGGAGTGACAATATAATCCCTATTTACGCATGCTACCCTGGGGCGATGCCGCCCCTCTTTCAGACCGCCTCGGCGTCCCGCAGCGCGGCAAGCGCCTCGTCAACCGTCAACCGGTGCCGCGCGAGCATGGTCCGCGCCTGTTCGCGATCCTCCAGGCGGTCGCCCGGCAGCGCCTTTGTAACGGAAAACGTCCCGCTTTGCAAGCGTCTCAATGCAATTAAATGCGCACCGCAGCCAAGCGCATTGCCGATATCGGCGGCCAGGGTCCGCACATAGGTGCCCTTGCCGCAATGGACGCGAATCGTCAGCCAATCCGCGCCGAGGTCGAGCAGGCGCAGCTCCCTGATGATGATCGGACGCGGCGGCTTGACCACCTCGATGCCCTTGCGGGCATAGTAATAGAGGGGCTTCCCCTGATGCTTCAAGGCGGAATAGCGGGGAGGGGTCTGCATCCCCGCACCGACAAAACCCGCCAGGCAGGCCTCCACCTCGGCGCGGGACAGTTCGCCCACCGGCCGTTCGGCCACCACCTCGCCCTCGAGGTCCTGGGTGTCGGTCTCGACGCCCAGTCGCAGGGTGGCCTCGTAGGTCTTGTCGCCGCCCATCAACTGATCGATGATCCGGGTGGCCGGCCGCCCGGCGCAGAGGATCAACAATCCCGAGGCGAAGGGATCAAGGGTGCCGGCATGTCCAACCTTCTTGATCCCCAGTGCCTTCCGCACCTGCCGCACCACCTGAAACGAGGTCGGCCCCGCCGGCTTGTCGATCAAAAAAACCCCGGCCTCCACGTCTTGACCGGAATCCTTCCCGGTCGGCACGACAGCAGGCGGAGCAATGGGCACGGGGGCCTGATACTGCACGTCTTTCATTTTAGGCCGGCTTCCACCACCGCCTTGAGTTCCGGCAACAACAAGTCCCGGACCGCCGCGATGGTGGAATCTCGCCATTTGCAACCGGCGGCGTTACGATGCCCGCCGCCGCCGAACTTGGCCGCCACCTGCGCCACATCATAACGGGACTTGGAGCGCAAGCTCACCGAGATCATCCCGGCCGGCGCCTCCTTGATAAAGGCGGCCACCTTCACCGTCTGCAGGGAGCGGGGGTAGTTGATGAAGGTTTCCGTGTCCGCCGATTCGGTGCCGGTTTCATCAAACATCGACTGGGAGACCGAGATCATCGCGATCCGATCGTTGTCGTACAAGACCAGGGTTTCCAGCACGTCCGTCATCAACCGCAGCCGGTTGACCGAGAAATTATCAAAGAGCTTGCCGGACACCTCCGCCGGCTTGACGCCCTTGCCGATCAGCGCCGCCGCCACCCGAAAGGTTTCGGCGGTGGTGGAGGAATACTTGAACGAGCCGGTGTCGGAAACGATGGCCGCATAGAGGCAATAGGCCGCCTCGTAGGAAAGGTCAACGCCCAGAGCGCCGGCCAGTTCGTAGACCATCTCGCCGGTGGAGGCGCGGTGCGAATCGACCCAGCGCAGGGTGCCGAAATCCTTGTGGCCGGCATGATGATCGATCACCACCACCGAGCCTGCGGCCAGAAACTCCTCCTGCCGCAGACCAAGGCGGAAACAGTCGCCGCAGTCCAGGGCCAAGATGCAATCAAACTGCCCGAGATCAGGCAGCCGGGTCTGTAATTTTTCACTACCGGGCAGGAACGCATAGAGATGCGATATCTCGCTCTCGCTGTACAAAAACACCTGCTTGCCCATGGCCGCGAGGATCTCTCCCATGGCCAACTGCGAACCCAGCGCATCCCCGTCGGGATGGATATGGGTCGCCACCAGAATCCGCTCGGCGGCATGGATTACGGCAACAATCTGGTCAAGGGGCCGGCTCATTCTCTTCCTTCTTGATTTCCGTCAGCAGATCTTCAATGCGTCGTTGCTGCGCCTCGATGCGATCAACCTTGAAAACAGGTTCCGGGGCGTAACGGAGTTGCAGCTGCTTGGCGAGATGGCTGCGGATAAACCCCTTGGCCCGCTCCCAGCCCTGGGCCGCCTCTTTCTCCTGGCGGGGCGAACCCATCACCGTGTAATAGATAATCGCCTGTTTCAGATCATCGGTCATCGACACCCTGGTAACGGTGACGTTGAGCAACCGGGGCTCCTTGAGCCCGTGCAGCAGCAGCAGGGACAACTCCTCCATGACCAGATCGCCCACCCGCTGCGGGCGCCGCTTGGGGCGACGACCAAGCCCCAGCGGCAGAGCTATTTCTTTTGTTTTCTTCACTACGGGTTCCGATGGTAACTATTATGCGCCCAGGCAAACCCTGGAAGCAAGTCGCCGGCTGAATAATTCGCCGGCGACAGCAATGAAACGGATGTATGACCCACCTGCAAGGGTTGCCTACAGAATGCCGGCGACCTCTTTCATGTGGAAAATCTCGAGAATGTCGCCAACCTTGAGGTCATTAAAGTTTTCAACGCCCATACCGCATTCGTAGCCGGTCTGCACCTCCTTGACGTCATCCTTGAACCGGCGGAGGGATGAAAGCTTGCCGGTATAGACGACCACGCCTTCCCGTACCACCCGCACCTGGGCGTTACGCTCCACCTTGCCGTCGGTGACATAACAGCCGCCAATGGTGCCGATCTTGGGCACGTTGAAGGTTTCGCGCACCTCGGCGGTCGCGATGACCTGTTCCTCGAAGGTGGGATCGAGCATGCCGACCATGGCCTGCTCGACATCCTCGAGGGCATGATAGATGACGTCGTAGGTGCGGATATCGACCTTCTCGTTCTTGGCCAGTTCCTGCACCTTGGTGCTGGGCCGGACATTGAAGCCGATCACCAATGCATCGGAGGCGGCGGCCAGAAGCACATCGGACTCGATGATGGTGCCGGTCCCCTGATGGAGGATCTTGACCTTGATCTCGTCGGTGCTGAGCTTTTTCAGCGATTCACCGAAGGCCTCCAGGGTACCCTGCACGTCGGCGCGCAACAGCACGCGCAACTCCTTGACCTCCGCCTCCTGCATCCGCTCGAAGAGGTTGTCGAGGGAGATCTTGGAGCCGCTGGCCAGTTCGCTTTCCCGGCTCTTCATCTGCCGTTCGGCGCTGATGGTCTTGGCCATCTTCTCATCGGCGACAACGATAAACTCGTCACCGGCCCGCGGCACCCCGCTCAACCCCTGCACCTCGACCGGCGTCGACGGTCCGGCCTCATCGACATTTTCACCCTTGTCGTTCCGCAGGGAGCGGACCCGACCATGGTGCAAGCCGGCGACAAAGGAATCACCGGCCCGCAAGGTGCCATGCTGCACCAGCACCGTGGCCACCGGGCCGCGGCCCTTATGCAACTGCGCCTCGATAACCCAGCCGCGCGCCTTCCGGTCGGCGTCCGCCTTCAGTTCGAGCACCTCGGCCTGCAGCAGGATCTGCTCCAGCAGCTCCTCGATGCCGATATTCTGCTTGGCCGACGTCTCACAGAAGATGGTGTCGCCACCCCATTTCTCCGGCACCAGATTGAACTCGGCGAGCTCACGGAGCACCCGGTCCGGGTTGGCGTTTTCCTTGTCGATCTTGTTCACCGCGACCACGATGGGAACCTCGGCGGCGCGGGCATGGTTGATCGCCTCACGGGTCTGATCCATAACCCCGTCGTCGGCGGCAACCACCAGCACCACCACGTCGGTAACCTTGGCGCCGCGGGAGCGCATCTCGGTAAAGGCCGCATGGCCCGGGGTATCGAGGAATACCACATCCCCCTTGGCCGAACGGACATAATGCGCGCCGATATGCTGGGTGATACCGCCGGCCTCGCCCGCCGCCACGTCTGTTTTACGAATGGCGTCGAGGATCGAGGTCTTGCCGTGGTCGACATGACCCATGACGGTGACCACCGGCGGCCGCGGCTTCTCTTCGCCGCCGCTCTCCTTATCCTCGATGCCGAGAACGATCTGCTCTTCGGTGACCCCCTGCTCGACCTCGTAGCCGAAATCGCTGGCCACCAGGGTCGCGGTGTCAACGTCCAGCGACTGGTTCAGGGTCGCCATCACGCCAAGACCCATCAGCTTGGCGATCACCTCGCTGGCCTTGACCCCCATCCGATGCGCGAAATCGCCCACCGAGATTGTCTCGAAAACCTTGATCCGCTTCTTGATCGCCTTGGTTTCGGCGATATCCATCTGGCCGTGCGCGGACATCTTCTTTTTCTTGGGTCCACCGCCACGGCGGCCACGGCCGAGACGCAAGCCGGCGGCCGGCAACCGCCCGCCCAGTTCCTGCACCTCGTCGGCGTCGATAATCAAACCGCTGTTGCGCTTGGCCGCGCCTTTCTTGCCACGTTCACGATCCTCGGTTTCCCGAAATTCGACAAACCGCTTGCCCTTCTTGGCCTTCTTGTTGATGTCCTCCGCGGCATCGGGAACCGCCTCCGCCACGCCGTCCACCGGCTTCCGCTTAGGACGTTCCGGACGCGCAACCTTCGGCCGTGGGGCAGGGCTCGGGGTTTCGGGGATAACCACCGCCCCCCTCTTGATCACCCGCGCCAAACCCTTGCGAGAGGGCTCGGGGGCCGGTTTTTCCTCGGGCTCCGCAGCCGCAGCCGTCGCCTCTTCCTCAGCCGCCGGCGGGGCGGCCTCGGCAACCGCCGGCGCGGGCTCGCCGGCCGCAACCGGCGCTTCCTCGGCAGCCGACACGGCTTCCTCGACAACCTTATCGGCGGCGGCCTCCGGGGCCGGCGCGGCTTCGACAACCGGCGGGACGGCTTCCGCCTCCGGCGCGGCCGGCGATTCGGCGACCTCGGCTACCGCCTCGGACGCGGGCGGCGCAGGCGCAACCGGCTCGGCCGCCTCGACGGCCACGGGTTCCGGCTCGGCCACCACCTTTGCCCGGCGGCGGATGATGGTCGTCTGCCCCTTGCGCTGAATCCGCTTCTCCTCGGTGGTCGAGGTCGCGTCACTCTCGAACTCCCCGCTCAACGCCTTGGCTTCATCAGATGATGCGGGAACCGGATCGGCTGGCTCCGACTTGCCAAATATCTTCGCCCGAATCATCTCCACCTCATCCGGTTCCAGAGTAGAATTGTAAGCCTTTACGTCAAAGCCCAGTTCTATGAGTTTGGCCGTCAAGACCTTACTTTCCATTCCTGCTTCTTTGGCCAACTCGTAAACCCTGATCTTACTCATCACTCACCCCTGATATAACCTTCAGCTCTTCGCTCCACACAAGATCTTCGCGGCGTAACGCCCGGAGAATCCTCTTCCTGCACCGCGGGAGCTTTCGCAAACATAACGCATTGTCACAGCAGTAGGCGCCCCGGCCATCCAACCGCTGCTTACGATCAATCACCAGAACACCCCCGTCGTCCCCCGCCAGCCGCAACAGAGCCGATTTGGCTTGTTTCCGACCACAGGCCAGACAGGTTCTCAACGCGCCCCCCGTCATTATTCCGCAGCGGACGGCTCCTCCTCGCCCACTTCTGCCGGGTCGGCCGCCGGAGCGGTCGCCGCCTGCGGCGCGGCGGCACAATATTTTTGCGCCGCCTCGATCAGCCTGAGGGCCGCATCGCTGTCATCGCCCACCAGCTCGACTATATCCTCAACCACCGAATCGGCAAGATCCTGGGCGGAATCGATCCCGTCGTCATACAGCTTGTCGGCGAGCTTCGCATCGACCCCTTCCACCATGGTCAACGACTTGTACCCGTCTTCCATGGATTTGGTGTATTTCTGCTCGCTGCAGACATCGATGCGCCAGCCGAGCAGCTGCGAGGCAAGTCGTACATTCTGTCCGCCACGGCCGATGGCGAGGGACAACTGATCGTCCGGCACCACCACCTGCAGGGTTTTGTTGTCTTCGTCCACCACGACCATGGAAACCACCGCCGGCGCCAGGGCATTGGAAACATATTTTGCCGGATCCGGACTCCAGGGCACGATGTCCACTCGCTCGCCCTGCAACTCCTGCACGACATTCTGCACCCGGGACCCCTTCATGCCTACACAGGCGCCCACCGGGTCCACGTCCGACTCGGAGGAGGAGACGGCGATCTTGCCGCGCACCCCAGGCTCCCGCACCGCGTTCATGATGGTGACGATGCCGTCGGCAATCTCGGGCACCTCCATCTCGAACAGCTTGACGAGAAAATCGTTACTGGTCCGACTCAAGACCAGCTGTGGCTCACGGGTCGATTCACGAACATCGAGCAGCAAGGCGCGGATACGGTCGCCCTGCCGATAGGAACGGCGCGGCATCTGCTCGCTGGAAGGAAGGATGGCGTCGGTGCGCCCGAGGTTGACGATAATGTTGCCCCGCTCGAAACGCTGCACGATGCCATGGATGACCTCGCCCTTGCGTTCCTTGTACATATCAAAGATGACGCCGGACTCGGCATCCTTCATCCGCTGAATAATAACCTGTTTGGCTGACTGCGCGGCGATCCGGCCCAGATCGACAATCTCCATCTTGGAGCCCAGCTCGTCGCCGAGTTGCACCTCGGGGTCAAGCTTGGCGGCATCCGCCAGGGAGACCTCGGTCTGTTCGTCCTCGACCTTTTCAACCACGTTGCGGAACTGAAAAACCTCGACCTCGCCAAGGTCTTCATTGAACCGAACCTCGATCTCGCGCCGCTGTCCGTATTTCTTCTTGGCGGCCGAGGCGACCGCCTCTTCAAGCGCCTCGATGAGCAATGCCCGGTCTATTCCCTTGTCCCGACTGATCTGATCGATGATCCTACGCAAATCTGATAACATTTTTCTCCCCACCACATGGCTGCAAGCCGGCCCAACGGCGCCGCGCCATGCCATGTTTCCATTGCCAGCCCCGCTCTGGAGCCGCTCATCAATCCACGCGGCGCGTACGCCGCCGGATCACGGTTACTATCCCTTCAAAACTCAACAACCAGCTTCGCCTTGGCGACAAGCGCCATCGGCACGACAACCCGCTCCTCTTCGACGGCGATGATCACCGCAGTCTCATCGGCCGCCTCAATGCGGCCGATGACCGCCGAGCCATGCGCGCCGATGGGCTCACGGGTGGTCAGTTTCGCCTTCCGGCCCAGACAGCGCTGATAATCCCGCAGATTCCGCAACGGTCGATCCAAACCCGGCGAGGAGACCTCCAACCGGTACGCATGGCCGACCATGTCCTCGACATCGAGAAGATCGCTCACCGCCCGGCTGACATCGGCACAGTTGTCAAGGGAGACGCCGGCCGCGCTGTCAATGATCAGCCGCAGCACCCAACCGCCCGCCTCAGGCCGAAACTGCACCTCCACCAATTCCAGCTCGAGCTCGTCTATCACCGGCTCGACCGCCTCGGTCACCGCCGTGATCACCCGGAGTTGCGCTTCTGTCTGCGTCGTCTTCTTCATAAGGAAACTACGGTACCCCAAAAACAAAAAAAGCGGGCTTAGGCCCACTTTCTCTAAAAAACCTGGACACCGGCGACGCCACTGTCCTCACAGAGATGGTGTGTTGTTCCCGCCCGCCGGAAAACGCAAGGCATGAAACAAGCAGGTGGCGTCAGCATCCACCTTGAGAAATGTCGCCGCATGCGGCGACAGAGCACACAACTAATTGGAGCGGACAACGAGATTCGAACTCGCGACACCAAGCTTGG
>DHYT01000074.1 GCA_002415465.1 Desulfobulbaceae bacterium UBA5123
GGTGAAGGTCACCTCGGCGCCGGTGCCGGCGGAGGTGGGCACCATGATCTTGGGCACCCCGGCCTTCTTGATCTTGCCGAGCCCCAGGTAATCCTCGGCCTTGCCGCCGTTGGTGAGCAGGATGCTCACCGCCTTGGCCACATCCATGGCCGAGCCGCCGCCCACCCCGACCACGCAGTCGCATTTTGCCTTCTTGGCGAGCTTGGCGCCGTTGTCGGCGAGCTTCAGGCCCGGCTCGGGATCGACCTGATCATAAACGACATAAGCGACCTTGCCCTTGTCAAGCGGCGCGGTGATCCGTTCGAGCAACCCGGCGTTCTTGAGGCCCGGATCGACAACCAGAAAAACCTTGCTGCCGCCAAGATCCTTGACCATCCCGGCCAGATCGGCGATGGCGCCGACGCCGAAATGAATTTTAGTCGGCTGAGTGATGGTAAAAGTTTGTGTCGCCATTCGGTGCCTTCCTTAGTAGTATTGTGGAGATAACAAGTCACAGATAAAAGTGATTCACAGACAAGCGATTCTACTGTAGCCCGCCATTGACTGGCAACAAAAAAGGGCTTTAATCCCAACAAACCAGGCGCCCGCATCCCCGCATCAATTATGGACAACACCATCAGCCGCACCGAACAGAAACGTCGCGCCAAGGAAATCGAGCAACTGGCTCAGGAGCTGGCCGCGCTCTCCCCCAGCCAACTGGCTAAACTGCCCTGCGACGACTTCATCCGCCAGGAACTGATCATGGCCGGCCCCCTCAAGGGCGGCGCCCGCAAGCGGCAGATCAAGTATATCGCCAAGGAACTGCGCCAGAGCGACCCCGAACCGCTGCTCACCTTCCTGGAAGAGAAAAAGGGCTCCAAGCTCAAACAGGACCGGGAGTTTCACGAACTGGAAAAATTACGCCAGGACATCCTCAGCGAGGCCATCGCCGCCCACCAGGAAGCGCAGGCGGAAGGGGCCAGCCTGAGCAGCGAGTGGCGAAGCGAACTTGCCGCCACCGCCACCGAGAGCATCCCCGGCATGGACCTCACCGCCCTCAACCAGGCGGCGCGCCGCTATGCGAGAAGCCGCAAGCCAAGCTACAGCCGCGAGGTTTTTCGCCTGCTGCGCGCGGCCATGGAACAAACCCATTACCAATAACCGAGAACAACGACATGGATTACAGAAGCGGGACGATGGGCCGGGTTTTCGCGGCCCGTTTCGACGATGGTGACGATTTTTTGGCCGAACTCACCACCCTGATCCGCAAGGAGAATATTCGCAGCGGCTGGTTTCACGTGATCGGCGGCCTGCGGGAAGCCGGGGTGGTCACCGGCCCCAGGGAACCGGTGATGCCGCCGGAACCGGTCTGGGCCGAGCTGAACACGGTGCGCGAAGCCCTCGGCGCCGGCACCATTTTCTGGGACGGCGCCGAGCCGAGAATCCACCTCCACGCCGCCCTCGGCCACCACGGCGACNNGATGCCACCCGCCCCTGGTACGAGAAGGGCGGCTTCAACCGCCTCACCTTCGGGTGAGGAACGATCCTTTTTTGTTTGACATCGCCGCCCCCCATCCTCCAAACTATTGTATTGGCGACAAACTGCATCGTTTATCGAGGAGGGGGACAATGGCCTGCGGAACCAAGAAATGCGGCACGACCAAAACCAAAAAAACCACACCGTCCACGGAATTCACCATCACCGCCCCTGACGCGCAAGCGGTCTTTCTGGTGGGCGAATTCAACGATTGGCGCGGCGATGACCTCCCGATGCGTCGCTTCAAGGGAGGCGTTTTCAAGAAGAAGCTGAAACTGGCGCAGGGCCGGTACGAATATCGCTTCCTGGTGGACGGCGAATGGTGGACCGATCCGGCAAACCCCGACCGGTGCCAGAATTCCTTTGGCTCCGAAAACTCCTTGCTCACCATCCCCTGAAAAGTCACCGGGTGCTAAAAAAAGCCGGACACTCAGAAGCGCGCCGGGTTTTTTTTAGCCCCCGCCGCCAGAGCATGCGGGGGGAGAACAGAAGGCGATCCGCAATCCGCCTACACCTTTTTTGACGCCTTCTTCCAGGGTCCTTTCTTCACCCCGGCCTTGAACGGCGGCTTTTGCCCCTTGTACGGCTTCTGCCCCTTGAAGCCGCCGCGTCCCCCCTTGGGCTTCATGAAATTCCCCTTGCCGATCTCGACGACCACCCGCTTGCCGTTGATCAACAAGTTGTCGAATACCGCCGGGATCACCTTGGCGAAGGCGCTGTCAACCTCGAAGGCGACGCTGTCGTCGGTGATGTCGATCCGCCCGATCCGGATGTTGGAACTGCCGGTGACCTCGTTGATCTGGCCGATCAACCTGGTTGCGAACATGCCGTCATTCTTGCCGACATTCAGGGTGAAACGGGTAAACTGCACCGTATGCTCCCGTTTGGCGAACTTCCCGGCCGTGCCGCTCTTCTCGAACCGCTCCCTGGGCGACGCCGTCACATTCAGATTCGGCGCATCGCGGTAATAGGAGAGGAAGCGGTTGAACTCCACGGAAACAAAACGCTTAATCAGCTCCTCGCGATCGAAGGAGGACAATTTTTCGGCGATGGCGGCAAAAAACGGATCGATCTGGTGATGGTCGACCGTAACCTGCCTGACGGTGTCGATCATCTTCAGCATCTGCACCTTGCAAACATCCTCGCCCGAGGGGACCAGACCATCCTCGAACTTCCGCTGCAGCTTGCTCTCAATGGCGCGAACCAGGGATTTTTCGCGCATGTTGATGATAACGATGGAAACGCCTGTCTTGCCGGCCCGGCCGGTTCGTCCGCTGCGATGGGTGTAGTTGGCGATATCATCGGGGAGGTTGTAGTTGATCACATGGGTGAGATCGTTCACATCCAGTCCCCGCGCCGCCACATCCGTCGCCACCAGGATCCGCAAATTCTTGCAGCGGAACTTGTCCATGACGTGATCCCGCTGGCTCTGGGAGAGTTCGCCGTGCAGGGTGTCGGCGCTGTACCCCTCCTGGATGAGCTTGTCGGCCACATCCTTCACCTCCTGCCGGGTCCGGCAAAAAATTATCGCGTACATATCGGGATTGACGTCGATAATTCGCCGCAGTGCGGGATAGCGATCCTTGGCGTGCACCATGTAGCAGATGTGACGGATATTTTCGGAGCCGGCATTGCGCTGCCCCACCGTGATCTCCAGCGGGTTGGCCATATACTTGCGGGCAATGGAAGCCACCGACTGGGGCATGGTGGCGGAGAAGAGGAGGGTGTTTTTGCTGGCCGGCGTCTGGGCAAGGATGGCGTTCAACTCATCCTGAAACCCCATCTGCAGCATCTCGTCGGCCTCATCGAGGACAACCAGCCGAATCGCCGAGATATCGACCGCCCGCCGCCTGATCAGATCGTGCAGTCGCCCCGGGGTGGCCACGACGATATGCGCCCCCCGCCGCAACTCCTTGATCTGCACGTCGATACTGGCGCCGCCATACACCGCGCGCACCTTGACCCCGGAGACGAATTTTCCGAACGCGGCAAGGTCGCGGGCCACCTGCACGCACAGTTCACGGGTCGGACACAACACCAGCCCTTGGGTTTTCAGGGCGCCGGGGTCGCTCAACTGCAGAAGCGGAATCCCGAAAGCCGCCGTCTTGCCGGTGCCGGTCTGCGCCAGACCGACCACATCGCGCGACTGCTGCAACAGGGCGGGAATCACCTTTTCCTGGATCGGGGTCGGGGCGACAAAGCCAAGCGCCTCCAGCCCTTGCCGGATTTCCACGCCAACACCAAGTTTCTCAAACGAACTCATACCGTTACTCTCTCAAAAAAAATGTCTCGGGCAACCTTGCCGGGCGGGCTTGCGCCAAAACCATACGCCATGGTCCGAGTAAAACACCCCCAGGCCTGTTGGCCGGGGGCCGAACATCTCTCCATGGCCGGCAAAAAAAAACCGCACGCCCTCTCTCTTTGAGGATTGTGCGGTGTATTTTCATGATTGCTGACGACAAACAGATACTACACAATGTCACCAGCTTATAACACGGTTGGCCGAAAAAAACAAATCGTTCATTACGGCCAACCGGCAATGCCTGCCCAAACGGCGGTCCGCCTGAACTACTCGGCCGGCAACAGCGATTGCCGCGACTCGTCCCCGTCTATCTGAAAAAGGGACATGCTGGAAGCAAGCTCTTCGGCATGATGGGCGTTTTCCTGCGTCACCCGGTCCATGTCGCTGACCGTGGTGTTGACCTGGGAGATGCCGTTGGCCTGCTCCGAGGAGGCGGTGGAAATCTCGCCCAGCAGGGTGCCGACCTTGCCGTTGCTCTCCTTCACCTCGCCGAACCCCTTGCTGGTTTTCTCCACCAGGGCGACCCCGGCGTTAACCTTGGCAACCGTGTCATCGATGAGGCTGGCGGTATTCTGCGAGGCCTCGGCGGCGCGTTTGGCGAGATTGCGCACCTCGTCGGCCACCACCGCGAAACCGGCTCCGGCCTCGCCGGCGCGCGCCGCCTCCACCGCCGCGTTCAAGGCGAGCAGATTGGTCTGAAACGCGATGCCGTCGATGGTCTGGACAATCTTCTGGGTCTCCTGGCTGGCCTGGGCAATATCCTTCATGGAGGCGATCAACGCAAGCATTGAGCTGTCGGCCTCCTGGCTGATCTTGTTGGTGGCAATCATCAGCGCGTTGGCCTGGTTGGCGTTTTCGGCGTTCTGCCGGGTCATCGCCGACATCTCCTCAAGGGAAGCGGCGGTTTCCTCCAGCGAGGCGGCCTGCTCGCCGGCCGAACTCTCAAGCAAGCGGGAGATGGACATGGAACGCCCGACCGCCTCGCTCATCTTCCGGCTCATGGTATCGACGGCCTCGGCCACCTCGCCGATCTCGTCACGCCGGCTCATGTTCAGCCGTCTGGTCAGATCACCCTCGGCGATAACGTTGACCGCCTCAACCATATTCTTGAGGGGCTCGGTGATCGTCCGACCGATGACCATGGAAACGACGATCACCGCCACCGCGCCGATCAAGCCGATCACCAGGGCGACGTTGACCACCGCCCGCACCTTGTCCATGACATCGGCGCGGGGGACCACAGAGGCGACCACCACCTTGGAACCGGCGGCCTTGGCGACACCGGCGGCCAGCATGGCCGGATCGAGCAGATGTTCGTAGATAATGTACTCGTTGTCGACTGCATTAAACACCGAGGCCTTGCCGTCGGCTAGCGTTTGCAAGAGATCCTGATCCTGCACCGGCTTGCCGACCGCGGCGGGATCGGAACCGACAAGGACCTCGTTCTTGGCCAGATTGACGACCATCGACCCCGCGCCGGGCAATCCGGCCCGGATCAACTCTTCATTCATCTCCTGCGTGATCCGCTGCATTTTTGCGCAGTCGACAAAGGCGTGCAGGTAGCCATTGGGATTGCCGCTGGAATCCTTGGTCTTAAAGCTGAACAGATACGCCTCCGTGCCGGCGGCGGCGTTCATGAACGGATTCCGCGCCAGTTGCACGCTCCGCCCATCCTCGCCGACCTGGCCTGAAAACGCAAAAACCATCTCCTTGCCCTCGTTGTTTTCATCGGCGGTAAGGAGAATCTTGCCATCACTGTCAGTCAGAAAAAGGGTGCAAAACCCCGGCGCCCCCTGCAGCTTGGCAACGAGATCACTCTTCAACTCCGCCAGGGCCTGAAACTCGATGGACATCCCGTATACGTCTTCCTTGGTCCAGTTACGAAAGACGTTGGCCATCTGCAGCAACGAACGGTTGAAGGTCTCGGCGCTGCTGTCGACAACCAGACGCGTCACAGTGCCGCTGTTCTGCACCGAACCAGAGCGGAGAGCGTTTGCCGAGACAAGCACAATGACAACCATGGGCAGGATGGACAACATTGAGCCGATCATGATCTTTTTGCCGATTTTCAACGAACTCCACCGTAACAGACCCATGCGAATCTCCAAAATGACGCGGATTCCGGCCCCTTTACCGGCGGCCGGAACCCATCCTGCAGAGTGATCCGCCCGTCGCCGGGCGGATCGGTGAAAAAACTATGCCCTAAATCACAGATGCTCCGGTTTGCCGGCCGCCTTGCGCTCGGCCTGCCAATCGGCAAGAGAGATCGCCGCCTTATCGCCGGACACCGCATTGATGATCTCGAAATAATCGAGCTTGTACTTATCCTTCAAGACCTCGGCCTGCGGCTTGCAGCGAACCGCGTAGACGGTCTGCACCGACTGATGGTCAAAGGCGCGCCAGACCTGCTTGTCCTTCAGCAGCGTATACTCATGTCCCTCAAGGGCCTTGACAACAGCGGCGGTGTCAAAGGATTTCGCCCGTTCAACGGCGCTCTTGTACTCATAGAGGATGGTATAGGCGCTGGCCCCGGAGGTGGAGGGATAACGGCCGTATTTGGCGGCGAACTTCTCGACGAATGCCTTGCCGCGCGGATAGTTGTATTTATAGGGAACCGGCCAGGCCCACGGCAACGCCCCGACCACGCCTTCCATCACCTTGGCGCCGCCGCTTTCCGCCATCCCCAGGGTCAGGTTGGGCACCACGATCTGCATGTCGCCCTTCATCCCCATGGAGGTGGCGATCCGGACGGCGGTGGCCATGTCCTTGCCGAACAGCACCAGCACCAGAACGTCGGGCTTAACGATCTTGGCCAGGCTGAGCGCCTTCTTGAAGTCCGCCTCCGAGGCGCCGGGGAACGGCGTCTTGGTCATCTTGTGCACGGTGGTGTCTTCGGTGCCGCTCAACTTCCGCACCGAGGCTTCCGTGGTCCAGCCCCAGGTGTAGTCGGCGGTGATATAGAAATATTTCTTGCCGGTGAAGTTCTTCTTCAAATAATCGGCGATGGCGTTGGCGCCCATGTACGCGTCATAGCATTCGCGGAAGGTGGTTTTCAGTCCGTCCTTGCCGGTGGTGTCGGTGGAATAGGTCAGGGTGCCGAAAAAGGGAACATTCTTGGCGTTGCAGACCTTGGCCACGGCAACGGCAACCCCGCTCGAGGAGCCGCCGAAAACCATCTTGGCGCCTTCCTTGTCGATCAGTTCGGTGGCGTTGGTGGTGGAGAGGTCCGCCTTGGACATCGAGTCGCGCCAGGCAACCTTGATCTGTTCGCCCATGATCCCGCCGGCCGCGTTGATCTCCTCCACCGCGAGCTCCGTGGCCCGCCACTGATCGAGTCCCTGCACCGAGTAGGGGCCGGTTTTCGGGTAATTCAAGCCGACGGTAACCGTGCCGGCGGATACAGGCAGGGCCTGCATGAGGGTAAACAGACACCCCGCGACAACAGCCCCGGATAATCGATTCAGCCACTTCCTATTCATCCTTTTCTCCTCCTCGCTGCTTTGTTAACTTCGGATTTGCCCATTGGGATATTCAGACTTGGAAATGTGTATCCGATCCAAGACCAACCCAGCATAAAATTTCCTAACATCGCAGAAAGAGGCTATCCCACGGCGTAGCGGCAAGTCAAACTTTAATCGGTGATAAAAATCCAATTGGATATATTTTGGTGTTTTATCAAAGAGAAAAAATGCTCTCAACCCCAAAACACATCATCACACAATCGCCGGTTCATGATTGACCGTGCGGGATGGTCACCGCGCCCCGGCCAGTCCCGGCGATGGAAGAATTCTCACACCCCGACTCGACATCGCCCAGCGCCTCTGCTAATTTAATTCTTAACAGTACTCTCTTAACCAATTCGCATTCGCTCAACAATTTCTATCCAGCTAACCTTCTTATGACGCCAACGGAGATCGAACAAATCAAGCGGCCAGTGCTAGTGCCCATCGCCATCACCATGGTCCTGTTGTTCATCGCCGTCCTCCTCTGCGTTATCGGCCTGCACCGCCTCTACTTTTCCCACCAGATGCGGGTGGACACCACCAATGTCCAACGTCTTTTCGCCAACATGCTTGACGAGCGGCAGCTGTTCATCGGCAGCCTGCTGGACGAATACTCCCGTGACGAGAGGATCATCCAGGCCTATCGGAGCAGGGACCGGGAAAAACTCCTGGCCGTCACCCAGCCGATCTTCAATAAAATCCGCGACAAATATCAAATCACCCACTTCTACTTCATAGACAGCGACCGGAATTGCTTCCTCCGCGTGCACAACCCGCCAAGGCACGGCGACAGCATCCAGCGGTTCACCATGACGCGCGCCGTCCGCACCAATGGCCCGGCGGCCGGCATCGAACTCGGCCCCTTTGGCACCTTCACCCTGCGTGTCGTCCAGCCGTGGCGGGTTGACGGCAACCTTCTCGGCTACATCGAACTTGGCACGGAAATCGAATACATCACCCCGGCCATCAAGAATTGCCTCGGCGTGGACATCCTGGTGGCAATCGACAAAACCTACCTTACCGAAAAGGGCTGGCTGGAAGGGCTCCGGATGACCAACCGGACCGGCAACTGGCAACTTTTCCCCCACCATGCCATTGTTGACCAGACGACGACGGATATCCCGGCCATCCTCGCCGAGCAGCTACAGAAGGCCCGCCTGGGAGGTCACGGCGAAGATTATTTCACGGCCACCACCAACGACCGCACCTTCAACGGCGCCATCAGCGCCTTGACCGACACCGGCGGGCGGCATGTGGGGGAATTCATCGTTCTCCGCGACTGTTCCGCCCAGGCCCAGTCACTGCAAACCGTAATCTGGCTGCTTTTCGCGATTGCCGGCAGCCTGGGCGGCCTATTGTTGTTTTTCTTCGCCATCCACTTAAACCGCCTGGAAAAAAACCTTCTCGCCAAGCATGACCAGTTGCGGCAGGAGATAGCGGAGCGAAGCCAGGCCGAACAATCCCTGCAGGAAAGCAACGAAAGCCTGCGCGCCCTGGTCCATGCCTCGCCCCTTGCCATCATGACCGTTGACAGCACCGGTGCGATCCAAAGCTGGAACCTCAGCGCCGAGCAGATTTTTCACTGGCCGGAAGACAAAGTAATCGGCCGGCAGCCCCCGTTCATCATCGGCGCCGATGAAGATGTTTTCAATCAGTGTCTCCACAGCACCTTCCTCGGTGAAACGGTGAAGGCTACAGACCTCAGCGGTCTTCGCAAAAACGGCGACCCGGTCGACCTGACCCTTTCCACCGCCCCACTCCGCGACCAGAACGGTAAAATCAGCAAGGCCCTCCTGATCTTCCAGGACACCACGTCCCGGAAACGGACAGAGTCCCACCTGCGCGAAGCGCAGAAGATGAAGGCCATCGGCACCCTTGCGGGCGGGATCGCCCATGACTTCAACAATATCCTCACCACCATCCTCGGTTACGCGGAAGTCGCCCGCCGCCTCGTAGACGAGGGTAATCCGGCCCATTCGCACCTGCAGGAAATCATCACCGCCGGCAAACGCGCGGCCTCCCTGGTAAGCCAGCTCCTCACCTTCAGCCGGAAAAAGGAGAAGGAACGGCACCCGGTCCTGCTGCAGGACGTGATCGGCGAGGTGATAAGCTTCCTGCGTGGCACCATCCCCACTACCATCTCGATCACCCAGAAGATCGATGCCAACTGCGGCCCGATCATGGCCGACGCCACCCAGATGCACCAGGTGATCATGAATCTCTGCATCAACGGCTACCAAGCCATGCGCGAAAAAGGCGGCGTCCTTTCCCTTGTCCTGGAAACGGTCAAGATCGACGCCGACACCGCCGCCAGTCGCAATCTTCCGGCCGGAACCTGCGCACGCCTCAGTATTCAGGACGAGGGGGTGGGGATGGACGAAGAGACCATGAGCAGGATCTTCGAACCCTATTTCAGCACCAAGGAACTCGGCCAGGGCACCGGCCTTGGCCTCAGCATGGTCCACGGCATCATCCATGGCCTCAAGGGAACAATTTCCGTCGCCAGCGCACCGGGGCATGGCTCAAGGTTTACCATCCATATTCCGGTTATCAGCCAACCGGTATTGCCGGAAAGACAGAATCAACCGGAACCGGTCCAGCCGCGGCTGCACTGCAAGGTCATCTTTGTCGACGACGAGCAGAGCATTACCCATATCTGCCAGTACACCCTGGAAGAGATCGGCTGCGAGGTGCGGGCCTTCACCGACAGCCGGGAGGCACTGGCAACGTTCAAACAAGAACCCGACTGGTGCGACATCCTGATCACCGATCAGGTGATGCCGCATCTCACCGGCATTGCTCTCGCCCAGGAACTGCTGGCAATTCGGCCTGCCCTGCCCGTCGTCATGATCACCGGCTACAGCGACACCGTGGATGAAAAAAAAGCGCGGGCGGCGGGCATCAGAGCCTTTATCATGAAACCAGTCACCCAGGCGGGCCTGATCTCGATCATTCAAGATGCGCTGAAATAAAAAAAGGACTGACGGCCATGCAGGCCGTCAGTCCTTTTTTTGTTGCTCCGTCCAGGCGCAAGCCCGGGCAAACGTTATTCCGCCTTGGCAATCCTGAGCAGCTTCACGCCGGCCTTGGCGGCGTCGCCGACCGCGGCGCTGATCTCCGCGACCGTGCCCGCCACCGGGCTCTCAACCGGGGTCTGCATCTTCATCGCCTCAAGAACCACCAGCGGATCCCCCACCGCCACCACATCGCCGACCTTGACGTTGATCGCGTAGACGTTGGCGCCGAACGGGGCGCGGATATCGCCGTCCTTGGCCAGCGCCTCGATCTCCTGCTTGGAAAGCTCAGGGGCCTTGGCGGCGCCGGTGGCGACCGCTGCCTCATCCTCGAAAACAAAAACCCGCTGATGATGATCGATGTTCAGGTAGACGTTGCACTCGCCGTCCTCGTTCTTCTGCTTGGGCCCGATCTCGATGATGTGCTCCTTGCCGTCGTGATCCCGGAACTTGATGGTCTCGCCGAGCTTGAAGCCGCCGCGGCGGAAGAAGATCGAAGGCGGCAACACGTAGGTGTGACCGAACTTCTCCTGAAACTTGAAGAAGTTGACGGCGTCAACCGGATGCTGCAGGTAGGTGACCAACTGCTGATCGGTGGGTTCGGCGCCGATCTTCTCGGCCAGGGCCTTGCGCTCCTGCTCAAGATCCATGTCCTCGATCTTGTCCATGCCGCCCTCTTTCTCGAGGATCTTCTTCCAGTCGGGACCAAAGGCCTTCTCGTAGATCCAGTCCGGCGGCGAGTAGAACGGGAACGGCCCGTACTTGCCGAGGAGCAGGTTCTTGAGATCGCCGGAACAGTTGCCGTAGCGGTCGCCGCCCTGAACGTTGCTCACCGCCGTGGTCCAGAGGATCTGCGAACCGGGGGTGACGGACCAGTAGTTGCCGAGTTCCTTCTGCACCTTGGGCAGCTCGTCTTTCAGGATCTCCGGCATCCGGTCGAGGAACCCGCCCTTCACCGCCTGCTCGAAGCTCGAGCCGGTGGCGCCGCCGGGCAGCTTATGCACCTGCACGGTGGGATCGAAGCCCTTGAACTGTGATTCGAAGAACTCGTAATGGGGCCGCTCGTCGCGCAGCACCTCGGAGGTTTCCATCACCGCGTTCTCGTCAAGTCCGATGGCGACCTTGCCGTGATCCTTGAGAGTATGCACCACCGAGAGGATCGGCGGCGGCCCGTAGTAGCCGGTGAATTCATGGTCGGCGGCATCGACGATGGCGGCGCCGTTCAGCACCGCCGCCTCGATCCGGCCGACATC
This sequence comes from Desulfobulbaceae bacterium UBA5123, assembly GCA_002415465.1. Classification (GTDB taxonomy): domain Bacteria; phylum Desulfobacterota; class Desulfobulbia; order Desulfobulbales; family UBA5123; genus UBA5123. The sequence goes on from DHYT01000074.1 coordinate 11,589, forward strand.
GTTGGCGTCGGTGTTGTGACCGTGATAATGGATGATCAACTCAGGATATTTCTGCATGATGGCGTCGACCAGGTCGCCGATCCGCTTCGGCGAACCGAGGCCGCCGTGATTCTTGATGCAGAGGATGATCTCGTCGCCGGTGACGGAGAGCAGCTCGCCGACCTTCTTGACGTAGTACTCGTTGGTATGCTCGGGGCCGGTGGAGAAGCAGATGCAGGGCTCGAGGATCTTGCCCGCCTTCTGCACCTCTTCAAAAACGGCCTGCATGTTGGGAACGTGGTTCATGAAATCGAATACCCGCCAGACGTCGACATACTTGGCGAACTCGCGGACCACGTAACGGATGACGTTCTGGGGATAGGGACGATAGCCGAAGAGGTTGATGCCCCGGCAGAGGGTCTGGAACATGGTNNTTCTTGAAATCGGACTGGGAAAGATCGCGGGCGGTGTTGGTGATGTAATAGCCGTTCGCTTGCCGTCCCCGAAGAATCTTGATGGCCTTGGAAACCTCCATGCCGTGAACGATACGTTCCATGGTAACTCCTTTATCATCGAATACCGGCCGCTGATGGGCCGGCAAATGGTGTTTCATTTTCAACCGGCGCGCTTCCTTCAAAAAAAGCCGCGTCGATTCCGCCTCTCGTCGCCGATCCTTAGATTGCGTAAGGATTTTCCTGCTTGTGATGGATCTCGGCGATCAGCCGGGCCAACTTGTTGCCTTCATTGACCGCCTCGGTGTAGTCGAGGAGGTGGGTGTGGCTCTCCAGAAAGGAGGTATCGAAATCCCCGCGTTTGAAATCCGGATCGTTGACCAGATTCAGGTAGAACGGGATGGTGGTCTTGGGGCCGACGATGACGTAGTTGGACAGACACCGCCGCAAGCGGTCCACGGTTTCGTTCCAGCTGAAGCCGTGGACGGTGAGCTTGACCAGAAGCGAATCGTATACCTCGGGGATGGTGAAGCCCTGGTAGACGAATCCGTCGAGACGCACGCCGTAACCGCCCGGAGAGCGGTAAACGGAAACGGTCTTGCCGCCCTCGGGCATGAAGTTGTTCTGGGGATCCTCGGCGTTGATCCGCATCTCGATGGCATGGCCGCGCAGCTTGACATCCTTCTGGTCGAAGGCCAGCGGCCGGCCGAAGGCGAGCTTGACCTGGGTGCGGACGATGTCGATGCCGGTGACCATCTCGGTGACGGTGTGCTCCACCTGCAACCGGGTGTTGATCTCCATGAAGTAGTAGTTCATGTCCTTGTCGACCAGGAACTCCACGGTGCCGGCGTTGGTGTAGCTGGCGGCGGTGGCGGCCTTGACCGCGGTATCGCAGATGGAGTCGAGGAGCGCCTGATCCGGGATCAGGGAGGGGGCGATCTCGACCAGCTTCTGATTCCGGCGCTGGATCGAGCAGTCACGGGTGCCGAGGTGGACGACCTTGCCGTGGTTGTCGGCAATGATCTGCACCTCCACGTGCTTGGGGTTGATTACCACCTTCTCGAGGTAGACGTTGTCGTTGTTGAAGGCGGCCTTGGCCTCGGCGCGGGCGGCGGGCAGTTCCGCGCGCAGCTGCTTCTCGTTCTCAACCCGGCGGATGCCGCGCCCGCCGCCGCCGGCGGTGGCCTTCAGCATTACCGGATAGCCGTACTTGGAAGCAAAGGCCAGCGCCTCTTCCATGCCGGCGTCGCCGGCGGGCAGGTTCTGGGTGCCGGGCACCATGGGGATGCCGGCGTCCTTCATGATCCGACGGGCGGTGACCTTGTCGCCCAGGGATTGAATCACATCGGAATTGGGGCCGATAAAGATGATCCCCGCCTCCTCGCACGCCTTGGCGAACTCGGGATTCTCGGCCAGGAAGCCATAGCCGGGATGCACGGCGTCGGCCTTGGCCCGCTTGGCGGCGGCGACCACCTTGTCGATATTCAGATAGTCACAGCGCGGCCCGTCGCCGATATGGATCGCCTCGTCGGCGGTCCGGATATGCAACGCCTCGGAATCCGGGGTCTCGTAAATCGCGATCGCGGCATGACCAAGCTCCTGAATGGCGCGGATGATCCGCAGCGCGATTTCACCTCTGTTGGCCACCAGTATTTTCTTTTTTTCTTTCAAGAGACACCTCACTGGCAAAATTTTTCAGGCACATCAGGCATAGTTGTGCCGTTGTTGTTCCTCGCAAGCAAACCACTGTAACCATTATTTTCGACTGGATCCCCCCCGGCCAAGACCGGCCGGGAGAACGTTCGGAAGGAGCGGATTTGCGCCGGGTTGCAACCCTTCGCCATGCCACGCCAATGGTCAACGTTGCAACCTAGCATAGAAAATTTTGAGTGGCAATAACAAAAAAAGGGGGGAGGATGAACGCCAAACCGGCTACCGATATTCGACCTGCAGATGGCCGCCGGAAACCTCGTCGGTCAGCCCGTGGCCGAGCATATCCGCCGAGCCGGGCCGCTCCTGCCCGGCAAGGTCGCGTTGGTCGATCACGATCTCCACCCGCCGGTTCTGGGCCCGGTGCGCCTCGGAGTCATTTTCGAGCAGGGGCCTGGTATGCGCAAACCCCATCAGGACAAAGCGTTCATCCGGCAGGACGCCATCCTCAAGCAGGGCGTACATCACCGAAAAGGCCCGCGCCCCGGCGAGCTCCCAGTTGGAACGGAAACGCGCGGTGCGGATCGGCGCGTCATCGGTATGCCCGGCCACCGTCAAGGCGCCGGGAATCCCCACCAGCGCGTCGCGGATCTTGCGGGCGGTGGGAAGAAACTGCGGCTCCAGATCCGCGGACCCGGACGCAAACGATCCGTTCTGCAAAATCCGAATGGTGATTATGCCGACCGAGGCATCGACGGCGAGTACATTCCTCGCGACCTCGTCCCGCAACTCCCGGCGCAGCAACTCGGCATAGTATTCGGATGTCTGCGCCTGCCGGCCAGCCACCGCCTTTTCCGCCAGCACCTGCCCGACCTCCGTGTCGACCAATGATGCCAACGGCGCGCCGCCCAAGGCCGCGGCCATGGAACGGGCCACATCCCGGAACCTGACCACATCGACCTGGGAAAAGGAGAACAGCAGCACGAAAAAACACATCAGCAAGGTCATCATGTCGGCAAAGGTGACCAGCCACCCGGCGGCGCCACCCTCCCCGGCCGGTTGGCCAACGGCCGGAGAAGCGCCGACACCGGTCTCGACAAACGCCCCCTGCTGGAGCACGAGCATGGAAACCATGGGCGTGGGGTGTTTTTCTTCCGTCTCTTCCTCTCCCTCGGCCCGCGTAAAATCCTCCCGCGCTACCGCATCGCCACCCGGCAGCACCATCTCATCCTCGAAAGCGGAACCGGCGCTCTCGTCAAGACTTACGGCCGCGTCATCCCGATCGTCGACACCCATCACTTCGCCTTTTCATGACTGTGCCCGTAATGGGCGGCCTTCTCGCGGCTGCCGCCGGGCAGATAGGGCAGCAACATCTCCTCCAGCAGACGAGGGTGATACCCTTCCGCCAGGGCGATCACCGCATCCACGATCAGCATCTTGCACAACCGCTCCTCCTTGTTGCGCAGGGCAAGCTTGTCAGCGATGGGCTTGGCCACCATATAGCCCAGCACCGCCCCGTAGAGGGTGGTAAGCAGCGCCACCGCCATCGCCGGTCCGACCTTGGCGGCGTCATCCAGCCCGGCAAGCATCTGCACCAGGCCGATCAGGGTGCCGATCATCCCCATGGCCGGGCTCACCTCGGAAAGTGATTTAAAGATGAGCCGCCCGGTTTCATGCCGCTCATCGGCACGGAACATCTCCTTGAGCATGGTGCCCTTGACCAGATCGAGTTCCATGCCGTCGGCAAGATACTGTATCCCTTTGCGAAAGAAGGGATTGGCAATCTCCATCCTCTCAAGCGCGAGGATGTTTTCAACCCTGGCCTTTTTCTGGAGCTCAACGGCCAGGTCAATCAGCTCCGCGGGCGTCTCGGCCTTGACGAAAAACGCCTTGAAAGCCACGTGAATCGCGCCAAAAAACTGGCCGGCATTGAACTGCATGAGAACGATAAAGGTGGACCCGCCGAACACGATCAGAAAGGCCGCCGGGTTGATGAACAACTCGACCGAGCCGTCGCCCAGCGCCAAGGCGAGAACGACCACCGCAAAGGCGCCGACCAGACCGACGGCGGTGGCGAAATCGGTTATCAGATTATTGGACCGCATACCCTTGCCCCTTGAAAACAACGCGATATCAAAAAATCAGGACCGCACAAATGGGTCCGTGACCTTTCTAAAATCGCACGCCTGCACATGAAAAGCAAGAACCCCGCTCCAGATTAGGGAGCAGCCGCCCGGGAGGGAGGCCAACAAAAAAAGGAGCAAGGCTTTCGCCCCGCTCCTTCTCTTTCGGCCGCGCCGTTAAAAAAACGCCGTCAGACGCTTACAATGCCAGCTTCTCGGCGACGAAATCCGCATCCTTGTCGCCCCGGCCGGAGAGATTGACCAGTATCGATTCGGCTGGCGTCATTTCCTTGGCCAGCCGAATCGCAAAAGCCACGGCATGGGCGCTTTCCAGGGCCGGAATGATCCCCTCGGTGCGGGAAAGATCGAGAAAGGCATCCAGACATTCCTTGTCGTCCACGGTCTCGTAGGTGACCCGGCCGTGGTCCTTGAGGTAGGAATGCTGGGGGCCGACGCCGGGATAATCGAGCCCCGAGGCAATGGAATAGACCGCCAGCGGGTTGCCTTTCTCATCCTGCAGATTATAGCATTTGAAGCCATGGATCGCGCCCTTGACGCCCTTGGTGAGGGTGGCGGCGTGGTCCGGGGTATCAAGCCCCCGCCCGGCGGGCTCGACACCCACCAGCCGCACCTCCTCGTCGGGCAGGAACTCGGTGAAGATGCCGATGGCGTTGGAGCCGCCGCCCACGCAGGCGGTGACCACCGTCGGCAATCTCCCCTCGCGCTCCAGAAACTGGGCGCGGGCCTCGCGGCCGACGATGCTCTGGAAATCCCGGACCATCCGGGGGAAGGGATGGGGGCCGACCACCGAGCCAATGGCATAGATAAAATTCTCCGGATCGCGGAGATATTCCTCGAAGGCGCTGTCCACCGCGTCTTTCAGGGTCTTGGTGCCCCGTGAGACCGGGATCAGGTCGCAGCCCAGGATCTTCATCTTGGTGACGTTGGGATGCTCTTTCTTGATATCCACCTCGCCCATGTGGATCTCGCACGGGATGCCGACCAGGGCGCAGGCGGTGGCTAAAGCAACGCCGTGCTGGCCGGCGCCGGTTTCGGCCAGCACCTTCTTCTTGCCCATGTGCTTGGCGAGCAGCGCCTCGCCCAGGCAGTGATTGATCTTGTGGGCGCCGGTATGATTGAGGTCCTCCCGCTTGAGGAAGATCCGCGCCCCGCCCAGTTTTTCCGAAAGCCTGCGGGCATAAAAAATCGGGCTGGGCCGCCCGACGTAATGGGTATACAGCTCCGCCAGTTCATCCTGAAAGGCCTTGGTTTGCCGCACCTCGTCATAGGCGACATTGATGGCATCCATCACCGCCTTGAGTTCCTGCGGAATGATCTGGCCGCCATATTCTCCGAAATAGCCATCCGCATCCGGCATCTCCGCAAAGGTAATGGTCATTATATTCTCCCCTTCCGCAAGCAAAATTGATTTTCCGGCACCATGCCACATCCATGCGTCAGGCCGCAACGTAAGGATCGTTCGCATAAACCTGCCAACCACACAAAATGACAGATTATCTTGATTCTAAAAAAACGACAAGGCCAATAAATTGCTCGTGAAGAATTTTTTTAAATGATGGAAACGACCACGAGGCTCAGACAGAATCTTTTCCCCACAGCAGTTCCCGCAAACCGCTGGCCCGGCTCACCCGCTGCCTGACGGCAACGCGCAGGATCGGCTCGTCGCCCCAGAGGGCAAAACGCTCTTTCGCGCGGGTGATTCCGGTGTAGATGAGCTCGCGGCTCAGCACCGGCGAGGGTTTTTCCGGCAGCAGGAGGGCCACCGACTCGAACTCCGAGCCCTGGCTCTTGTGGACGGTGACCGCGAAGGCGGTTACATGCTCGGGAATCCGGGCCGGGGCAAAGGAGCGCACAGAGCCGTCGCCGGCGGCGAAGAAGACCCGCAACCGGCCGGCTTCGTCGGCCATGGTGATGCCGATATCGCCGTTCGAGAGATGGAGCACCGGGTGGTTGCGGGTGATCATCACCGGCCGCCCCCGATACCAATAGGAATCACGGCTGATGAGGCCGGCCCCGGCCAGCACCTCCTCCACCCAGTCGTTCATCCCGCTCACCCCGAACCGGCCCCGGCGATGGGCGCAGAGGATGCGGAACCCGTTGAAGGCCGCCAGCGCCTCCTGCGGGGTGGCGGCGGCGAGATAGGGCGCAAACCCGGCCAGCGCCGTTTCCCGCAAGGCGGCAAGACTGCCCGGATCGTGCCAGCCGTGCAGGGCCAGATCTGCATGCTCGGCGTCACGCAGGATGGCGGTCGCCGACTCCGCATCGCCTGCGTTCACCGCCCGCGCCAGGGTGCCGATGGCCCCGCCGCTGGCAAAACGGTAGCTCTTTTCAAGAAGGACGATGGCGTCGGCCACCCCCTCCGGGCCGCCCGCCGGCAAGCCGGCAAAGCCCGCCCCGGTCAGTTGCCCGGCAAAAGCGGCGCTGAAACCGTTTCCCTCCTTGCCGCCACAGATATCGCCCAGCACCGACCCCGCCTCCACCGAGGCCAACTGGTCCTTGTCGCCCAGCAGCACCAGGCGAGCGTTTGCCGGCAGGGCGTCGATGAGCTTGGCCATCAGGGCCAGATCGACCATGGAGGCCTCATCCACCACCAGCAGGTCCAGGGGGAGGGGGTTGCGGCGATGATGGCGGAAAGAGGGCGAGCCCATCCGCGCCCCCAGCAGACGATGGATGGTGCCGCTGTTTTCCGGGATGCGGGCAAGAATTTCGGCGGACATGGCAAGCTTGCCCTTGGCGGCGCGGATGGATTCCTGCAAGCGGCCCGCCGCCTTGCCGGTGGGGGCGACCAGGCCGATCCGCAGGCAACCCGGCGCGGCCAGTTCCTGTAACAGGGCGAGGAGCTTGACCACCGTGAAGGTCTTGCCGGTGCCGGGGCCGCCGGAGATGATGCAGAGTTTCCGCATCGCCGCAACCGTTGCCGCCAGCCGCTGACAGTCGAGAACCTTTTCCTCGCAAGCCGGAAAGAGTTGCGCCAGCAGTTGCCGCAGCCGTCCGCCATCTACCGCCACCGCCTCCCGGCCAAGCCGCTGCAGAGCACGGGCCAGCTCCTGCTCGTACCGCCAGTAACGATGCAGATAGAGGCGGTGGCCGTCGAGGATCAGCGGCCGGAAATCCCCGGCGGCGCCCACCACCGAGCTTGCCCGCAAGGCGTCAAGCCACGGGGCAAGCTCCGGCAGGAAAACCCCGCCGGAATCACCATCGTCAAACAACTCGCCGCCGGCCAGCGGCCCGAGATCGACACAGACATTGCCCTGGCGGGTGGCCCGCACCGCCAGCGCCGCCGCCAGCAGCACCCCCTCCCCCGCATCCGGCGCCACCCGGCCGATGAAACGGCCGAAGGCCATCTCCAGTTCGGATAAAACCCCAGGCGCCCGCCCCGCCGCGATAACTCCCATGGCTTGACTCATCACCGCCCCCCTCCCTCTTCACCGGTGGCAAGATAGAGATCCAGCGCCTCGATCAACAGACGATCCGGCCGCTCGCGGAAAACGCCATGCCCGGCCCCGGCGGCTGGGTCCATGCCGCGCAGGAAGAGGTAATACGAGCCGCCCATCTGGCGGTCGTAATCGTAGGCCGCCCCCAACCGGAGCTTGAGATGGCGGTGGAGAGCAACGGTGTAGATGTGGTACTGGAGCGCATAATGGGCCTCGGCCACCGACCGGGCCAGCTGCGGCTGGGCATAGCAGTCGAGGGTGTCGCCAAGATGGTTGGACTTGTAGTCGACGATAAAGTAGCGGTCCTGCCGGATAAAGATCAGATCGACAAAGCCCTTCATAAACCCTTGGCCGGGGCTGAACTGAAGTCTGCCCAGCCGTTCCGGCAGATCGCCGATGGCAAGATCGGCCCGGTGGGCGGCAAAAACCCGTTGCAACCCCCGGGGGGTGATCGCGGCCAGCGGATAGTGGAACTCCATCTCGTTCAGCCGGTCCGCCAGAGCGATTGTTTCCAGCCGGAGCTCCGGCTCGGCAGGGTCGATGGGGGTGGCGACAATCATCGCCAGCGCGTCGAGCAAGGTCTCCGTCCAGGTGACGTCAAAGCCGTAACGCTCAAGATTTTCCCGCACCAGTTCCTGCGCCGCCGCACTCCGCACCTCGGCAAAATCAAGTTCCTCGAAGATCCCGTGCAGACAGGTACCGGCCTCGGCCCCGCGCGGGAAAGAGAAGATCGAGCGCACCGGCTCATGGCTGTTGTCAGCCGCGGATGCGGGAGAGGTAAAAAATTCGTCGTCAAGGATCGCGCCATGGGGCTCGCCGCCCCTGGTCAGCGAAGAGAAACTGCGCACCGTCCAGTCGTCGCGCAAGGGGCGGGCAAAGAGCCGCGGCGGCAGCAACTGCTCGGCGCGCGCATGGGCCACCGGCGCCGCCTCGTTCTCGGTTGGCAACGGCCGGACCGCCACCGTACCCCCGGATTGCGCGGCCAGTTCCAGGAGGGTGGCGGCCGCCTGATCATCTTCCAGGGCATCAAAATACCCCTGCAGGGCGGGCACCACCCCCTCTTCGCCGCCGGCAACCGGATGCAGCAGATAGCCCAGGGGAGAGAGGGCCGAGACATCGCCCTTTTGGTTCTTCACCCGCCCCCAGCAGCAATAGCAGCGATGCTTGGCCCGGGTGAGCGCCACATACAAGAGCCGCATGTCCTCGGCCAGCCCCTCGTCCCGCTGCCGCAATCTGTTTGCCACCAGTTCCCCGCTGCCGAGATCCATGCGCAAGAGGTTGTCCTGGTCGTGAAAACTGACCTCCCCCTTGGCGGTGTCGCGCACCACCGCATTGCCCTCCCAGAGGAAGGGGCAGAAAACCACCGGGTACTCCAACCCCTTGGATTTGTGGATGGTGACGATCTTGACCAGATGGCGGTCGCTTTCAAGGCGAAGCTGCTCCTCATCGCCCATCCGCCCGGCCTCGCGCCGCCGCCTGGCGAGCCAGGCCAGCATCTCGGCCGCGCCCAGCCCCTCGTCATGGGCCGCGCTCTGCAGGAGTTCGAGAAGATGGCGAAGATTGGTGAGCCGCCGCTCGCCGTCATCCCTTGCCGCCAACCGCTCCTTGACCGCTTCCTGCCGCAGCAGCCCCCGCAGCATGGCGACAAAGCCCTTTTCCCGCCAGAGATGCTGATAGCCGATAAAACGGGCGACAATCTCCTCCCAGAGCTGTTCGTCTTCCTCCAGGCGCACCAACCCGGCCGCGTCCCAGCCAAGAAGCGAGGTGGCAAGGGCGGTCTTGAGCCGCCGTTGGTTGAGGGGCTCGTGGGCCGCCTGCAAAACCAGTTGCAGCTCCCAAGCGTCTTCGCCGGCAAAAACCGAATCCTGGCTGTAGATCACCGCCCGAATATGGCGGGCCTGCAGGGCAAGGCGAACGATCTCGCCCTCCTTATGGCTGCGGACCAGCACCGCCAGGTCCACCGCCGCCAGCGGCCGGTCGCCCAGCCGCGCCCTACCGGCCCGACCGGCGGCAAGCAACCGGCCGATCTCAACGGCCACCCCCCGGGCAATCCGCTCCTTGGCCTCGTCACGGCTGGCGGTGGCGGCAAAGGTCCAGAAGGTGNNCCCGGGCGATCCGCTCCTTGGCCTCATCCCGGCTGCCGAACGGCTCAAACTGCCAAAAGGTGAGCGGCGCCAGACCATCATCGCTTTTCAACAGCGTATGCGCCTTGTCGGCGGCACGCACCGGCAGAAAGGCGATCTCCGGGAAGACAAAGGGCGGCCGTTTCCCGCTGTGCAGGGCAAAGAGGTGATTCAACGCCGCGATCACCCCCGGCTCGGAGCGGTAGTTGGTTTCCAGGGTGTAGCGGTTGTCGGCGCGGCCCGCCGCCTCGAGGTAGGTGAAGATGTCGGCGCCCCGGAAGCTGTAGATCGCCTGCTTGGGGTCGCC
>DHYT01000132.1:0-1816 GCA_002415465.1 Desulfobulbaceae bacterium UBA5123
CTACAACTTCGAGGACTCCATTCTGCTCAGCGAGCGGATGCTCAAGGAGGACGTCTACACCTCCCTGCACATCGAGGTGTTTGAAACCGTTGCCCGCGACACCAAGCTCGGCAAGGAGGAGATTACCCGCGATATCCCCAACGTCAGCGAGGAGGCCCTGGCCAACCTCGATGATTCGGGCGTGGTGCGTATCGGCGCCGAGGTCAAGCCCGGCGACACCCTGGTGGGCAAGGTAACCCCCAAGGGCGAAACCCAGCTCTCCCCCGAGGAGAAGCTGTTGCGCGCCATCTTCGGCGAGAAGGCCGGCGATGTCAAGGACACCTCGCTCAGGGTGCCGCCCGGGGTCGAGGGTGTGGTCATCGACGCCAAGGTCTTTTCCCGCAAGGGTGTAGAGAAAGACGAGCGCGCCCTGGCCATCGAGGAGGCCGAGGTGGCCATCCTCGAGCGGGACATGGAGGATGAGCTGCGCTGTCTCAAGAAGGGCGTGCGCAGCGCGCTTGCCGATATTCTTAACGGCCAGACCTGCAAATCCGGCATCGTCGCCAAGGACGGCACGACCTTGCTGGCCAAAGGCAAGAAGATCACCCGCGAGGTCATCGAGCAGCTGCCGCTTGCCGAGATCAAGCGGCTTGACTACTCGGATCGCAAGAAGCTCGAGGGCGAGATCGACCTGATCTTCGAGCGCTATGACAGCCAGAGCAAGGCGGTCAAGGACCGTTACGAGGCTCGGATCTCCAGGCGTCGCAAGGGTGATGACCTGCCTCCCGGCGTGATCAAGATGGTCAAGNNGGCCGTCACGGCAACAAGGGTGTCGTCTCCCGGATTCTGCCGGAAGAGGATCTGCCCTATTTCGCGGACGGCACCCCGGTGGACGTGGTCTTGAACCCCCTGGGCGTACCTTCCCGTATGAACGTTGGGCAGGTGCTGGAGGTGCATCTCGGCCTTGCCGCCAAGCGGATCGGCGAGCAGTTGCAGGCAATGGCCGAAAAGCATGATGTGGCCGCGATCAAGAAGAAGCTGCAGGCCGTCTACTCCAAGGACGAATACAAGGCCCTGGCCGCCGAGCTCGGCGACGAGGATTTTCTGCAGATGGCCCACAACCTGGCCGGCGGCGTCAATATGGCGACCCCGGTTTTCGACGGTGCCAACGAGTCGGAGATCCGCGCCATGCTGGTTGAGTCCGGCGTCGACGAGGTCGGTCAGGCCGTTCTCTATGACGGGCTTACCGGCGAACCCTTCGAGAACAAGGTGACGGTGGGGGTCATGTATGTGATGAAGCTGCATCATCTCGTTGATGACAAGATCCATGCCCGTTCCACCGGCCCCTACTCGCTGGTTACCCAGCAGCCGCTGGGCGGCAANNAAGGCCCAGTTCGGCGGTCAGCGTCTCGGTGAGATGGAGGTGTGGGCGATGGAGGCCTATGGCGCCGCCTACACCCTGCAGGAGTTCTTGACCGTTAAGTCCGACGATGTCGGCGGGCGGACCAAGATGTACGAGAAAATCGTCAAGGGCAACAACTTCCTGGAAGCCGGGTTGCCCGAGTCGTTCCATGTTCTTGTCAAGGAATTGCAGGGACTCTGCCTCGACATGGAGTTGATGGACGAATAAGCTGCCGCTGCATGCCGTCGTCTGGTTCGTAACTGTTTTTTTGAATTTTTGCTTTGAAAGGGTGCCGCCGTGGATGAACTTTTTAACTTATTTGGTAAAGCGAAAACCCCGGTCAATTTTAAGTCTGTTCGTATCTCGCTTGCCTCGCCGGAGAAGATCCTCGATTGGTCGCACGGGGAGGTAAAGAAGCCGGAGACGATCAACTAC
>DHYT01000132.1:1894-2272 GCA_002415465.1 Desulfobulbaceae bacterium UBA5123
TATCTGGTTCTTGAAGAGCCTGCCGAGCAAGATCGGCAACATGCTCGACACCACCTTGAAGGAACTGGAGAAGATCCTCTACTTTGAGGCTTACGTGGTGGTCGCCTCCGACGAAGCCTCCATCCCCGTCGGCACCCTGCTCAACGAAGAGCGCTGGGGCCAGATTCGGGAGGAATTCCCCGGCAAGGTGACGGTGGGCATCGGCGCCGCCGCCATCAAGGAGATGCTCGCCAACCTCGATCTCGAGGCGTTGTCGGTGGTCCTGCGCGAAGAGATGCGCAGCACCGGCTCTGAGGCCAAGCGCAAGAAACTGGCCAAACGGCTCAACGTGGTCGAGGCGTTCCGTGATTCCGGCAACAAGCCGGAGTGGATGATCCT
>DHYT01000132.1:2543-3813 GCA_002415465.1 Desulfobulbaceae bacterium UBA5123
GGCCTGCCCAAGAAGATGGCCCTGGAGCTGTTCAAGCCCTTTATCTACAACAAGCTTGAGGGGCTGGGCTACGTGACCACCATCAAGAGCGCCCGTAAGATGGTTGAGAAGGGGACCAAGGAGGTTTGGGACGTACTCGAGGATGTGGTCCGCGAGCACCCGATCATCCTCAACCGCGCCCCCACCCTCCATCGACTGGGCATGCAGGCCTTCGAGCCGCTGCTCATCGAGGGCAAGGCGATCCAGCTNNTTCGACGGCGACCAGATGGCGGTGCACGTGCCGCTGACCGTTGAGGCGCAGATCGAGGCGCGGGTCTTGATGATGTCCACCAACAACATCCTCTCCCCCGCCCACGGCGAGCCGATCATCATCCCCTCGCAGGATATCGTGCTCGGTCTCTACTACATCACCCGCGAGCGGCTGATGGCCAAGGGCGAGGGCAAGATCTTCTCCTCCGCCGCCGAGGCGTTGATCGCGCTTGACGCCGGCGAGGTACACCTGCAGGCCAAGATCAAGGTCCGGATCGGCGACGCGCTGATCGACACCACGGTCGGTCGCGTGCTGGTCGGCGAACTGTTGCCGGCAACGGTTCCGTTCCACGTGGTCAACAAGGTGTTGAGCAAGAAGGAGCTGGCCAAGCTCATCGACTACGCCTACCGTCACGCCGGCACCAAGGATACCGTTATCCTGGCCGACCGCTTGAAGGATCTCGGCTACGAGTACGCCACCCGCGGCGGCGTCTCCATCTGCATCAACGACATGATGATCCCGGTGAAGAAGGACGACATCCTGGCCAAGTCGGAGGGCGATGTCCTCGAGGTCGAGCAGCAGTATGCCGATGGTCTGATCACCGCCGGCGAGAAATACAACAAGGTTGTCGATATCTGGTCGCGCGCCACCGACGAGGTCACCCAGGAGATGATGAAGGAGATGAGCGTCCAGTATCTCCGCGACAAGAACAACAAGTTCATCGAGACCCCGAGTTTCAACTCGATCTTCATCATGGCCGACTCCGGTGCTCGTGGCTCGCGTCAGCAGATGCGGCAGCTCGCCGGTATGCGCGGTTTGATGGCCAAGCCCCAGAAGAAAATAACCGGACAGATCGGTGAGATCATCGAAATGCCCATCGTGGCCAACTTCCTCGAAGGGCTCTCCGTGCTTCAGTACTTCATCTCTACGCACGGCGCTCGTAAGGGTCTGGCCGACACCGCTCTCAAGACGGCCGACTCGGGTTACCTGACCCGTCGTCTGGTGGACGTGGCGCAGGAC
>DHYT01000195.1 GCA_002415465.1 Desulfobulbaceae bacterium UBA5123
TTGGTGGTAAAATAGGGGTCGAAAATTTTTTGAAGACAGCGTTTATCGATGCCGATACCATGGTCCTTGATAGCGATTTTTACATATTCACCGGCGGCCAGGAAGGAAACCTCCCCCGGCTTAAGTACTGCATTTTCCACTGTCACCTCCACCACCCCGCCCTCGGGCATTGCCTGGACGGCATTGAGGATCAGGTTCTGGATCACCTGGCTGATCTGGCCGCTGTCAATCTCCACCGGCCACAGGTTCGCGGCAAAATGATACTCGCAGCGGACATTGCTGCCCCGGAGTACAAACTGCGATGAATCAGTGATGATCTCGGTGATGGCGGCCAGCTTCTTGACCGGTTCGCCGCCCTTCGAGAAGGTGAGCAACTGTTGGGTGAGGTCCGTGGCCCGCAGGGTCGCTTTTTCGGCGTCGGCAAGGAGTTTGTGTGTTCTGTCGGCGGGGGTGATGAAATTCAGGGCAAGATCGATGTTGCCGAGGATGGCGGCGAGGATGTTGTTGAAGTCGTGNNGCGATGCCGCCGGCCAGGACGCCGATGGATTCCAGCTTCTTGATCTTGAGCAGTTCCTGCTCCATGTGCTCTTCGTCGGTCACGTCGCGGAAGACCAGGACCACGCCGATGGTGCGGCTTTCCCAGTCGCGGATGGGGGCGCCGCTGTCGGCGATGGCCCTTTCCGTGCCGTCTTTGGCGATCAGGACGGTATGATTGGCGAGACCGATCACCTGGCCGGTGGCGAGAACCGTTTCCACCGGATTCTGGCAGATCGCCCTGGTCTTCGAGTTGATGATCCGGAAGATCTCGGTGAGGGGTTTGCCCTCCGCCTCGGCCTGGCTCCAGCCGGTCAAGTTTTCCGCCACCTTGTTGATCAGGACCACGCGGCCCTGGGTGTCGGTGGTGATGACGCCGTCGCCGATGCTGCGCAAGGTTACGGCGAGGCGCTCCTTCTCGGCGGCCAAGTCGTTTTCCGCCTGGGTGCGTTCCGCGATTTCGTCGCTGAGTTGCCGGTTGATGCTGTTGAGGTTGGCCACCAGCTGGGTCAATTCACGGATGTCGCGCGCGACGATGATGGTGGCCAGCGGCTTGCCGGTTTGGTCATGCATGGCTGCCCCGGAAATGGACATGGGGATGCTTTCGCCCCGGCGCGTTTTGAATTCGACGTTGAGATCCCGGATCGCCTCGCGCTCCGCCAGTTCCTCGAGGTCTTCGGCGGGCAGCAGTTCCTGGGCGAGAACGGTGTGCAGCGGCTGGCCGGTGAGTTCTTCCTCCTTGTAATCCAGCAGGAAGCAGGTGGCGGCGTTGACCGTTTGGATGGTCCCGTCCGGCGCGACAACGAGGAGGGCGTCGACCATGGAGGCGACGATATTGTTGATATAATCCCTGGCGGCAACCAACTCGGCGTGGGTGACGGAGAGCTTGCCGGCCATCTCGGTGAAGGCGCGGGCGAGTTCGCCGATCTCATCATGGGAGGATATCGACAGGGCGAGGTCGAGTTTGCCGCCGCCGATATCCTGGGCGGCGTTGCGGAGGGTGAGCAGCGGCCTGGCGAGCAGGTGGGCGATAAAATAGCTTAAGACGCAGGCAAGGAGAAGGACGGCGCCGCCCACGACCAGCAGCACCCTGCGGGCGTGCAGGTTTTTGAGCTTGATGGCGGTGATCTGCCTGGCGCTGGCGGCAAACTCATGCTCGATGTGCGGGTTGACCGACTGCACGAAATCTTCCAGGATCTTGTCGATCTTCCGCCGTGTTTCCCGCAGTTGCTGCGGCGATCCCCCCCTTTGCTGGAGGAGCAGATGCTGGGCCACGGATCGGCTGAACTCCTGGATCATATGCTCTATCTGTTTCGAGACATCTTCTTCATCGTGGTAGAGGATGTGGAGGGTGCGGTAGGCGTCCAGGCTGGAAATGGATGCCTCGATATCCGCGCGGATCATGTCGGTGGGGGTTGCTTCGTATTCGGCGAGCAGGACGACGGTGTGGTACAGTTCGGAAGTCATTCTGGCCAGGGCGATATTGCCAGGCAGGATCTTCTCGCCCACCGTCTGGAAGGCTTTTTCCGTTTCCTCCTGGACCAGCAGGCCGGTTCCGTAGCTGACGCCCAGGGTCAGGAGGGAGATCAGCAGGAAGCCTGCCAGGAGTTTTTGTTTGATCCGCATCTTATTCCACTCGGAAACCGTGTTTGGCAAAGCTTGCCTTGCCCTCGGTGGCGACGAAGTCGACGAACAGGGCGGCCTGCTTGGGGTTGGCGCTGCTGGCGAGGATCGCGATCTGGATTTCCTCGGGCGCGTTGATGGCGTCGGGGATGGCGACCGGTTGCAGACCGGTTGCCTCCGGCCATTGCTGCATGTCTTCCCAGGCCAGGGCGGCGTCAACCTCCCCGGTGACGACCAGGTTGAGCAACTCGTTGACCGTTGAGCCGGTCACGACGATATTGCGGCGGAAGGTTTCGGGCTGTTCGGAGGCGGCGATGATCGTTTCCGCCACCATGCCGATGGCGCACATGTCCTTGTTGCCAACGGCGATTTTAACCCCGGCCGCCATCAGGTCCGTGAAGGTGCGGAGGCGCTTGGGGTTGTCGGCGCGGACGAGAAAGGCCGGCATGTGTTTGGCGACAGGCCGGATCGTTGTCACCTGTTCCCGCAGCTCCGCGATATACGGGGCCGAGCCGGGGATGAAGATATCGCCCTTTTTCGATTTCTGGATCGTGGTCAGCAGGGTGTCGCTGCCGGCATAGATGATGGAGACAGGGATGCCGTGCTTTTCCTCGAAATCCTGACGAATTTTTTCCATGGTGTTCCGGAGTCCCTTGCCGGCGTAAACGATCAAAGGGGGTTGCTCTCGAACGCAACCTGCAAAGGCAATGAAGCCCATGACCAATACGATCCACAACGGCAGTCCTGTCGGTTTCATCCTGGTGTGCATGACTTACTCTTCCCTCGGGGTGGTGCTATGGCCCAACGCCGGTTGCCGACAATCCATGGCAAGTGTAATACATTTCGGCATGAATTAGGAAGTTTTTGGAAATGACATTAGTCACCTGGTACGGCGGTCCCATTTGTCGCCGGGCCGGATCCGGTGACAGATGGGAGCTGTGCATGGAAATTTTTCCCGGCTCACGGTGGTGAACTGCGCACCCGGGATTGAGTAGGTATTTCTCACACGTCGAGTCGACTGCCGAGGGAAGGCTCAGAAAGATGAGGCAAAATGTTCGTGAGAACTGGGGGGGAGTGGCGCGTTATGGTATGGGGGAATTCCTCCTGATGTTATCGGAGACGACCCTGGAGGGAGCGCTGGCAGCCATTGAACGGGTGCATGCCCTCGTGGAGCGCCTCCTTTGTCATCGACCGGCCGGAGTCGCTGCAGGTGACGGTGAGCATCGGTCTCCCCGCCTTTTGACCCGCAGCATCCATCCGATATCGCGACGTTGCGCAAGCGAGCGGACGACGCCCGTCTTCCAGGCTAACAGCAGGGATGGTACAGGATCGTGGTTGCAGAAAGGCTTGGCTGACTCGACGCAGGTCTCGCGGGGTGATCCGGGGGTTCTGTTCCGCTTGTCTTATCTGTCGAGGCGAACTGGTTGCGTTGTTTGGTAGGTAAATGGGTCCCGTCAGGCGTAGCTATTGGCCTCAATCGCCCCGGTCGTTATTGGCAGAAGGTCTGCGGCGATTGTCAACGGCGTAATTGAAAACCAGAATCGGCAGATTGGTGACGGACTGTCGGAAACGTACCGGCTTGCCAAGGGGATGAAGCCAATCGTTTTGCCGGATCACCTCCAGCAGTGGCGTGTTCACTCTGTTTGCCACCACAACGACGACAAGACGGCCACTGTTTTGGCCAAGCCCGGCGCGGATGTCAGTGAGGACGCTTTGGGCCTCCTGGTGTTGTCTGCCGGTTTTATCCAGCAAAGAAGGGTGATTCTGATAGCCGAGATGGGTCGCTGTTGCCCGTGGATAAGAGAACGTCGTCATCTCCCTCTTGTCTTCACGCAGGTAATAGGCCAGAGAGGCGCGGGTCAGGGCGGTGCAGAGGAGCATGGTGTTTTGATCGGAGATGGATTCGACGTAGGATGCCAGTTCCCGGTCGCTGTGGGCATAGGATTGTTGATAATAGCCGGCCAGAGTTTGGGTAGCGTTCAGCACGACCACCGCGATGATGGCGGAACGCAGCCAGTGCCTGGGGATTGCGGCAACCCCAAAGCCCATCAGCAGACAAAAGGCAGGAAAGACCAGCTGGTCCACCCGACCGGGCATGTAGTTTGGGATCATGACCATGGAGGTCACCAGGGAAAGGAGAAGAGGGGTGAACAGATAGACCGGCAGCCAGAAGAGTTCCAATCGTCCAGCGGACGGCTTGTTCTGGTAAAGTCGTGCCAGGCCGAAAAGAACGCAGCCGCTGGCAAGCCAGGCGGGCACCGTTCCGCCCCAGGCCGTTGCCTGAAGACCAACATAAATCGGTTGCCTGCCGCCTATGGCGAATAACTGAATGGTTCGTGATGCTGCCCCCAGTGGCCCCCATTGTTGCCAGAACAAGGCGTACCAGGCAAAACCGGGATTGTTGAGTTGGCTTAGAAAGGAGGGCAGCCATGGGAGATAGCCCATGGCGATGACCGCCGCCAAGGCCAGGAAGTCTTTCCATCTGCCAGGGAGAAGGCCCGATACGAGGAGCAGGGCCCATTCCGCCGCAATCAAGAAAAAGGCATAGTTGTGGGTATAAAGACAGAGAAGCGTTGCCGTCGCATGATAAACAAAATATGACAGTCGGCGCTCCTGGCAGAACCGGATCAGGAAGTAAAAGGAGGCAAACGCGGTCAGCTGCAGCAGCGCATACATCCTGATTTCCTGGGAGTAGTAGATTTGAATGGGAGAGATGGCTAGGAGAAACGCCCCCAGCAAGCCTACTTGCCTCGAAATCAATCGCCTGCCGGCCCGGTAAACCGCCCAGATCAGGATGACGCTGCTGGCCACGGAAAGCAGGCGCAGGGGCGCCGTTCCTCCCCCGGTCAGCGATATCCAGTAGTGCAGCAGGAGATAATACAGTGGCGGGCCGTTATCGCCACGCAAGGTTGTCAAGATTTCGGGTACTGTCTGGATCGCCGTGTGATACGAGTAGGCCTCGTCAACCCAGACGGGTGCCCTCGTCAGACAGGCCAGGCGCAAACCGGCCCCGAGGACGACAATCCCCACGGCGAGTACGGTGGCGATGAGGCGTGAACGGTCTCTGTCGTTATCTGTATTCGCTGTTGGCAGAAGAGACATCTTGGGATGGTCAATGAGTTTGCCGAGCCGTTGTCTTGACTCAGGCGAATAATGCTCCCGTTGAACAGAGGGGAGCGGAGTGAAGGGGGAGGCAGGTCTGTGAAGGGGCCCTGCCGTTCAGGGGCCGGAGGTCAATTGTCGCGCAAGCGGCATTCGTGAAACAAACCGTTTTTGGTGCACATTCTTCAATGTGGCTGAGATGCAGAGGTAGTCTGACATCCTTGTCTGACTCCCCCTTCGCTGGGGCAACATAAGAAAGGCGATCGCCCTTTGGGTCGATCGCCTTTCTCTGTGGTCACGGAGAGGTTCTGCCGCCGTGATGCTCAGGGGGAAGCGGTATATTTCTTGGCGCCCTTCTTCTTGCGGTTTTCAATGGCCTTCTTCAGGTTGGCGGGCAGGCCCCGCTCCTTGCCGGCCTTCTTGCGCCGCTCGGACAGCGCCTTGGCGCACAGGGGCTGACGAAGGGAGAAGCCCCATTTTTCCCGGTAGGCGCGACCGTTGAGGCCGTGGGAGCGCAGATGTTTGGGGGAAAGCATCTTGAATTCCTGACCGCACTCAAGGCAGACGATCTTGTTTTTCTGAATGGATTTCTCAGGGCTGACCTTTGCCGTTGCTTCTTCGCTGGTCATTCCTTCGGGAGCAACAGCGCCTTGAGCTACCTGGCTTTCGTTTACCTGCAGCGCTTGCAGCGCCTTGTAGGTGGTTTGCAGGGCGGCGGT
>DHYT01000114.1 GCA_002415465.1 Desulfobulbaceae bacterium UBA5123
CCCCCCCTCTTCAAGGATCTGGAGATCATTCACGCCGAACTGCTGGCCGGGCGGGTGAGCTTCGTGCTGGCAAAAAAAAAGATCCTCGATCTGCACCGGCTCAACCGCCGCAAGGAAACCATCAGCGACAAGATCTTCGTCAAACTGAGCAACCGCGAGGGCATCAAGCTGAAGGATCTCTTCATGCTCCTGATCCCGGAACTCGGCGAATTCCTTGAGGTGCGCAACTGCTCGCTGTTCACCCTTTCCAACGATCAGCAGCACATTCACCTGGAGGCGTCCCATCCGGCCGACATCACCTATCACGAACCCGGTTACACCTTTACCCTGGACCATCACCCGTACTTCAAGACCACCGTCCAGGGCGGCGTCTACGGCGACTACCCCCATGAGCGCATCGACCGCTCCTACCTGCTGATCAAGGAACCGCTGGCAAGCAAGCTGGCAAGCCCCGGCCTGCACAAGTTCGTCAGAAAGCACCGGATCAATTCGATCCTCTTCGTGCCGCTCAAGATCAACGGCGCCGTGCGCCACCTGCTGACCTTCTTCGGTTCGGACCGCAAGCAGTCATTCAGCGACGAGGAGATCGAACTGNNCTGCACGATTTCAAGAACCCGGCCGTGGCGGTGGCGGGGCTGGCCGCCAGGGCCAGAAAACTGCTGGATACCGAGGATCTCAACGCGGTCCGCGACAAGCTGCGCGCCCTGCTTGACGTCGTCGCCGACGAGGGGGAACGGCTGCAGGAT
Organism: Desulfobulbaceae bacterium UBA5123; assembly: GCA_002415465.1. GTDB lineage: Bacteria > Desulfobacterota > Desulfobulbia > Desulfobulbales > UBA5123 > UBA5123. The sequence continues at coordinate 747 of DHYT01000114.1, forward strand.
GTGGCCCAGACCATCACCGGCGAGGGACATGACACCCTGGTCGATCTCGGCAAGACCGCCATCGCGCGCTATCGCATAAACGAGGCGGTCATCCACGAATCCGGCCGCACCGGCATCAAATCACAACCCGTTGCCACCGAAGACGACCTGCTGGTCCGCTGCCCCCTGCCCGGCCTGATCCGGGTGATCGACAACCTGCTCAANNGCTCAACAACGCCACCAAGGCGATTCCGGCCGGCGGGGGGATACTCGCCCTGCGCTGCCGCCGCGAGAAGAAGATGGCGCGCCTGGAGGTGCAAAACAGCGGCGCCATGGAGCCGGCAATGGTGGACAAGATCACACGCGGCGAGGTGAAGGGGCGAGGCTTCAGCATCATTCACCGCTTCATCAAGGCCAATCACGGCGCCCTCGACATCAGGGTGAAAAACAACCTCACCACGGTCATCATCCGCTTGCCGCTGCAAAGCCGCACGCCACCCTGACCTGAATAAACCGCGACGCCGGTGCGACAAAATATCAGTTGCGCATCCGTTCATATACGGTAAAGTCAATACGGTTATAATCACTTTTCAAGCGGCCTGCCGGCACACAGCCGGCGGTCATACACCACCAGCAAAACGAGGGAATTATGTTTGGACTCGGCATGCCAGAACTCATAGTCATTCTGGTGATCATCGTCATCATCTTCGGCGCCGGCAAGCTTCCGGAGATCGGAGCCGGCATCGGCAAGGGGATCACCAACTTCAAGAAGGCCACCCGCGAAGGTTCCGAAGAGGCCAAAAAGATCGAAGACGAGAAGAAAAACAGCGATTCCAAAGAAGCTTGAGCAACAACTTATCCCTTTTGCCTGCAGGAGAAAAAACATGTTCGGTTTGGGAACCCCTGAGTTGATCGTTATCCTGGGTATCGCCTTTCTGGTATTCGGCGGCAAGAAGCTGCCCGAGGTCGGAGAAGGGCTCGGCAAGGCAATATCCTCCTTCAAAAAGGGCCTCAAGGATGCGGAAGGCGGCGTGAAAGAAAGCGCCGGCAAGGGCATCCTCGACGATGTCCCAGGAATCAAGGAAGTTGCCGCCATCAAGGGCAAGGTCGACGAGGTCAAGAATATGGGCAAGGTGTTCAGTAAATAGGCCCGACCTCAACGCAGCAGACGCAAAAAAGCCGCAACCGGCATTCACGGTTAGCGGCTTTTTTGCGTCTGCTGCGAGGCAGAACCCGGCGCGAGCCGTTAGCGGCGCTGTTTCAGGGTGGGGATATTGGCAAGGATCAGCTTCAGCCAGTCGTAGCCGAAGCGGAGCAGCGACTCGTCGTCGCCCTCGATGGCGCGGCGGCGCTGCTTGTCGATCCGGAACTCGTCGAGAAGCTTGAAGTCGGCCACATACTGCCGGAAACGGTCGATGTTGTAGCAGACCATGAAGGCCACCTGCTGCCTCGGCCCGGCCGCCCCCTCGCCATGCCAGGGATTGGCCCTGAAGATGGTGTCCATCTCGGCCCAGAGCTCGTCCATCATGTTGTACTGCAGGAGTTGCTGGTCGCGCAGCCACTCCTTGACCGTCCACTCCTTATCCTCGCCATGGCCGTGGCAGTATGGATGGTTGGTGAGAAAATAATACTCGCGCGGCTGCCCCTTGGCCGGATTCCGATCCACGGCCCGCTCCAGGGGGTAGGTGCGACAGGCCGAAGGCCGGTCCTCGTAGACGGTACAGCCGCTGTCGCCGAGAAACGGGCAGGTCTGCTCCTCATTTGCGGCCATCTGCAACATAATCGACGGAAAAAGGGGATTGGGCCCTTTCACCGCCCCGGTGTGCCTGTTGAGGAAATCTTCGGAACTGATGCCGAGCCGCTCTTTGAGCCGGATGATATCGTAGGGATAGAGAAAGATGTTCTGCCGCCGGCAGCACTGGGTATAACAATCCAGGCCGGGGTGGCAGGCGAAGCGGAAGGTCGCGCCGCCCAGTGGTTCCATGCCGTCGGGGAAACTTTTTTCCTGGTCCGTGGCCTTCGTCATCACAAAAAATACCCGCGCTCTGTTATGATAATAATCGACAGGGACACCCCGGCCGCATGCAAACCGGTCGACTATACCATCCGCGCCAAAGCCGGTCAACCCCGGCCCCGGCCATCATGATACCAGACGCCATGCCCGAGCGACCTTGCCGTTTCCCCCTGCCCCGCCTGTCGGCGCTGCTGATAACGCTGCTGCTGACCGGTTGCGCGCAGCCCCTCGCCACCACGGCCTGGGTGATCCGCTACGATATCGAAAACCAGGCCGAGGCGGAAACAATCTGCGCCACCGCCAAAGAGCTGCACCTCGACCACCTGCTGGTGCAGGTGCGGGGTCGGGGCGACGCCTTCTACCAGAGCCGTCTGGCGCCGCGCCCCGAGCAGCCCGCCTCGGTTGCGCCCGGATTCGATCCCCTGGCCGCCACCCTCGCCGCCTGCAGGCCGCTGCCCATCCATGCCTGGCTCAACGTCTATTACCTGTGGGGCGACGCATCACCATCGGCTTCGGTCCTCCATCCGGCCAACGGTGACGCAGAAACGCTGCTGCACGACAACAACGGCCGCTCCGTGGCGGATTACGATGCAACGGAAAGGGCGCTGGGCTGGATCGAGGGCATCTATGCCGATCCGGCCGCCACCGCCTACCGGGATCTGTTCACCAGGGTGGTCGTCGAACTTGTCGACCGGTATCCGGTGGCCGGCATCCACCTCGATTTCGTCCGCTATCCAGGCTTGCGCTATGGTCAGACCTCCCCCCTCGGTGAACGATTCCGCGAACGGTGGGGTATCGACCCGCGCCTCCTGCCCGAAAACCTCCTCGCCCCCAACCTGAAACGCTGGCTTGTCGGCGAGATGCCGCCGGGCGACCGGATTCTCGCCACCGCCGCCCTGCTCTGGGCCGAACAACGGGCCGAGGCGGTCACCGCGCTCGTCAGGCAGGNNACCTGCCGTTGTCGGCGGCGGTGCTCAGCGACCCCGGCAAGGCCTTTCTCAACCACGGCCAGGACTGGCCGACCTGGATCGAAGAAGGGCTCATCGACGCGGTCTACCCCATGGCCTATTTCGGACCGGAGGAACGGGTGGGCAGCCAGCTGCGCGACGTGATGCTCGCCCTGCCACCCGACGCGCCGACCAAGGTCTGGGCCGGGCTGGGCGCCTATATCAAGGAGCCGGGCCAGATCGGCGCCGAGGCCGAGACGGCCCGCGACCTCGGCGTCGACGGCATCGCCCTGTTCAGCCTCGGCCACCTGTTGCAAAAACCTAGCGGCCCCTGGCCATATCTCGAAGCGATCCGCTCCCGCGCCGGCCGCAAACAGCCACGGATGCGACATCTCTGACAACAAGCCCCCGCGCCGGGAGTTTCCCGGCCGAATATCGACCCCGGGCTGACGCTGCTCAAAAAAATCGTCCACAAGGCATCCGGCGGCTCAACGTGCCTCCCGCTGCCGCCGCCGGATACCGATATCGATCGCCTGCTCGGCGACCGGTGGCGCGAGTTTGCCGCCGCCGTTTCCGGGCCATTGCCGGCAGCCCTGCGGAAGGTTACCGAACAGCCGCAATCGACGCCGGCCTGGATCGAGGGGCGCACCATCTTCCGCTTTGTCCATCCCCTGGACCCGCCGGCAAGGCACTTGGAGCANNGCGCGGCAGCGCCTGCTGCACGGCGATGATTTTACCGCCATCGCGGCTGAACATTCACAGGGCGGGGCCAGGCTATCGGGCGGCGCCACCGGCAGGCGTTATCTCGACGACAGCCCGCTCGACGCCGCCCTCGCGGCGCTGCCACTTGACACCGTCAGCCCGATTGTGGAAGACGAAGACGGCTTCCACTGTTTTCGCATCGACGCCAAAGGCGCGCCGCAACTGCGCCCCTGGCAACAGATATCCTGGCCGGAACGCCGCATCATCCTCCGCCGCGCTCTCAACGATATCCTCTCCGACCCCCCTCCCCGGCGCACCTCCGCGGCCCCTTGACAACATCGCCGCAACCCTTATTGTATAGCGCTAATTGTCACAGACGACGCCAGTACATGAAACCCGTCACCATACTAACGTCACCGGAGGCACGCAGCACCATGAACAATCTCGCCAAAACCTTTCTCCTGATGGCGGCCCTCACCGCCCTCTTCCTGATGGCCGGGCAAGCCATGGGCGGCCGACAGGGCATGATCTTCGCCCTGCTGGCGGCCCTTGCCATGAATTTTTTCGCCTACTGGTTCAGCGACAAACTGGCGCTCGCCATGGGCGGCGCCCGCGAGGTGTCGCCGAGCGAGATGCCTGAACTGCACCGGGCGGTGGCCGACCTGGCCGGACGGGCGGGTTTGCCCATGCCGCGTCTCTACGTCATGGAAAGCCCTACCCCCAACGCCTTCGCCACCGGCCGCAACCCGGAACACGCCGCCGTCGCCGTCACCGAGGGCTTGATGCGACTGTTGCGGCCGGAAGAGATCGAAGGGGTGCTGGCCCATGAACTGGCCCATATCAAAAACCGTGACATCCTGATCAGTTCCGTTGCGGCGGTGATGGCCGGCGCCATCGGTTATCTGGCGACCATGGCCCAGTGGGCAATGCTCTTTGGCGGCGGGCGGCGTGACGACGAGGAAGGCGATCTGGGCGGGGTGGTCGGCGCGGTGGTGATGATGATTGTCGCCCCGCTGGCGGCAACGCTTATCCAGATGGCGATCTCCCGGAGCCGCGAATACCTTGCGGACGCCACCGGCGCCGGCATCTGCGGCCACGGCAAGGGCCTAGCCGGCGCGCTGCAACGGCTGTCGGAATACAACCAGCGGCAGCCCATGCAGGTCAATCCGGCCACCGCCCAGATGTACATCGTCAACCCCTTGTCCGGCGGCACGGTGGCGAATCTGTTCAGCACCCACCCACCCATCGAGGAACGGATCAAACGGTTGCTGTCGGCGTCTAACGGTTAGGCGACAAGAGGGAAACCGCTTTACTCGACGCCAGCTCTTGCCGCCATCACCCGGCGGGCCAGGGCGTCGGCCTCGGCCATGACCTCGGCCCGCGTTGCCACCTCGCCGGCCGCTCTCACCCCGCAGGCCCGCAGGCAGTGGGTCTCGCCAAAGCCGAGCCACTTCATGAAATAGGCGTAGCGGGGATAGATGTCGGCAAAGGTATCGCTGTCGCCATGTCCCTGGCTGACCATGAATATCCACTGCTTGCCGCCCCGCAGTCGACTGGGATTGGGGTTGGTGAGATAATCGGGCTTCAGGTAGGAAAAGGTGCGGTCGATGAACCCCTTCAACTGGCTTGACACCTCGCCGAAATAAACCGGGCTCGCCGCAACCAGGATATCGGCATCCCGCGCCGCCGTCAAAACCCCGGTCAAATCATCCTTCAGGATGCAGTGATCCAGATCTTTCTTACAGGCGTAACAACCCTGGCACCCCTTGTAACTGAGGCTGTTCAGGGTAAAAACCTTGGTCACCGCGCCCAATCCGGCGGCGGTTTCCAGAAACCGCCTGGCCATCGTGGTGGAATTGCCGTTTGGCCGCGGACTGCCGAGCAGACAGACGATGTTCATTGCCATTCACCTCCCGAGTTTGTATCCACGCCGCGCTTCACGCAAGATGGCCGTCCCGGAAATCCACCAGGACCTTGAGCACCCCCCGGCTGCCCGCCCTGGCCAAAGCCGCCAACGCCTGCTCGACCGGGAAAACCGCATCGATCAGCGGCGCCACCGCAACCTTCCCCTCGGCAAGCGCCGCCAGGGCCGGCCCAAAAGAACCGCAACGGGACCCGACCATGGTGATCTCATTCACCACCGCCGGGGCCAGGTTCAACGGCGCCCCTTCCGCCACCGTGCTCTTGAGCACCACCGTGCCGCGGGGCCGCACCTGCTGCAACGCAGCCGTGAGCCCCAGCGCCGTACCGGTGGCCTCCACCACCAGATCAAACTGTTTGTCGCCGGCCATCTCGCCCGCCATGACCGTCCGAATTCCGCAACCTTGCGCCAAGGCGAGCTTGGCGGGATGATGCCCGGCCAAGGTAACCTCCGGCGTCACGATTTTAAGCACCTGGGCGATGAGCAGCCCGAGTTTGCCGTCGCCCAGGACAAGCACCTTGTCGCCGTTGCGCAGGTCGACCTGCTCGACCACCGCAAACGCGGCAGCAAGCGGCTCGACAAAAACCGCGGCCTCGTCGGTGATCCCGGCCGGCACCGGATGCAGGTTGGCCACCGGCAGGGTAAGGTAGTCGGCCAAGGCGCCGTCCCGGCCGTGAATCCCCAGCACCTGCCGATTGCGGCAGTGGCCGACGAGGCCCTGCCGGCAAAAATCGCACTCGCTGCAACCGATGTTGATCTCACCCACCACCCGCCTGCCGACCAGTTCCTGACCTGGGCCGTTCACCGCCTCCACCCGGCCGACGAACTCATGGCCGAGGATGCCGCAAAAGCGCTGGTAGCCCTTGATGATCTCCAGATCGGTGGCGCAGATGCCG
>DHYT01000124.1:0-2428 GCA_002415465.1 Desulfobulbaceae bacterium UBA5123
CATGATCACCGTCCGGCAGGTGCCGAGGTCGATCCCCACCAACAGCTTCCGGGGGGAACGCACCATCTCGACATTCTTATCGTCTTCCGCAACCGCGGCTTCTCCGCTCACCACCGTCTCACTCATCGTTTTCTCCGCTTCCGTAAAATAACTTTCGCCGGCAACCCCAAAAGCCGCCGGACAACTTACTCCTCTTGCGCGCCCGCGTCAGATCCCGCCAGCGTATCATGACGGCCGGTCAGGTTGCGCACCACCGAGGCGGGCAGATAATGACGACCCTGCACATACACCAGCCCGTCATCAAATGACTTGCGCTCCTTGACGATCTTGGCCTGCAACTCCTCGACAACGCCCGCCAACTCGGTTTTCTCGGCCTGCAACCGGGCGATGGAGGCGTCCCGGTCGGCAACCGCCTTTTCCAGCACCGGCAACTGCTTGTTCAGGGCAAGGGCCTCGGCCAACTGCCGCCCCTCGTCGGCAATGCGATTCTGCAGGGCGGCAACCTCCTCCCGCGCGGCGGCAAGCTCCGCCCGCGACGACTCCCGCAGACCGGCAAGCTCCGCCTGCACCGCCGACAACTGCCGCTCCTTTTCGCCGATCTGGGCGTTAAAGGATTGCCCCACCGACTTGCTCTCCTCGCGCACCCGGTCATTGGCCTGCTTGAACCGAATCTGCCAGAACAGCCAGTCCCCGCCGACCCCGAGCGCTATGCCCAGAACGACGCAGGAAAAATAGGTAAATGTTTCCATCGGATGTTCCCCTTGTCCGTACGGTTAATATTGGCGGCGTCGCTGAACCACCTGCCCCTGGCGGCCAAACAACCCAACCCGAATCAGTAGCTGCCCACGAAGCCGACCTGATCCCAGTATTCGGGCGCCACCTCTTGCGCCATCTTCAGGGCGCCGTAACTGCCTGCATAATCCGGATCCTCCACGCAGACAACCTTAACCTTGCCGTACTCGCTAAAACGCTCCTCCACCATCCGGTCAAGCCCACGGATCCTGGAACCGCCGCCGGCGAGGATGATATTCTGAAGAACCTCGGGCTGATCCTCCGGATCATACCCCCGGAAGATCTCCGCCAGATGCTCGATGATCTCTGGCACGATGGATTCACAAACATGCCGGATCACCTCGGTGACGTCATACACCTTGGGCCGGCCCTCGGCGCGCAGGGTGACCCGGACCGGCTCCTCGGCCGGCCCGACAAAGGAGTAGGTCTCCTTGATCATCCGGGCCAGGTTCATGGTGACCTGGGTCTCGGGATACTGCTGACTGATGGCGGTCTGCAGCCGATCATCGATATAATCGCCGCCTTTCAGAAAGGTGATCTGATCGTCGATGGTCGGCACGGTGCCCTTCATGCCGCAGATATCGATGGTGCCGCCGCCGATATCGACGATGATGGCATTATTGAGCTTGCCGAGGGCATAGGCGACCATGAACGGTTCCGACACCACCATCACCGACGACATGATCCCACGGGCGATATCAAGCAGGAGTTCCTTGTTGACGACCGAGGCGCGGGCGGGCACGCCGATAATGCCGCAGGGAGCGGCGCTTGTTCCTTCGGTGGCAAGACCGACCACGTGCCGGATCAGCTCGGCGGCGGCATTGAAATCCCCGCCGCCGGTTTCACTGACCACCCCGTCCTGCAGCGGGTGGTACAAGGTGAGGGCGGAACGGCGCTTCATCGCCTCGTCGCCGAAAACCTGGGTCTTTCCAAGCATCTTGATGCCGATGATGTCCTTCGGGTAGCCCACCACCGAACGGATAATGTTCTTGTACCCGCGGTCGGACATCACCGCCGTCTGGGATGTTCCCAAATCAATGCCGAGCAGCAGCTTATCTCCCCCATGCACTGTCATCGTCTCTTCCTTGCACCCGTCGCGAAGAACAGGCCAAACCGGTTTGCGGGCAGGATGCCCGCGCCGTTGGCCGCATCAGTTAATGAACTTTATATTTAAAACATTCCCTGTACTTACAATGGCAACTTGAAAAATGTCAAGGGAATTGAGGCAAGCCGGAAGCGGGAACCGGGCCGCACCGAAACCACCGCCGCGAAAAAGGAAACTGCTCGCGCGGTCACCGCCCGGCCGGGCGGGCGCCGGTCTCGCCCAACGCCTGCCGAACAGCCCGCAACAGGCCGTCAAGGGTATAGGGTTTCTGCAGAAACGGCAGTTTCCGTTTCTGCAGCAGCGACCACTGCATCTTGTCATCGGCGTAGCCGCTGCTCATCAGCACCGGCAGGTACGGCTGGACGGCGCGGAAACGCTCCTCAAGCAGGATGCCGCTGCCGTCCGGGAGGACGATATCGCTGAAGAGAAGATCGATGTGCTCTTTCTCGCGGGCGAAAACGGCCTCGGCCTCGGCAAGGGTTGCGGCGGTAAGCACCCGGTAGCCGTTGGCCTCCAGCATATTGACCGCGA
>DHYT01000124.1:2464-19502 GCA_002415465.1 Desulfobulbaceae bacterium UBA5123
GACCCCTTGCCCACGTCCTTGGTGGTATAAAACGGCTCAAAAACCTTCTCCATGACCTCCTTGTCCATCCCCGTCCCCTCATCCCGCACGCTGATCAGGACAAAACGTCCGGCGACGGCATCGGGATGACGACGACAGAAGCGCTCATCCACGGCAACCTGTTCGGTGCGGACAACGATCTTGCCGCCGCCGGGCATGGCGTCCCTGGCGTTCACCACCAGATTGACCGCTATCTGCTCCAACTGACCGGAATCGGCGCGGATCTTCAGCTCATGGTCGGCCAACTGCATGACCAGGGTGATATCCTCGCCGATGAGCCGGTACAGCATCTTCTGCATGTTGCGGATCAGGCCGTTGACATCGACCACGGCGAAGGCCGCCTTCTGCTTGCGGCTGAAAGCCAGAAGCTGCCGCACCAGCGCCGCGGCCCGGCCGGCGGCCCGCCGGATCTCGCCGACGTCGCCGCGCAAGGGGCTATCCTGGCCAAGCTTCATCAGCAACATATCGCTGTAGCCGGTGATGGCGGTGAGGATGTTGTTGAAGTCGTGAGCAATGCCGCCGGCCAGGGTGCCGACCGCCTCCAGTTTCTGTGATTGCAGCAGCTGCGCCTCCAGCCGTTTCTGCTCGGTGATGTCGCGGATGACGGCCATGTTGACCTCTCGCTGATCAACCCACAACAGCCGGGTTCCGTTGATACTGACCAGCTTCGAGATCCGCGTCAATTCGGTTTCATGGGAAAAGCTCTCGCCCAGGGGCAAGCCGCGGTACCGACACTCATCGCAGGGGGTGATGCGTTGGTACAGCGCCGAGTAACATTTTTGGTTCACGGATATATCCGGCAGCAGATCCTGCATCTTGCGGTTGAAGAACAACACGTTGGAGTCGTCGTCGAGCAGACAGATGGCGTCGTCGACGCCATCGAAGATGGTCCGAATCCGCGCCTCCGCCTCCAGCGCCGCGTCGGCCCTGGCGTGCGCGGTGGCAAGGTTGACGGCGTCATGATCGGCGCGCAGCTTGATCTGCCGAACCCGGTCGAAATAGATGCCGAAGGCGAAGATGACGATGAAGGTCGCGGTATTGACCGCGCCGCTGAACGGGGAGATCTCCCTCCACAGCGCCGCCTCGCCGGTCATCAGCAGAAACTGTTTGACGATGTGGCCGAAGGATCGGGATATGGTGAAGGTGGCGATGGCGATGGTCAGCAACAGAAGATAGTGCCGAAAGGCGTCATCCTTCTTCTTGCGGTACCAGGCCCACGAATAGCCGATACTCCAGAAACCGATCAGCAGCGAGAAGGCGGCGCCGAAGATATCGACCAGGACCACCGGCCACCAGGAAAGGATCATCGCCTCTCCTCCCCGGCCTTCACCCACTGCCTGAGCGCCACCGATAGACAGAGAAGGGCGGGCAGCAGAACCAGGTGGTCAAGGCTTGCAAGATAGAAAAAACCATCCCGGAAGGAATCGATTCGAAAACCGACTATCTGCCCGCCGACCCGCAGGAATTTGTCATCCGCGAGGCCGATTTGCAGCCAGTGCCCTGAGAAGGTCAGGATATTCCAGACGATGGTGAGACGGAGAAAACACTTGAAGCGGTCCCAGCCGGGACCGGACCAGCGGCTGCGATAACTGGTCAACAGCAGGAAAAGCATGCCGCCGGCGAAGAGGACATGGCCGAGCTGATGGGACACGAGCCCCTCGATGCCGCCGTGTACCTGCACGGCCTGCGCCGACTGAGCCGAAAAGACAAAAAAAGGCAGCAAGGCGCCGATACGTGCCATGCGTTTGCCCTGCTTGCCGATCAGCATTGAAGGATTCCCCACTCACCCCGATTTTCACTGCAACAACAAGAAAACAAAAGAAAAACAAGCTCTAATCTAAAAATGTCTCCTGACAAAGGTCAAGTATATTCTTAAAAAAAATACAACCCATTCTCAACAGCAACCGCCGCCATCCTGCGACCCGGCCGCGGGGATTTCCCCATCGTCGTCAAGGCAGCAGCAGGCGCCCGACTTCCGGCCCAGCATGCGGTTGAGCACCGCCTCGGCGCAACCGACCCCGGCCCGCACGGTAACCGCCGCCGTCGGACAATTGCGGACGCAGGCGCCGCACTCCATGCAGTCATCGCGATGCCGGATCTTCGCCCGCCCCTCGGCCATCACCAGAACCGCGCGCGGGCACACGGCAACGCACATCTCGCATCCCACGCAGCGTTGCCGGTCAAGGGCAAGGGTGGCGACATCTTTCAGATAGGTCAACCGCGACATCTCACCCCCCCGACAGAAGGCCGGCCGCCAGCCAGCAGCCGAGTCCGACCACCCCCACGGCTAGCTGCAGCGGCACGGCCAGCCGCATCTCTCTCTGAACCCCGGAAAGCGAGGTATAGGTGGAGGCGCCGGTAAACTTCATCCCCCAGTACGAGGAAAGAACCGCCACCAGCGCCACGGCGCCCCCGCTTTGCAGCCAGTGGCGGCAGGGCAGAACAGCCAACAGCCCCGCCGCCACCAGCAATCCGGCCGCCGCCCCCTTGAGGGCGAAGGCCCGGCCCGGCAGCCACGGCAGGAAGAGCGGGGTCAGGAAGGCGCCGCCCAGCACCCCGGCCCCATACACCGGCAGCCCGGCCAGACCGTGGGCGAGAGCCCTCCGCAGGTACCCATCGCCAGGCCCGAGAGCAAAAAGAAGGGCGAGCAGCAGAAACAGCGGCAGGGAACCCTTCACCGCCAGCAATACCTCCAGGGGCGACAGCAGCAGCCTCTCCCGCCAGGGAAAAAGCCGATAACGCATGGCCGGGGTGGCCTGACAACCGCCATCGAGATAGGCCGGCACGTCGGCGGCGAGAATCGGTCCATAGCGGACCGTGAAGCCGGTCGCCGCCGGGATGCGGTGGGCGGCGACCCCCGGCCCGGCCAACTGGGGCAAAATCACCTGCCGGTGGTCCACCAGCCGGGCAAGGCCGCTTTCGCGCAGACGAGCGACCAGCTCATCGGTGCCGAAGGTCCCCTTGCCGGCCGCGCACCAGACGTTGACGCCCCTGGTGTCGAGGACCAGCAGCCAGAGATCACGGCCGGCGAGATGCCTCCGGAGGCTGTCAAAACTCAGCTTGTAGTTGGCGGTAACCAAGATCGGCGACCGGACGCCGGGCACCCCCAGCGCATACAGACCGGGCTCGACCTGATAATCCATCCGGCCGAAATCCAGGCGCACCTTGACGCCCCCCCATCGATCCGCCGACGACAGTTGCGCCGAAACCACCGGCACCGGCCCGATCTGGGTCTCCAGCACCCCGACCACAAACGGTTGCGCGACGCGCGGCAGGCCCGACCGGGCCCGCGTCGGCGGGCCTCAGCAGGCGGCGGTCGACTGCGGCTGACTGTTGAACGTCGTCAATGGCTTCACACGGCCTCCCAATCCTTTTGCAGAGACGTCCCTCCGCGTTGCAAACAAACGGAGAGCACCCTGCTGATTCCCATTGCTTTTTCCAGCGACTTTGGGCATATTCACGCCGCTCATCTCGCGATGATTATCGTCCAACACGAGATAAAATCTTTTATTTCAGGGCGTTACCCCAATGCAAAGACACAACCCCTGCCTGCTCTGCGGCGCCTGCTGCGCCTACTTCCGCGCCTCTTTCTACTGGGCTGAAACCGATGATGTCACCCCGGGCGGCGTTCCGGTCATGCTCACCGAGGAACTCCCGCCCTGGCGGCGGGTGATGCTCGGCACCAACCAGCCACAGCCTCGCTGCATCGCCCTGCAGGGGACCATCGGCGGCGAGGTCCGCTGCACCATCCACCCACGACGGGCCTCGGTCTGCCGGGATTTCCCGGCTTCGTGGGAGGTCGGCGTCCACAACGAGCGCTGCGACAAGGCCCGCGCCGCCTGGGGCCTGGCGCCGCTGACGCCGAACTCCTGGGATCATCCCCGCAACTTCCCGAAGGCGGCCTGACCCCTTATCTCCCGCATCGGGCAGCCTTCCGTCACCTTACCGCCGCCGCTCATGAATGGCAAGAACGGCGCGCGCCGGCAAGACCCTTTTCCCTTGACAGGAAGAGTGTGAGCCGGTGTAATCATGGTTGACGGAAAATCGGCTGTCCCTGCCGTTGCCCGGCGCCCCTGCCCGGCCTGGCAACGGCCCCAAACCTTCTCTTTCTCCCGTGATGCCAATCGACCGCACCCGGCTTCAGGCCGCCCGCCAGGGGCTGCCCTTCATCGCCCCCTTCTTCCGCCGCTCCGCGCCGCGCCTCCTGCTGGGGCTTGCCGCCCTGCTCGGCGTCGACGGCCTGCAACTGGTCATCCCGAGGGTGATCAAGCAGGCGGTGGACGCCATCGGCAACGGCACCGTCAGCCAGGAAGAGCTGCTCGGCCACGGCGGCGTCATTCTGCTCCTCGCGCTCGCCATCGCCGTCCTCCGTTTCGCCTGGCGGAACCTGATCCTGGTCTTCTCCCGGCAGCTTGAAGTCGATCTGCGGCGACGGCTGCTCGCCCATGTCCTCACCCTGGATCGCGCCTTCTTCCAGCAACGGAGCGTGGGCGAGATCATGGCGCTTTCCGGCAACGACCTCAACGCCGTGCAGATGGCGTGCGGCATGGGGCTGGTGGCCGCCACCGACGCCATCCTGATGAGCCTCGCCGCCCTCGCCTGCATGGCCTACATCGACCCGAGGCTTACCCTGATCGCGGTTGCCCCGATGCCGCTCCTCGCCCTCAGCACCGCCAGCCTCTCCGCCCGCCTGCACCACCGCTTCAAAAGGGTGCAGGAGCAGTTCTCCCGACTGACCGAGTTTTCCCGCACCAGCCTCACCGCCATCCGGCTGATCAAATCCTGCACCCAGGAGGGGAATCAGGCCGCTCACTTCGACCGGCTGGGCCGCGCCTACATCAACGACAACCTGAAGGTGGCCCTGCTCCAGGGCACCCTTTTCCCCCTCTCGCGGCTGGTGGCCAACCTGAGCCTGCTGTTGGTGCTTTACTGGGGCGGCAGGCTCACCATCAACGGCACGATCACGGTGGGCGATTTCGTCGCCTTCACCACCTACCTCTACATGCTGACCTGGCCGATGATGGCCATGGGCTGGGTGACCACCCTCTTCCAGCGCGGCCTCACCTCGCTGGCCCGGATCACCGAGATATTCACCGCCCGACCCGCGCTCACGGACCCCGCCGCCCCGCTCTCCATGCCCGCCGGCCCCGGCGCGATCACGATCAGCAACCTCACCTTCCGCTATCCCGGGCGTGACGAGGCCGCGCTCACCGATCTCAGCGCGGATTTCCGGCACGGCCTCACCGGCATCGTGGGGCGCACCGGCAGCGGCAAATCAAGCCTCTGCCAACTCCTCGCCCGCCTCTATCCGGTGCCCGGCCAATCCGTGTTCGTCGACGGCATCGACATCAACCGAATCGGCATCGATGCCTTCCGCGACCACATCGCCTTCGTGCCGCAGGAAACCACCCTCTTCGCCGACACCATCGCCAACAACATCAGCCTCGGCCGACCGGAGGCAAGCCTCGCCGAAATCAAGGCCGTGGCGCAGGCAGTGGCCATCGACCAGGAGATCGAGGCGATGCCGGACGGCTACCAGACCATGATCGGCGAAAAGGGAATCCGGCTCTCCGGCGGCCAGCGGCAGCGGCTTGCCCTGGCCCGGGCCCTGATCCTCGACCGGCCGGTCCTGATCCTGGACGACACCCTGGCGGCGGTGGACCAGACCACCGAGCAACGGATCATCGCCGCCATCCGCCCCTACCTTGCCGACCGCATCTGCATTATCGCCTCCCACCGACTGGCGGTACTCGCCGACGCCGACCAGATCATCGTCCTCGAACAGGGGAAGACGGTCGGTTGCGGCCCCCACGCCAGGCTGCTCGCCGACAACGATTTCTACGCCACCATCCACCGCCATCAGACCGACCGGTCGGCCGCCGACGGCGAGGAGGGGTGATGCGGCACGATTTCGGCTACTTTGAAGAAGAGCGGCTCAACAAGGTGGGCGATCTCGCCCTCTGGCGCCGCATCCTTGCCCTGATCGGCCCCCAGGCCCCATGGGTGATCGGCGCCATCCTCCTCGCCCTGGTGGCGGCGGGAGCGGGCCTTGCCCTGCCGCACCTGATGCGGCTGGCGGTGGACCGCTATATCGTCAACGACACCCTGCCGGCCCTGGCGCGCATCGACGGCCTGATCGGCATCTCGCTTATCTTTGTAGGGTTGAGCCTTGCCGATTTTGCCGCCACCTTCCTGCAGGCCATCGCCCTGGAGTGGTCCGGCCAGCAAACCATGCACCGCTTGCGCCAACGGCTCTTCCGCCATCTGCTCGATCTCGACCTCGCCTTCTTCAACAACAACCCGGGCGGCAAACTGGTTACCCGCCTCACCAACGACATCCAGAACATGCACGAGATGTTCAGTTCGGTGATCGTCTCCCTGTTCAACGACTCGCTGCGGCTGCTCGGCATCCTGGTGGTGCTGTTCACCATGAACTGGCGACTGGCCCTGCTCCTTGCCCTGCTGCTGCCCATGATCTTCGCCAACATCTACTGGTTCAGCCGGCTGGCCCGCCACATATCGCGACTCCTCCGCACCCGGCTGGCCCGCCTCAACTCCTACCTGCAGGAGTCGCTGGCCGGCCTCGGCATCATCCAGCTCCTCCACCGGCAGGAGTCCACCCTGAAAGGCTTTTCCCTCCTCAACAACGAATACCTTGCCCTCGCCAACCGCCAGATCCGCATCTTCGCCATCTTCATGCCGATGATCGAGCTGTTCAGCGCCCTGGCCATCGCCATGATCATCTGGTACGGCGGCGGCGAGATCGTCCGCCAGCGGATGAGCCTCGGCATGCTGGTCGCCTTCCTCTCCTACATGCGGCTCTTCTTCCAGCCGGTGCGCGAGCTGTCGCAAAAATACTCCATCGTCCAGTCGGCCATGGCCTCGGCGGAACGGATCTTTCAGCTTCTCGACACCGAAAGCGGGCTCCCCGCCCCCGCCGCGCCGCTCCGACCGGAGAAGCTTGCCGGGGCGGTGCGGTTTGACGGGGTCTCCTTCGGCTACCGGCCGGCGGAGCCGGTTCTGTTCGATTTCAACCTCGCCATCCGCCCCGGCGAAACCGTGGCCGTGGTCGGCGCCACCGGCAGCGGCAAAACCACCCTCATCAACCTGCTGGAACGTTTCTACGATCCCACCGAGGGCCGGGTTCTCATCGACGACAACGACCTGCGCGCCCTCGACCCGTGCTGGCTCCGCCATCAGGTCGGCCTGGTGATGCAGGACGTCC
This sequence comes from Desulfobulbaceae bacterium UBA5123, assembly GCA_002415465.1. Classification (GTDB taxonomy): domain Bacteria; phylum Desulfobacterota; class Desulfobulbia; order Desulfobulbales; family UBA5123; genus UBA5123. The sequence goes on from DHYT01000124.1 coordinate 9,729, forward strand.
TCATCATCCCCGGCACCATCCGCGACAACATCCTCCTCGGCCATGCCATTGACGACCCCAAACTCGCCGGGGTGCTGGCCGACGCCCAGTTGCAGGAAACACTGGCCCGGCTGCCGCAGGGGCTCGACACCCTCATCGGCGAGGGGGGGCTCACCCTCTCCGCGGGCCAGCACCAACTCCTCGCCCTGGCCCGGATCCTCGCCCGCGACCCGCGCATCCTGGTGCTGGACGAGGCCACCGCCAACGTGGATTCCGCCACCGAAATCCTCATCGAGCGGGCCATCGCCACCACCATCAGCAACCGCACCAGCATCATCATCGCCCATCGCCTCTCCACCATCCGCCGCGCCGACCGGATCATCGTTCTCCATCAAGGAAGGCTCGTCGAGGAAGGCGATCACGACCGGCTGATGGCCCGGCGCGGCCATTATCATCGCATGCAGGCAGGCGCGTGAGCGGGCCATGCCGTCGCGGCCGGCGCCGATGCCCATAAAAAATAACGGATCCCGCAAAACCGTTGCCCCACGCCACCGGCCGGACGTATACTTAAAAAAAATCCACCCAAAGGAGAAATTTCATGGAAACCAGGGAAGCGTACCGGCAGAAAATCGAATCCCAACTCAAGGAATGGGGAGAAGCCATCGATGAACTGAAAAAAAAGGCCGAAAAGGCGGCAGGCGCCCTCAAAGCCGAACATGAGGACGACATCAGGAAACTGACCGCCAAAAAGGACGAACTGCACGGCCAGCTCAAGGAGTTCATGGCCGCCAGCGACGAGGCCTGGAAGATCATGAGAAAAGCCCTGGAAAAAGCGGCCGAGGATCTCAAGAAGGCCTTTGGCAAGGCGCGTAAAAAATACAAATAGCCCCCTGCAAAACCGCGCGCCTGCGGAGATATCCCCGCGCCCTCCGTAGGCATTGCGGCCAACCAACCCTAAACGCACACCTAGGCACAGTAACATCCCGCCTGCATAAAACCTTGCAAATTCCCCTATTACCTTTTAAGTATCCTTAATACGCAAATCATCACCCAGGCAGAATCGTCGAATTTCCGCAGGATCAACGACGATTCATCAAACAAGCTTCTCTCGAGAGGGATGCGATGATTCATTGGATTGCAGGCTTAAGCCTTCGAAAAAAGCTTTTTGGTCTGGTCAGTTTCATCATCCTCTCCCTGATCATCAGCATCATCATGGGCCAGACCACCATCGCCCGGGTGCAGATCGGCGGCAAGACATACCAGGGCATCGCCCTCAAGAGCGAATTCATCGACGACCTGGCCCGCACCCGCCTCAACGTCAACCTGCTCAACAGCATCCTCAAGTCGCAGATCATGGAGTACGACCCGGACACCCTAAACGGCCTCACGTCCACCGCCGACCGGCTCGACCAGCAACTGGCCGAGATGAACGGCGACCATTTTTCCAAGCCCCGCGACAAAAGCACCTATCACTGCGCCTCCTGCCACGCGCATGAACGGAGCGCCAAGATCATCGACCAGCTCCAGAAAGCACAGGCCAGCTGGACCGCGATGAAGCGCATCATCAACGAGCAGATTCTGCCGGCCCTGGCCGATGATGACCCCGACACGGCCGAGGAACTGATCGGTGGCGAATATTTCGAAAATTTCTACGCCTTCATGAACAACACCAAGGATGTGGTCGAGGAACTGCGCTCCGCCCAGCAAATCATGGAGCGGGAGAGCATCGACCAGGTAAACAAATTCCGCATCGCATTCACCCTGGGCGGGATCGCCAGCATCATCACGGTGGCGTTCCTCTCCATCCTCTTCGTGCAAAGAATCGTCACCACCGTCAACAAAATCGTCCAGGAGCTCAACCAGAACGCCGACACGATCAACGCCGAGGCCGGCAGCACCTCCACCGCCTCAACCTCCCTGGCCGAGATGGCCTCGGAGATGGCCGCCTCCCTGGAAGAAACCAGTGCCTCGCTTGAGGAAATCACCTCCATGATCGCCCGCAACGACGCCAACTCCGGCGAGGCCAACGCGGCCATGAAACGCAACGCCGAGATCAACGCCGAGGCCAACGCCGGCATGCGCTCCATGCGGGAAAGCATGAACAACATCAAGGCGGACAGCGACAAGATCGCCAACATCATCAAGGAGATCGAATCCATCGCCTTCCAGACCAACCTGCTGGCGCTCAATGCCGCCGTTGAGGCGGCCAGGGCCGGCGATCACGGAGCGGGCTTCGCGGTGGTGGCGGAAGAGGTGCGCAACCTTGCCCAGCGCACCACCAATTCGGCCCGCAACTCAAGCGGCCTCATCGAGCAGGCGATCAAGAACGTCAACGACGGCCTGAGCAAGATGGAACTGCTCGCCAAGGAGCAGGAAGAACTCACCGAGGGCGCCGCCAAGGTGGGCGTGCTGACCGAGGAGATATCCACCGCCTCCCGCGAACAGACCCAGGGCATCGTCCAGATCAACCGGGCGGTTGGCGAGATGGACACCGGCACCCAGCAACTTGCCGCCAACTCCGAGGAACTGGCCGCCGCCTCCGAGGCGGTGCTGGCCCAGACCATGGTGCTGCGCCAGATCATTGTCGAACTCACCGAGATGGTCGAGGGACAGGGGCACAGCGGCGCCATGAAACGGGATGATGCGGGCGGGCAGCCACGGCAGCTGACCTGAGGCGAGGGCCATAGAGCCAATAAAAAAGGGCGTCCTGACTGGACGCCCTTTTTTATTTTTGCGGAAGACAGAAACGGCGACACAGGTGCGGCGGCGCCTCATCCCTGCCCGTAACGGTACTTGAGTTCCTGTTGGAGCATGGGACCTAGGGTGGCGTCGAAGAATTCCTTCTGACAATCGACATTGCCCATATGGCCGTCGCGCTGATAGGCGCTGTAACGACAGCCGCCGAAACACATGGGCAGGTAAACACACCCCCGGCATTTCGCCTCCCGCTGCCAGTGCAAGGGTTCGTGGCGGGCCAGGCCCGCCTCATCAAGCCCGGTGGCGAGATGGCCGATCCGGAACTGCTCGTGGCCGACCAGCACCGCGCACTTGTATAGGGAGCCGTCGTAATGGACGGTGAAGGCGTCGTTGATCTCCACCGCACAGGGCGAGGGGCCAAGCTCAGCGATGGCATAGCCCCGCTTGAAGACCTCCTCGCGGACATAGGGCGCGGCATCGATCAGCCACGGCTCATGCATGCCGGCGCAGCCGCCCCCGTATTCGTTGCGGGCGATCTTGTCCTTGACCGACATCACCGGGTTGAAGTTGACCACCTCGAACTTGTCAGGGGTCAGGCCACGCTGGGCGAGCAGATCGAGAACCTTGGGAAAGTCGCGGTAGTTGTCGATGGTGTAGTTGCCGCCCAGCCGGATCTTGGTCTTGGCAGCGACCGCCACCAGGTTATCAACGATGACCTCGAAGCTCCCCTGGCCCGACTTGAAGGGACGAAAGTGATCGTGATTCTCCGGCAACCCGTCAAGGGTGACCTTGATCCCGTCCAGCCCCCAGGGCAGCAACTCCTCCACCACCTTGGGGGTGAGGAGCGAGCCGTTGGTAACGATGCTGAAGAGGAATTCGCCGCCCTGCGCTTCGACAAAGGGCTTCAATGCCTGGGCAAGTTCGATGATCCGGTTTTTGTAGAGCAGGGTTTCGCCGCCGTAGAGATCAAGGCAGAGCTTCTTTTTTCCCGTTACGAAGCGGCCTTGCAGATAGACAAGCAGCTGCGCGGCGGTCTGGTCGGTCATCGCCAGATCGCCTTTTTGCGCCCCCTCGTAGCAGTAACGGCAGGCAAAGTTGCAGGCCATGCCGAGAATCACCGCCACGGTGAGGGTGGTTTTGTAGCGGTTGATGTCGTCAAGGTAGCGCTGCACCTCCTGCCGTTCCACGGCCGGATCGGCAACCCAGAAGCCCATCGTGGTCAGCTCGGCGCCCAGTTCGGGAGGCACTTCACCCCCTTGCAACCCTTGCCAGACCTCGGTGGGCAACAGGATCAGCGCACCGGTCTTGGTACCGAACAAGATCTTCAGGGATGCATCACTGGGGTGATCACAACAGATCAGATACGGGGTCAACGGCATCCGGTACTCCTTTGGCGCAAGATAAAATAGCAAAAGGAGAGCCGGACGGCTCTCCTTTTGGCTGTGCGTTTACAAAACCTGCCGCGATACTTACTTGGGAGCCATCGGCTTCCCGGCACAACACTCAAGCATGGCAGCAACAACCTTGACGTTTTTCCCCTGGTTCAGGACGATCATTTTCCTTACCTCCTCTTTTTTCAGGTTCACCCATGGAAAGGGGGCCTCTCTCCCCTTCCCCTAAGACATCATGGCAAACGCCGTACGGCGCTCAATAACGAAAGGTCAGGCCGCACTCCAGCCAACGGCCGGCATTGGGGTACTCGTAATCCCAGTACTGAGCACCGTCAAACAGGTTGTGGACGGCGACAAAGATCTCGGCCTGGCCGCTCCTGCCGGCGGCAAAGGCCTTGGTCACCGTCAGGTCCCAGAGGGTGTTGTTGTCGGCGGGCAACTCGTTTTTGATCGACTCGCTCATCCTCACGTAATGCCCGTTCAATTGTCCCTTCACCCCGTTGGCCTCGTTTGCGTAATCGAACAAGAGATTGGCCGCGTACATCTCGTCGTTTGAGAGATCGACGGTGCCGTCTTTGATGCTGTCCTCCTCGGTATAGGTGAGGTTGCCGCGCAGGGAAAGACCGTGAAAGCGGGCGGTTTCCGCCTCCAGGTCGGCGCCGCGCCAGCGGATGACCCCGGAGTTCTGCCAAGGCGTAGTGTCCATATTCCAGCCATCAGCCACCTCCTGGTAGAAGAGGGTGGCCTTGAGCCGAAGCGTGGGGAGGCGGTAGGTCTCGATGCCGCCCTGATAGGCCCAGATATGTTCGGGCTTAAGGCCGGGGTTGTTGGCGAAGGTGGCCAGATAGGGGGCGGCAAAGCCCCGGGCCACGGAGGCGCGGAGCAGGGTATCCTTGCTGAGGCTGTAGGTCATCCCCAATGAGGGGCTTACAAACTCCTCGGAACGGGAATGGAAGTCGTAGCGCAGCCCCGGCGACAGGGTCAAATCGCCGAAAACCAGGGTGGCGTTGCCGTAGAGGCCGCGGCGCTCCTCAAACTCCGGGGCGGCAACGGTGGTGGACGGCCCCCAGAGAACGCCGTAGGCGTCCTCGCTCACCATCCGGCTGCGGCTGGTCTCAAACCCCAGGTTGCCGCTGGCGCGCTCGCCGGCCCAGGAAAGGCGGCTGACCAGGGAGGTGGTGTACTCGTTCCACCGCTGTCCGAAAACGAATTCATCCGCCGGCCCGGCTACGCCGCCCAAGGAATGGTAGTTCTGCCGGTAATCACGCTGGAACCGCTGCAGGGCCAGATGCAAGGCATATTGCTCGCCCAGCGGGGCATCGTAGGCAACCGTGCCCCAATAGTTTTCATGCCTACTCCGCTCGTAGAGATCGAAGCCGGGGATATCCCAGCCATCGCTCCAGTTCAGCGAACGCCGCTCCGGGTCACTGAAACCGCCGGTCAGCGACAGGGAGGAGCGGTTGGGGAGCGCGACCCTGACCTTGCCATAGAGGCTCTGACGGTCAAAGGAGCGATCGAGGCGGATGCCGTCGGAGCGCATGTCGCCACCGTAAAGATAGTAGCTGGCCGGGCCGGCAATACCGGCCACATCAAGGCTCAGTTCACGGCTGGCGCCTGCTCCGTAGGTTGCGGCGGCCTCGCCGGTGGGGGTGGCAAAACGGCCCGTCTCCCTGGTGATGATGTTGACCACCCCGCCCAGGGCCGAGCCCCAGGTGGAGGAGGCCGGCCCCTTGATGATCTCGATGCGCTTGACGATCCCCAGCGGGATGAAGTTGGTGATCGGGGTGCCGCCGGCGGCGTCGTTGATGCGGATGCCGTCAAGGAGGACTGTGGTGTGGCGGGCGCGGGTGCCGAGGAGATTGTAATAGACGCCCGCGCCATAGTCTCTGCCGACAAAAGAGAGCATGACACCGCCCTGCCGGTCGAGCACCTCGGCCACGGTATGCAGATGCATGGCCTCGATCTCGGCGCGATCGATGATGGTGACATTCTCCGCCACCTGCAAAAGAGGCTTGGCCGTACCGGTGGCGACCTCGACCGTCTCGTCGCTGGGGAAATAGAGCTCCAGCAGGGCCTGATCGGCATCCTGCGGCTGGTCGGCGGCCAGGGACGGCGCTCCGACAAGGAGGACAGCCGCCGATGAAAGACAAGCAAGAAAACGAGATCGCATGAAACCTCCGAAACTCATCCCAAATAACATTGGGAAAAACGAACAATCCTAGTAAACACAACAACCACAATCATTTGCCAGGATAAATAATATCGCTAATCAGAAAATTTCACCAGCACAAACACCCCGGCAACACGCAAAAAATAAGGGATATCACCCATACCACTTTTCCGGTTTCTAAGCTAGCATACATTGTGGTAAGTTTTCGCGTTAGGAATATGCCCCGTAACGACTCGAGCCTAGCCGCAGTCAGCCTGCCCGGCCGACTACTCACCCCAGCAAGGTACCCCAGCCTCCCGCATGAAAAAAGCGCTTCTCGCCATCCTGCCGCTTTTCCTTCTCCTGCCCGATGCGGCTTTCGGCCAAGAGATTCTCGCCGTCATGGACACGGAACGCCCACATTACCAGCAGATGTTGCAGGGATTCATGAGCGTCTGCGCGTGCTGCACGATCGCCCCGGCGGTCGGCGTCAAAAGCATTCAGCAGGTGACGCTTCGTCAGCTTGTGATCGCCGACAAAAGCCCGGAGGCGATCTCCGCCGAGATCCGGAACACCCGCCCCGACCTGATCCTGGCCATCGGCAACCGCAGCCTGCAGGCGACGATGCAGGTGACCGAGGTCCCCATTGTCTATCTGCTGGTCGCCAATCCGCAGCGCCTTGTCGGCAAACGCGGGAACATCACCGGCATCGAACTCCGCCTGCCGGCCGACCAGCAATTCGAGGCCATCCGCCGGCATCTGCCGAATGTGAAACGATTGGGGGTGATCTACGATCCGGCCCGCACCGGCGATCTTGTTGCCGAGGCGACTATTGCCGCCCCCAAACATCTTCTCAAACTGATCGCAAGCCCGATCAACAACCGGGGCGATATCCCGAAACTGCTGAGCGGCTTGCGCACCGCACGGGTTGACGCAATCTGGATGCTCCCCGACATAACGCTGCTGGAGCCGACCACCCTGCAGGATCTCGTGCTCTTCTCCCTTGAAAACAAGATGCCGCTCATCACCTTCGCCGATAAATACCTGCAAGCCGGCGCCGCGGTCTCCATCACCCTCGACATGACGACGATCGGCGCCGAGGCCGGGAAAATGGCGAACGCCATCATCGGCGGGGCGCCCGTCNNCGCCTGTCGCCGCCGTCCCGCCGCAACCCGCGCCGCGTGCCATCGTCAAGCACAACCCGCTGATCGTCAAGAAACTCGGGGTAACCTTCATCGACAACGGCCAGATGGGGGCGGTCAAATGAAAAAAAACCATCCTCTCCAGAGACTGCGCCGCCATTTTCTCAACAAGATCCTGGCCTCCTTTGCCGTCGTGATCATCATCATCGTCGGTTTCACCAACCTGCTCATCCTGCAGCGGGAACGTCTCGCCTTGACCGATAACCTGAAAATCCAGGGTGAACGCACCGCCACCTTTCTTGCCCAGACGGCGCGCATCGGCGTCTACACCGAAAGCAGCGGGCAACTCCAGCCGCAAGTGGCCGTGATGCTGGAACAGCACGGCGTGCTCGCCGCCGCCATCTTTTCCAAAAACGGCAAACTGCTGATCAAACGTGAACATCGTGACGAGGCCAAGCAATTGGGCCTCACGACCTTCATCGACAAGGAAACCACGCTACCGTTGCCCCAACTCACCGCGTCACCCTCCCAGACCATTGCCCGCGAATATGACGACTTCTTCCTTTTCTGGGCGCCCGTTATCTTCAACACCGGCGGCTTCGAAAGCGAGGAAGATCTCTATTTCCCCGCCGATCCGGCCCGGCAACGGCAGGAGATCATCGGCATGACGGTGGTGGCCCTCTCCAAACATGATCTCAAACGCCAGGTTCAAAGCGTTCTGCTGAGCACCATCCTCGGCTCCATTGTCCTCTCGATCCTCTGCTACACGATCCTGCACTTCATTCTGCGCTACTTCACCCGGCCGTTGGTCAAACTGATGGAGGAGATCAACACCTTCGGAATCACCACCACCACCCGCTACGATGACCTGGGCGTGCTGACCGACACCTATGCGGCCATCGTCGAGGCCCTCTCCGACTCCTTTGAAACCATCCACGGAATGAAACAAGAACTGGAGATCAAGGTGGCCGAACGCACCCGTGAACTGGCGACCACCAACGCCGCCCTGGCTGAGCGACAGATGGGGCTGGAAGAGAGCTTGCGCCTGCAGGCGCAAACCTTGCGGGAGTTGCAGGAGACCCAGGCCCACCTGGTGCAGTCCGAAAAGATGGCGGCGCTGGGCCAGGTGGTCGCCGGGGTCGCCCACGAGGTCAACAACACCGTCAACTTTATCTCAAACGCCCTGCCGGTCCTGCAACGGCGGATTGCCGCACTCACCGACGCCAGGAACGCCGCCCCCGGAAGAGTGGAAGAACAGCGGCTGCAACCCCTGCTTGACCAGATCCAAACCCTGATCGTCAATATCGACGAAGGCACCAAACGCACCTCCGAAATCGTTCGCGACCTGCAGGATTTCTCGCGTTCGGATGCATCCGGGGTACGACGTTTCTCCGTCCACGACGGGCTGGACAGCACCCTGGCCATTATCCACCCGGAATACCGCAAACGGATCGCCATCACCAAGGCCTACGCCCCCGACATGCCGCAAATAATCTGTAACCCAGGCCAGATCAATCAGGTTTTCATGAACATCCTCTTAAACGCCTTTCAGGCCATCCCCGGCGACGGCAACGTCTGGATCAGCACCGGTCACGAGGGCGACGCGGTCCGCATCACCATCAGGGACGACGGCCCCGGCATCGCCGATAGGCACATCAGCAAGATTTTTGATCCGTTCTTCACCACCAAGGAGGTGGGGAAAGGAACCGGCCTGGGCCTCGGCATCTGTTATCAGATCATCACCAAGCATCACGGAGAAATAAGGGTTCACGGCAACGAGGGCAGCGGCGCGGAATTTGAAATCATCCTGCCGCTCGCGCCACCGGAACAGCAAGACGACACAACACAGGACGCTGCCGCGACGTCAAGCCCCGCGCAGCGATGGGAAAACCATGCCGCATAACATATCTTTTCCAGCAGAACCAAACTCCGCCGCCGGCGCAACCGTCAAACTCCTCTACGTCGACGACGAACCGGTCAACCTCTCCAACTTTGCCATGGTCTTCGAGGATGAGTTTACGGTACTCACCGCCTCCTCCGGCGACGAGGCGCTGAAGATCTTCCGGGACGAGAACGATATCGCCATCGTCGTCGCCGACCAGCGCATGCCGGGGATGAGCGGCGTCGAACTGCTGGAGCGGCTGCGCAGATACGACCCGGACACCATCCGCATCATCCTCACCGGCTACACCGACGCCGACGATATCGTCGACGCCATCAACCGGGGCAACGTCTATCAATACGTGCTCAAGCCATGGCGGGAAGACCCCCTGCGGATAACCCTGCACCGCGCCCTTGAAACCTACCGCCTGCAAAAGGAAAACAAGTTGCTCAGCCGGCGCCTGCTGCAGGTGGCGGAAGAAGAGCAGAAACGCATCGCCCGCAACCTGCACGACGACTTCGGCCAGGTGCTGCC
>DHYT01000124.1:19640-27207 GCA_002415465.1 Desulfobulbaceae bacterium UBA5123
ATCGCCAAACATGCCCAAGCGACCAAGGTCGAGGTGGCGATGACCTTCATGCATCCGCAAGTCATCCTTGCCATCCGCGACAACGGCGTCGGCTGCGACCCGACAATACAGCCCGTCGGCCGCGCCGATGGCTCCGGGGTCGGATTGCGAGGGATGCGCGAACGGGTCAGCTCGGTCAACGGCACCTTGACATTCCGTTCAAAACTGGGCATGGGTACACTAATCAGGGCGGAGTTGCCCCTTCAGGAAGGATTGAAACCATGAAAAAGATAACCGTCGCCATCGCCGATGATCACGCCATCGTCAGGACCGGCGTCCGCCAGCTGATCAACGAACAACCCGACATGGAGGTGGTTGCCGAGGCGCCGGACGGCCAGGGTCTGCTCAAGAAGATCAAATCCCTTCACCCGGCCGTGGCGGTTCTGGNNATCAAGCTGATCAAGGACGGCTCACCAGAGACCCAGGTGGTGATGCTCTCGATGTTCAAAAAAGAGGCTTACGCCCACCAGGCCCTTTCCCTCGGCGCCATGGGCTACGTGCTTAAAACAGCGCCCGGCAGCGAGTTGATCGAGGCGATCCATAACGCCAGCAAGGGGCAATTTTACCTGAGCCACGAGATCAACGCCCAGATCATCCACAGCTACCTGAACGAAGACGAAACGGGCAGCCGCAAGCGTTCGCTGAGCAAATACGATCTCCTCTCCGAACGGGAACAACAGGTGTTCCGGCTGGTGGTGGACGGCAACAGCACCCGCCAGATCGCGGAGATCCTCTGCGTGAGTCCGAAAACCGCCGAAAAACACCGCTCCAACATCATCAAGAAGCTGGGGATCAGCGACACCATGTCGATGCTCAAGTACGCGGTTAAAATCGGCATTGCCGACCCGGAGATATGGTCAGACTGACCACCGGGCCAAGGGGGCAGACGCCGGCGGAACGCCCGCGCCGGCAAACTACTGCCGCAGCCAGCGGCGCACCAGTTCCTTGGCGCGCTCTGGATCGCTCTGCGCCAGCCGGCTGATCTTTTCCTGATCGGAGAGGGTTGGCTTGCGGCCGCCCAGCGAGGCCTCCAATTCCGCGGCCAAGGCATCGACCTCCTTCTTCGACACCGGCGCCGGCGCCCTCCCGCCTCTGCCCGCAGCCCTCTCTTTCGGCGCCGCACTCAACAATTTCATTAGCGGCCGCACCACGAACAGCATGACCATCAGCCCTCCCAGCAGAATCGCCAGCGGCTTGCCGAACACCTCACAAAAAGAAACGAACTGATCCATACGCACCCCGCTTCAGCCGCAACGGCCTCTCCCCTGTTTACGCTCCCGCCAGGCCGCACCCGGATGCTTGTGGCCCTGCCCGAAAACATAAATATGTTCGCAAATTTTTGACACAAAAAAAAGGGTTTACGGATAACTCCGTAAACCCTTGCGTTACAAATTGGTCGGGACGAGAGGATTCGAACCTCCGACCCCTTGAACCCCATTCAAGTGCGCTACCAGACTGCGCTACGTCCCGACCGAATTTCTTATGTCTTGTTATGCCGCCCAAACTTCCTGTACTCGACCGGCGACCTGTATGTAGCATGCACCGCCCGGCCTGTCAAGATCATCGTGGCCCGCCGGCGACAAAACTGTTTATTCCTTCTCCAGCAGTTCCTTCAAGGCGACAAGTTCCGCCTTGAGGCCCTTGACGAAATCGGCGTCCTCGCGATAATCCGACATGGCGGCCTCGCCGCCGCCCTTCCCCTTGGCCAGTGCCTTCTTGGCCCCGGCGATGGTAAAGCCCTCGCCGTGCAGAAGCTGCTTGATCCGGAGAATCGTCTCCACATCGACACGACGGAAGAGGCGTTGCCTGGAACCGGCCCGCTGGGGTCGAATCTCCTTGAACTCCCCCTCCCAGTATCTCAGCACATGCGGCTCAACGCCGGTGATCTCGCTCACCTCGCCGATCTTGAAATACTGCCTGTCCGGGATAACCACTTTGCCGTCGATTGCTTTGCCCTCCATTGCCGCCGCATGCCGGCCGCAAAAGCAAAACTGCGAGCCGATTATTTGTTCAACTTCTCCCGCAACCCCTTGCTGGGCTTGAAGGAAATCATGGAGCGCGGCGCGATGTCCATGGTCTCGCCGGTGCGGGGATTGCGGCCCACCCGCTGCGACTTGTCGCGCACCGTAAAGGTCCCGAACTGGACGATCTTCACCGGCTCTTCCTTGAGGAGACTCTTCTTCAAGGTCGAAAAAACCGAATCAACCAAATCGGCGGCGCTGCGCTGTGAAAAACCCATGGTTTCATGGATGGATTTCGCCAGATCCTTACGTGTGATATTAGATCGTTTCATCTTTCCTTCCTAAGCATCCCGCAAACGGGCGCCAAAACGGTTTTGCATCATTTCGATGATTCTGTGATGCACCCCGCCGACGGTTTCATCATCAAGGGTACGGTCCTCGGCGCGATAGGTGACGGCAATGGCCACGCTCTTCCGCCCCGACTCAATATTCTTGCCACGATAGACATCAAAGATCTCCGCATGCCGGATCAGCGGATCAAAGCCATCGGCGATGGCCGCAAGCATTTCGCCGCCGCCCACCCCCTCGTCGACAACCAGGGCGATGTCCCACTGAACGGCCGGAAACTTGGGCAACGGCGCAAACACCTTGGGCGCGGCAAGCATCCCCGCCAAGGCGTCCAGATCGAGGGCCACGAAGAACGCGTCCTGCTTGATCCCGAATCTCTTCAGCATCGCCGTCTCGAACTGGCCGAAGCGCCCCACCGTTTTACCGGCCGCGACCAACCGCACCGAAGCCTCGGCGACCACGTAGGGAGGCGCCGCCGTATCGAGCTCGGCGCACACCGTCCCGGCAAGCCGCAGGTCGGCGAGCACGGAATCCACCAGCCCCTTGGCGTCATAGATGTCGACCAGGGCCTCGCCGTGGTGGAGGCGCGACGCGCCGGGATGCCGACGTCCGCTCATCACCACCGCAAGCTCCATCACCTCAACGGGCTGGGTGTGCAGGTCCTGATGGTGAAAGACCTTGCCGATTTCAAACAGCCGCACATCTGTCTGCTGGTGATTGATGTTGCGGCGAAGATTTTCAAGAAGGCCGGGAAGCAGATGCGAGCGCATGACGCTCTGCTCCTCGCTCAACGGATTCAAGAGCGGCACCACCTTGCGGGCCGGATCATCGGCGGCCAACCCCAGCAGGTCGAAATGACGGGGGGTGACGAAGCTGTAGTTGATCGCCTCGGAGCATCCCATGCCGGTGAGTTGGGTGGTCAACCGCTTGCGCAGGCTGCGGGCGCCGTCCGTTTCAGGGAAGCGCATCGGCACGGTGGGCAGGGTGGAGGGAATCTCGTTGTAGCCGTGCAGGCGCGCGATCTCTTCAATGAGATCGATCTCGCGATCCAGGTCGACCCGGAAGGTCGGCACCGTGACGACAACGGTGCCGGCATCCCGATTGACGGCGGGGATCTCGATGCCGTTCAACAGGGCGCAGATCGCCTCGGCGGTAAAGGTCATGCCGAGCAGGTCGTTGGCCCGATGCACCCGCAAGGTCAGCTCTTGAGGTTGCGGCAGGTCGCCGCACAGATCAAAGCCGCCGTCGACCACGGCCCCGCCCGCCGTTTCGAGGATCAGCCGCACCGCGCGCTCCAGGGCAAAGGGGATGCCCTGCGGATCGACGCCGCGCTCGAAGCGGTAGGACGAGTCGGAGTTCATATTCAAGCGGCGAGCGGCACGGCGGATGCCCACCGGCTCGAAATAGGCACTTTCAAGAAGGATGTCGACGGTGGCGTCATCCACCTGCGAATCTCGGCCGCCCATAACCCCGGCCACGGCCGCGGGCTTGTCGGCGTCGCAGATCACCAGCGTTTCGGGATCAAGCTCGCGTTCTACATCATCCAGGGTGACGATCCTTTCACCGGCGCGCGCCTTCCTGACCACAATCCTGCCGCCGGCAAGCTTGCCGAAATCAAAGGCATGCAGGGGCTGGCCGTACTCCAGCATCACCAGATTGGTGACGTCGACCACGTTATTGATCGGCCGCAACCCAACCGCCAGCAGCAAACGCTTCAACCACCACGGCGAGGGGCCGATCTTGACCCCACGGATCAGCCGCGCCGCGTAACGGGGGCAGTCGTCGCCCGCCTGCACCTCAACCGTAAAGGGCAGATCGCCACCGACAAGCTCGGGCAAGGGACCGCTAACCGGCGGCGTCATCCTCTTGCCGACAAAGCCGCCGACCTCGCGGCCGATACCGAGCACGCTGGCGCAGTCGGCTCGGTTGGGGGTGAGATCCACCTCAACCATGATGTCCTTGAGGGACAGCACCTCGGCCAACGGGCTGCCGATGGGCAGGTCATCGGGAAGCTCGATGATCCCGGCATGGGCGTCGCCGATGCCGAGTTCCTTGGCCGAACAGAGCATGCCGTCCGACTTCTCGCCGCGCAGCTTGGCGGGCTTGATCTTGAAACCGCCGGGCATGGTCACCCCGGGCAGGGCGATGGCGGTAACCAGGCCGGCCCGGACATTGGGAGCGCCGCAGACCACCTGCCGGCTGTCGCCGTCACCGGCGGTCACCTGACAGACGGTGAGCTTGTCGGCATTGGGGTGCGGGGCCACACTCATCACCCTGGCGACGACAATGTCGTCGATGTCGTGACAGAGGGTTTCCACCGCATCCACCTCCAGCCCGGCCATGGTCAACCGGTCGGCAAGGGCTGCCGGCGTCAGTCCCGAATCGATATACTGTTTGAGCCAGTTGAGGGTGAACTTCATGATTTTCTCAGCAAGCGTTCCGTTTGAGGTTCCGGGCTTGCGGCCCCCGCGGGCATGTAACCTGTCTGCCGCGAAGGATCGCCCGTCAGAACTGCGACAGGAACCGCAAATCGTTTTCGTAATAGAGACGGATATCGGTGATCCCGTACTTGAGCATGGCAATCCGCTCGATGCCGAGTCCGAAGGCAAAGCCGCTGTACTGTTCGGAATCGTAGCCGACCTTGGCAAAGACGGCCGGGTCGATCATCCCGGCGCCGAGAATCTCGAGCCAGCCGGTCTGTTTGCAGACCCGGCATCCCTTGCCGCCGCAGATCACACAGCCGATATCGACCTCGGCGCTGGGCTCGGTGAAGGGAAAGAAACTGGGCCGGAAACGGATGGCGGTGTCGTGGTGAAACATCTTGGCGATAAAGACCGACAATACCCCCTTGAGGTCGGCGAAGGAAACCTTGCGGTCAACCAGAAAGCCTTCCACCTGATGGAACATGGGGGTGTGGGTGATGTCGGAGTCACAGCGGTACACCTTCCCTGGCGCGATCATCCGCAGGGGCGGCTGCTGCTCGGTCATGGCCCGGATCTGCATGGGAGAGGTGTGGGTGCGGAGCAGGAGCGCGTCGCTGACGTAGAAGGTGTCGTGCATATCCCGGGCCGGATGGTGGGGCGGGATATTGAGCGCTTCGAAGTTGTAGAAGTCGGTTTCGACGTCGGGCCCTTCGGCCACCGTGAACCCGAGTCCCTCGAAAATGCCGCAAACCTCTTCCATCACCTGGGTGACGGGGTGCGGCCGTCCGCAGGGTTCGGTGCGGCCGGGCAGGGTAAGATCCAATCGCGGGCCGCCGCCTGTCTTGCCGCCGCCCAACTCCTCGAGCCGGGCGGCAAAGGAAAGCTCCAGCTCCTGCTTGATATCGTTGGCCAGCTTGCCGAGGCGAGGGCGATCCTCGGCCGACGCCTGTCCAAGCTGGCGCATCACCGACGTGAAAAGCCCCTTGCGTCCAAGATACTTGACGCGAAAGGGCTCCAGTTCATCCTTGCCCGAAGCGGCCAGCGCTGCGACGGCCTCTTCCTTCAGGCGGAGTAAATCTTCTTCCATGACAAAAAGCGGGCCGTTCGAAGCCGTCCGATCAGGACAGCTTCTCGGCGGCGATCTGCGCTACTTTGGTGAAGGCCTTGAAATCGAGAATGGCCATGTTGGAAAGAACCTTCCGGTCCAGCGCCACATCGGCCTTCTTGAGTCCGCCCATCAGCTTGCTGTAGGAGGTGCCGGCCATCTTGGCGGCGGCGCTGATTCTGGCGATCCAGAGCTTCCGGAAGTCACGCTTGCGCTGACGACGGTCGCGGTAGGCAAAACAGAGGGCGCGATCAACCGCCTCAGAGGCGGAACGGATCAGCCGGCTGCGGCCGCCGCGAAAGCCCTTGGCCAAATTCAGTACCTTGTTTCTTCTCCGACGGGCCTTAAATCCACGTGTTACCCTGGGCATTGCAATCTCCTCAAACGTTTGCAGCGACGCCTGCGCGCCGCCACGGTCTTTCAATATTCTTCTTCTTGACTCTTACCGTTTACAACCATACCTGTGCCGGTTGACGGCTTACAGGTAGGGCAAAATCCGCCGAACACCCTTGAGATTGGAACCGTCGACAAGGCCGTCCTGGCGAAGTTTACGCTTCCGCTTGGTGCTCTTCTTGGTAAGGATGTGGCTGGTGAATGCCTTGCTCCTGGTAATTTTACCGGAGCCGGTCTTCTTGAAGCGCTTGGCGGCGCCTCTGTTGGTCTTCATTTTAGGCATGACTTGATCTCCTTAATACTTACGGGCGCTCCGGATTCGCTTGTTGCCAAAGTCGCCCTTGCAGATATGACTCATCTTTCAATCTTGGTCGCGGCCCCGTCACTCTCAGGACTTGGGCCCGAGGAACATCGCCATCTGCCTTCCCTCCATGGTCGGGAATTGCAGGATCACGCCGATATCGGCTACCGCCGCGCCAACCTTGTTCAAAACCTCGCGGCCGAGGGTATCGGCATATATAATCTCACGGCCGCGGAAACGGAGGGTAACCTTGACCTTGTTTTTCTGTTCAAGAAACTTACGGATATTCTTAACCTTGAAGTTCAGGTCGTGGGTCTCGGTCTTGGGGCGGAGCTTGATCTCCTTTACCTCCACGACGGTCTGTTTCTTCTTGGCCTCTTGCTGTTTCTTGCTCAATTCATAGCGATATTTGCCGTAATCCATGATCCGGCATACCGGCGGCTCGGCGGTGGGGGAAACCTCCACCAGATCAAGCCCGGCTTCCTCGGCTTTGGCCAACGCAACGGCCACCGGCAGAATGCCAAGCTGTTCGCCTTCTTCGTCAATGACCCTGACCTGCTCGGCCCGGATCATCTCATTGATGTTGGTCCGCGCTTCGCGCCCGCCCTTCTCGCTCTTTTTCTTGCCTTTAATACCACTACCTCCCCAATAACGAGTGACGTGTCTCTCAAGCCTGGATCGAGGCCGGCCCCATGGACGCGACGCTCTCTTCCTTGACTCTTGCAATCAGATCGGAGATGGACATCGGATCGAGATTCTTCCCGTCCCGCAACCGCACCGTGACCTGGCCGTTCTCCATCTCCTTGTCGCCGACAATCACCATGTACGGAATCTTAACCAGCTGCGCTTCCCTGATCTTGAGGTTGAGCTTTTCGTTGCGGATATCCTTTTCGACCCGAAGACCCGCCGCACGAAGGGTATGGAACACCTCCTCCACATAGTCTGCCTGGGCATCGGTGATATTCATGATCCGCACCTGCACCGGCGCCAGCCAGAG
>DHYT01000100.1:0-201 GCA_002415465.1 Desulfobulbaceae bacterium UBA5123
CCCATAACCGCGGACCAGATGGCCGCCGAGGCGGTCGGCAAGGCGGAGGGCGCGTTCAAGGTTGACGACGCTGCCGGCCGCCAGGTTACCGAGATTGGTCCGCGAAAGGGTTTCCGGCGAGACATCGACCAGAAACCGACGGCCCTGAATCCGCATCGCGGTCAAGCAGACGCCGTTGACGGCGATGGACTCGCCCTCCTC
>DHYT01000100.1:371-6844 GCA_002415465.1 Desulfobulbaceae bacterium UBA5123
GCCGAGCTCGCGCAGCACGGCGGCAAGTTCAATGGCGCCGTCAGCCGCAAGGGGGACTGGCTTGATCACCGCCCCGGCCGCCTCCAAGTCCCTGACCCTGGCGGCATCCGGCGTCGGCCCGGAAAAGATCCAGGTCGGCGCGGCCGACCCCTGCCGCAGCATGCGGGCCGTTGGCGGCAGCCGCAGGGTGGTATCAAGCACCACCCGCAAGGGGTCATGGCCCATCCCTTTCGGCAGCCGGGCGGTCAGGGATGGGTCATCCGCCAGGGCGGTGCCGACCCCGACCAGGATGACGTCAACCCGATCCCGCAACCGATGCACCGCCGCCCGTGACCGCTCGCCGGTTATCCAGCCGCTATGGCCGGTATGGGTGGCGATGCGGCCGTCAAGGNNCATCCCCGCCTTCATGATCACCCACGGCAGGCCGGTGGTGACATGCTTGACAAAGGGCCGGTTGATCGCCTCGCATTGCGCCGCGAGCACCCCCCGCGTAACCGCAAGCCCTTGGGCGGCCAGAAAATCGGCGCCGCCGGTGGCGACGGGGTTGGGGTCTGCCATGCCGACCACCACCCGCGCAATCCCGGCGGCAAGGATGGCCCTGGTGCAGGGCGGGGTGCGCCCGGTATGGTTGCACGGCTCCAGGGTCACATAGATGGTGGCGTTTTTCGCCTCGTCGCCGGCATCGAGCAGGGCGTTGACCTCGGCGTGTGGCTCGCCGGCCTTGCGATGGTAGCCCTTGCCGACCACCCGTCCCGCCTTCACCACCACCGCGCCCACGGCCGGATTCGGCGAGGTTCGACCCACGCCCTTTTTGGCCTCGCGCAGGGCCAAGCGCATGAAATCGAGATCGGCGGTCAACTTCCCTTCCCTTGATTGTCCAGCATGCCCTTCAACTCGTCCATGAACTCGCTCAGATCCTTGAACTGGCGGTAGACGGATGCGAAGCGGACATAGGCCACCTCGTCGAGCTCCTTCAGCCCCGCCATCACCCGCTCGCCGACCATCCCCACCGGGATCTCCCGTTCGCCCATATCCTGCAGCTCCCGCTCCATGTCATCGACGAAGGCATCGATCATCTCGATGCTCACCGGCCGCTTCTCACAGGCCTTCTTGAGTCCATCAACCACCTTGTGCCGATCCCAGGCCTCACGCCGGCCGTCCTTCTTGATCAGCATCGGCATGGTGACTTCCAGCCGCTCATAGGTGGTGAAACGCCGCCCGCAGGATTCACACAACCGCCGCCTGCGGGTGATGGTGTATTCCTTGTTGAGCCGGGAGTCAACCACCCTGTTTTCAAGATGTCCGCAGTAGGGGCATTTCATGGTCCGTCACCTTGCGTAAATGGACAAGTGGGCCTAGACGAGCTGCACCAGTTCGACACCGGCTTCGCTGAGCATCTGGCCGCCAAGGAAATCCGCATACCCTTCCCGGTAATAAATCTTCTGAATGCCGGCGTTGATCAGCATCTTGCTGCAGATCGAACAGGGTGAGTTGGTGCAGTAAAGGGTCGCCCCATCAACACTGACCCCGTGCAGGGCGGCCTGGATAATGGCATTCTGTTCGGCATGCAGCCCACGGCAGAGTTCATGCCGCTCGCCGGAGGGGATGTTCTGCTGCTCCCGCAGGCACCCGACCTCCAGGCAGTGGCTGACGTTGCGAGGCGCGCCGTTGTAGCCGGTTGAGATGATATGCTTGTCGCGCACCAAGATCGCCCCCACCCGCCGCCGCAGGCAGGTGGCCCGCTGCGCCACCAGTTCGGTGATCGACATGAAATACGCGTCCCAGGAGGGGCGATCGTTCGGCGCAAGCATGGCCCTACTCTTCGCTCCGGTCAAATTTCGGATAGAGCGGAAAATCATCGCAGAGCATCCGCACTTCCAGGCGGATTTTCGCCAGCGCATCCTTGTTGCTGCGGTTGTCGATGGCCCGGTTGATCCATTCGCCGATCTTCTCCATCTCCGCCTCCTTGAGGCCACGGGTGGTGACGGCCGGGGTGCCGATGCGGATGCCGCCGGTCACGAAGCGGCTCTCGGTGTCAAAGGGGATGGCGTTCTTGTTGACGGTCATGCCGGCGTCTTCCAGCACGTGCTCGGCGTCCTTGCCGGTGATGTTCTTGTTGGCGAGGTTGACCAGCACCAGATGGTTGTCGCTGCCGCCCGACACCAGCTTAAAGCCATGACTCTGCAGTTTGGCCCCCAGGGCCTGGGTGTTTCGCACCACCTGCTTCTGATAGGCCGTGAAGCTTGGCGCCATGGCCTCCTTGAAGGCCACCGCCTTGGCCGCGATCACATGCATCAGCGGTCCGCCCTGGATGCCGGGGAAGATCTTGCTGTTGAGCGCCTTGGCGTATTCCTCCTTGGCCAGGATCAGGCCGCCGCGCGGCCCGCGCAGCGTTTTATGGGTGGTGGTGGTGACAAAATGGGCGTGGGGAACCGGCGAGGGATGCACGCCGGCCGCAACCAGTCCTGCGATATGGGCCATGTCGACCATGAACAGGGCGCCGACCTTGTCGGCGATCTTGCGGAACCCGGCAAAATCGATCGTCCGGGGATAGGCGCTGGCCCCGGCGACGATCATCTTCGGCTGGTGCTCCTCGGCCAGCCGCTCCACCGCCGCCATGTCGATCTGCTCTGTCTCCTTGTCGACGCCGTAGGAGACAAACCTGTAGAGCTGCCCGGAAAAGTTGACGCCTGCCCCGTGGGTAAGATGGCCGCCGTGGGCGAGATCCATGCCAAGCACGGTGTCGCCCGGCTGCAGGGTGGCGAAATAGACCGCCATGTTCGCCTGGCTGCCGGAATGGGGCTGCACGTTGGCGTATTCGGCGCCGAAGATCGCTTTGGCCCGCTCGATGGCCAGGCGTTCCACCTCGTCGACATATTCACAGCCGCCGTAATAGCGCTTCTGCGGATAGCCCTCGGCATACTTGTTGGTGAGAATCGACCCCTGGGCTTCAAGCACCGCTTCGCTGACGATGTTCTCGGAAGCGATCAGCTCAAGCTGGTTGGTCTGCCGCTCCAGTTCGTACTGGAGGGAACGGAATATCTCGGGATCGGCATTTTTCAAGACAGACACAGGAATACCTTCAAAAGTTCAGAGTTCAATAAACAACGTCAAAATTCAAATAACTCTTCAGATGTGCCGCAGATTCGGACAAGCAGACCTGCGAAACATAGCCCCGCTATGTGAGAAGGGCTGATCGTTCGAAGATGTGGTGCAGCTGGAGAGTTCAAATCAAAACATGTCGATACGGCGCTGGTGCCGCCCACCGGCAAAGTCGGTGGTCAGCCAGGCGCGCACCACTTCCTGGGCCAGGCCGGCGCCGACAATACGCGCGCCCATGCAGAGGACATTGGCATCGTTGTGCTCGCGGCTCATCCGGGCCGAGAATATCTCCTGGCAGAGGGCGGCGCGGATGCCGGTAAACTTGTTGGCGACCATGGACATGCCGATGCCGGTGCCGCAAAGGAGGATCCCCCGCTCGCACTGACCGGCCTGCACCTTGGCGCAGACCGACTTGGCAAAATCGGGATAGTCAACGGAATCGCTGTTATGACACCCCTGATCGTCGATCTGGTGACCCAGTTCTTCGATGACCCTGCAGACCGCTTCTTTCAGATCAATGCCGCCGTGATCGCAGCCAATCGCTATCTTCACAATCCGTACCCTTAGTTCAGTTTAACAACCCCTCAACCGAGGGGAATCAGCCATCATACCGTTTCATGACGATCACCGCGTTGGTGCCGCCGAACCCGAAGGAGTTGGAAACCGCCGCCCGCATCTCCATCTTCCGCGCCTGGTTGGGCACGTAATCGAGATCGCATTCGTCGGAAGGGTTCTCGCAGTTGATGGTCGGCGGCGCGATCTGGTGATGGAGCGAAAGTGCGGTAAAGACCGCCTCGATGCCGCCGGCGCCGCCCAGCATGTGGCCGGTCATCGACTTGGTGGAACTGATCGCCAGTTTTTTGGCATGCTCGCCGAACACCGTTTTGATGGCGCGGGTTTCCACCACGTCGTTCAACGGCGTCGAGGTGCCGTGGGCGTTGATGTAATCGATGTCCTCGGGCTGCATGCCTGCGTCTTTAAGTGCCATCCGCATGCAGCGGACGGCGCCGTCGCCGTCCTCGGGGGGGGCGGCCATGTGGTAGCCGTCGCCGGAAAGGCCATAGCCGACCATCTCGGCGTAGATCTTTGCCCCGCGCGCCTTGGCATGCTCCAGCTCCTCAAGGATCAGGATGCCGGCGCCCTCGGAGATGATGAAGCCGTCGCGGTCACGGTCAAAGGGACGCGACGCCTTGCTCGGCTCGTCGTTGCGACGGGAGAGGGCCTTCATGGAGTTGAAGCCGCCCACCGCCAGGGGACAGATCACCGATTCACTGCCGCCGGTGATCACCACGTCGGCGTCACCGCGGGCAACGGAACGAAACGCCTCGCCCACCGCATGGGTGCCGGCGGCGCAGGCGGTACAGGTGGCCAGATTCGGCCCCTTGGTCTTGTAGATGATGGAGATCTGGCCCGCGCCCATGTTGGGGATGACCATGGGGATAAAGAACGGCGTGATCCGCCGCGGCCCCTTTTCAGTACAGACCTGATGGTATTTTTCGATGGTGGGCAGACCGCCCAGGCCGGTGCCGGTAATGGAGCCGACCCTGGTGGCGTTCTCCTCGGTCACGGTGAAATTGGCGTCCTGCAAGGCCATGCCGGCGGCGGCCACCGCGTACTGGACAAACAGCTCAAGGTTCTTGGCGACCTTCTTCTCCATGAACGCTTCGGGGTCAAAATCCTTCACCTCGGCGGCGATCTTGACATCATAATCGCTGGTATCGAAGCGGGTGATAAGATCCACGCCGCTCCTGCCGGAGCAAATGCCTTCCCATGTCTTATCGACACCGGTCCCCAGCGGGGTCACCAGGCCGACACCTGTCACCACAACTCGTCTGTTCACCGTTCATCACCTCGTTACAACACGCAACGTTGTAGAATTGGTCAAGGAGGAGGATATGCAGGACGCACCGGCCGGCAAGCATTTACCACCGGGCAGGCCATGCACGCCTTCCAGCCCCACAGAATAACAAGCCCCCTCCGGCGGTTTTACCGGCTGCCACGGGGTGGTGGCCGTCAAACTCTGGGAGGGGGACAATACCGACAACTTCAAGCCGGAAACAAGACAGCTACAACCTGTCTGCGTATTCCTGCTTACAGGGATTTGATATGATCAATCGCGCCCTGAACGGTGGTGATCTTCTCGGCCAGTTCATCGGGGATCTCGGTATCGAAGGCCTCTTCCATGGCCATGATCAACTCGACCAGATCCAGGGAATCCGCGCCCAGATCGTCGACAAAGGATGCCTTGGGCACAACCTTGTCACGATCAACACTCAGCTGCTCTACGATGATATCAATAAGCTTCTCTTCAACGGACATATCTTTTCTCCCTCTTTTTTTTCCGGCCGACGGCCGTGTTTTATAAATGCGCTATCGAGTATCCGCTCTGCCTTCAAAGCGGTTTAACCCATAAACATGCCACCATTCACATGGATAACCTGCCCCGTCACATACCGCGCCGCATCGGAGGCGAGATAGGCCACGGCGCCGGCGATATCCTCGGGCGCGCCGAGGAGCCCCATGGGGATCTCGGAGAGCACCTTGTTCTTCACCTCTTCCGACAACTCATCGGTCATATCGGTGACGATATAACCCGGGGCGACGGCGTTCACCGTGACCCCACGTGAGGCAAGCTCACGGGCGGCCGACTTGGTGAGCCCCATCAGCCCGGCCTTGGCGGCGGCGTAGTTGGCCTGGCCGGCGTTGCCGGCAAAGCCGATCACCGAGGTGATGTTGATGATCCTGCCGCCACGCTGCTTCATCATCGGCCGGTAGGCCGCCCGGATGCTGTTAAAGGCGCCTTTCAGGTTGGTATTGAGCACCTGATCCCAGTCTTCGTCCTTCATCTTGAGGAGGAGGCCGTCACGGGTGATCCCGGCATTGTTGACCAGAATATCAATACGACCGCAGTCAGCCAACAGTTTTTTGAAGGCATCCTGCACCTCGGTCGCATTGCCGATGTCAAACTGGATGGTAAAGGCGTCGCCGCCGGCGGCCTTGATGGCCGCCACGGTTTCGTCGGCGGCGTCGGGACGGCTCACATAATTTACCGCCACCCGGGCGCCAAGTGCGGCTAGCTTCAGACAAACGGCACGGCCGATGCCACGGCTGCCGCCGGTCACCAGGGCGATTTTTCCACTCAGATCCATTATCCCTTCCTCTCGTTCAGCTTGGCGGTCAATTTCGGCAGAATCTCGAACACATCGCCGACCACCCCATAGGTGGCGACATCAAAGATCGGCGCGTGCGGATCCTTGTTGATGGCGACGATGGTCTCGGCCGACTGCATGCCGATCACATGCTGGATCGCGCCGGAGATACCGGCGGCGACATACAATTTGGGGGCCACGGTCTTGCCGGTCTGCCCGACC
>DHYT01000060.1:0-190 GCA_002415465.1 Desulfobulbaceae bacterium UBA5123
CAGGACGTCGCCGGCCGGGATGGACGCCTTGCCCAGGTGCACCTTGAACTGCAGGGGCACATTCTTGATGTTCTCCTGCAGGATGCGCTGGATCTGGATGTCTTCCTCGCTCTGTTCCCGTTGGAAGGTCGAGAAGAGCTTTTTCTTGACCGATTCCAGGTTGGCGAGCGGGATGCAGGTGGTGATGCTG
>DHYT01000060.1:304-2987 GCA_002415465.1 Desulfobulbaceae bacterium UBA5123
CATCTTGAAGATCTGCAGGCTGCTGGGGACCGGCAGGGTGCGGACAAAGGCGCCGAAGCGTTCCAGTTCCATGGGGACGGCGGTGATATCCAGGATCCGGCGCAGGGAGTTGGTCAAGGAGCCACGCATGGCCCGGAGAAAGGAGTCGTTGATGAACTCCAGGGCCGGCATCTTGAGCTGAACGATGCGCTCCTGTCGTGAAAAATCGTAAGCGGTATAGGCCAACGATTCGGCATCGATGGGTTCTTCCGGTTCCTCGATTTCGCCGCCGGAGATTCCCTTGAGGAGGGCATCTACCTCGTCTTGGCTGAGTATCTGTTCCATGTCGCTCGCCGCGTCGTTTGTTGGTTGCCGTCTGGCCGGCTGGCTGTTGCCCGGCCAGATGTCCCCGTTACTGTACCACGAACTCGGTAAAGTAGATATTTTTGACCCTGTCGGGCCGCATCACCTGATTGAATCGCTCCAGCAACTCATCCCGGATCCGGATCTTGCCTTCCGGGGTCATGACCTCCTCGAAGGTCAGGCTGGTCAGCATGATGATGACCAGATCCCGGAGTTTCGGCGCCGCTTTCTCGGTCCGGGCGAGCGCCTCGGCGGTTTCGACCTCAAGCTTGATCTGCACCTTCAGGTACCGTTTACCCTTGGGGTCGGCCAGGTTGACGACAAAAGGCTCCAGCGCGAGGATCTCGCCCACGGTGTCGGCGGGCGGGGCGGGGTCGCCGGCGGTTGCGTTCACGGCCGGATTCGGTGGTGGGGCGATGAACTTGACGTAGGCGAAAAAGCCGCCGCCGCCCAGCAGGAGAACGCAAAGGCTCAGGATAATGAAAAAAAGGAGCTTGGATTTTTTCTTCGGCGGCGCTTCGCCGTCTGCTTGAACTTCCGGTTCGTCGACCATGGACTTTCTCCCCTGCTAACCGCTGTTGGGTGCTGCATCAAAAAAAGTTGTTATCAGCTTTATCGGCAAGTAACGCAATCTACATGCCATAAAGTGAAGGTTGTGGTGATGATACCGATAACGCCCTGGTTTTTCAATGTTTTTTTATTGGATAAGGCGGCGCTCGGGTCTGCGTCGGTTCCCTTGGCGTTCCGGCCGTGGGGGGATTTTTGACATGCCGTGGCGCGATACGTGTCAAAAATACACGGCATGGCCGTCGGGACTACTTGCGATACTCATCCAGGATCAGGTTGCCGGCGGCATCGTATACCCGGACGTGCACTTCGCCCTGGTAGTTTAGGCTCCACATCGGGGTTGCCTCGACAACCACGTCTTTCATGGTGGCGGTGCAGCTGCGCATGGTCTGTTTCGCCTGGCCGGCAAGCTTGTCGATCAGTTGTTCGAGCTGCCCCTTGCCGCTTTGTTCGGCGTTGGCCGTGGCGGCCGGTTCGCCGGGGGTCGCCGGGGATAGCTGCACGGCGGTGCAGCCGCCGGTTGCGAGGATGATGGTTAAGCAAAGCAGCGACAGGAAGGTTTTCAAGATTTGCATGGCGGGCCTCTTCGTTGAAGGATGGATGGATTGAGGGGGGAAGCGCATCTCCCCCCGAAGATGCATGTTTACCATAGCAAGGATATTGGTGCGGCGCAGCTAGATTTATGGATTTATGCAGGTGGCGGCCGGCGCGGGGCGGCCCGTGCGCGGTTGAGCGGCGATGCTGGCGGGGGTGCGTAAAATCGTTTGCCGGTATGGCGATAACGGGAGTGGCGGAGATTTTCCGTTCCTCCCGTCATCGCCATCCAGGTGTCGGCGGTTGGCGGTTACCAGCCGCGCCCCTCGTAGCCGTCGATCCGGTCGAAGTTGAGGTAGCGGTAGATGGTCGCCGCGTTGGCGGTGAGGCATTCCGCCACCATTGCCTGGTATTCGGCGACGGTGGGGATTCGGCCGAGCCGGGCGCAGGCGGCGGCCAGTTCGGCCGAGCCGAGAAAGACCTTGGCGCCGTTGCCGATGCGGTTGTCGAAGTTTCTGGTCGAGGTTGAGAAGGCCACCGCGTTGTCGCGGGTGCGGGCCTGGTTGCCCATGCAGAGGGAACAACCGGGGATCTCGGTGCGGGCGCCGGCCCGGGCGAAGACGTTGTAGAGCCCCTCGCTCTTCAGTTGTTCCTCGTCCATCCGGGTGGGCGGGGCGATCCACAGGCGGCCCTTGCACTGCGGTTGGCCGTCGAGGATCTTCGCCACCGCCCGGAAATGGCCGATATTGGTCATGCAGGAGCCGACAAAAACCTCGTCGATGGCGGTGCCGGCCACCGTGGAAAGCAGTTTGACGTCGTCCGGGTCGTTGGGGCAGGCGAGCACCGGCTCGGTGATGGTGTTGAGGTCGATTTCCACGATTGCCTTGTATGCGGCGTCGGCGTCTGGCTCCAGCAGGGAGGGGGCGGCAAGCCACGCCTCCATGTCGTCGATCCGTTTCTTGATTGTCGCCGCGTCCCGGTAGCCCTTGGTGAGGAGGTTCTTGAGCAGGACGACGTTGGAACGCAGGAACTCGGCCACCGGCTCCTTGTTCAGGCGTACCGTGCAGGCCGCGGCCGACCGCTCCGCCGAGGCGTCGGCAAGCTCGAAGGCCTGTTCCACCTTGAGGTCCGGCAATCCTTCAATCTCAAGGATGGTGCCGGCGAAGATGTTTTTCTTGCCCTTCTTTTCAACGGTGAGCAACCCCTTCTGGATGGCGACGTAGGGGATGGCGTTGACCAG
>DHYT01000073.1 GCA_002415465.1 Desulfobulbaceae bacterium UBA5123
GGTCACCGGCGAGGTGGGCACCGGCAAGACCACCCTCTGCCGCGCCTTTCTCGATAACCTGGAGGAGGGGGTGGTGGCGGGCTACATCTTCAACCCCAAGCTCGACGGTGTGCAGCTCCTCAAGGCGATCAACGACGAGTTCGGTATCGATGCCGTCCCCGCCACCGTCAAGGAACTGATCGATATCCTCAACACCTTTCTCATGGCGCAGAAAGCGGCCGGCAAGAAGGTGATCCTCCTCATCGACGAGGCTCAGAACCTCAGCAAGGATGTCCTCGAACAGCTGCGCCTCCTCTCCAATCTGGAAACCACCCGGGAGAAGCTGCTCCAGATCATCCTGGTGGGACAACCCGAGCTGGCCGAGGTTCTCGACTCGCATGAGCTGCGGCAACTGGGGCAGCGGATAACCCTGAGCTGCCGGCTGACGCCGTTGACCCTTACCGAAACCCAGCAGTACATCATTCACCGGCTCACCGTGGCCTCGTGCCGGCCGGGGGTGAAGTTCGACCTGGCCGCGATCAAGGCCATCCACCACTATGCCGGCGGGGTGCCGCGGCTGATCAACATCGCTGCCGACCGGGCGTTGCTCACCGCCTACGGGCTCAACAGCCTGATCGTTACCCGGGAGATCGCCAGGATGGCTATCGCCGAACTCTCGGGGCGCGGCCGCAGGGCCACCAGCAGCTGGTTGCAGGCGCCGAACCGGACGCTGCCCCTTCTGGCGGCCTTTGGACTGGTCTGCCTTGTCGGTCTGCTCTCCTTCTGGCTCTCTTCCCGGTCCGGGGGTGAGGTGCGGCCCACCACCGCGGTGGCCGGTTTCTCTCCCGAGTCCCTGCCTGCCGAGGGGGGCGGGCACCTGGCCGAAGACGGAGAGGGAGGGGGGGCAGGACCTGCGCCCCAGGCCATGGATGCGGGGGAGCTGCGCCCCTTGCGCACCTTTCTCGCCGCGGCCGACTACCGCGCCTCACGGCGGCTGGCGTTACAGGCAGCGCTCGGGGCCTGGAAACCCACGCCGGTGCTCGGCGTGGAACTGGATTCACTGGCTGACGACCTGACCTACTTCCGCCTGAGGGGCGCTCACAACGGTCTGTCGGTGCGGAGGGTGGTGGGCGATTTCGCCCTGCTGCGACGACTGGATCTGCCTGCGGTGCTTGAGCTGCACATTGCCGGCCACAGCCGGCCCCGTTATGCTGCGGTGAGCGGTGCTGCGGCCGGGAGCGTACTGCTGACAAGCGGGGAAGCCCGGTTGGAGGTGACGGAGGAGAAGGTGGCGGCTCTTTGACACGGCATCGCCTATGTGCCGTGGAACAACTTCCTTCATCTCGCCGGCACCATCCCCCGCGACGCGCCACCTGAATCGGTTTTGAACCTGAAGATGCTGCTCCGGGAGCTGGGGCACGGGGATATCGCCATGACACCCGACTACGACGGACAATGTGTCGAGATCGTCAAGGGGATCCAGCGGAAATACGGCCTGACCCCGGACGGCAAGGTGGGGCCGTTGACCAAGATCATCCTCTATCGCGAGGCCAGACGTTATCCGATGCCGCAGATCAGTACCCAGGCGCCGGTGCGATCGGGGGGTGCGACTTGAGTTCCATCCTGCGGGCGTTGAAGAAACTCGAGGAAGAAGGGCAGGGCGATGCCTCCCGGAGGGGGTGGCCGCAAGGGGTCAGCCCCTATGTGCGGATAGAGCGGAAGGGGGGCGTCGGGCGGCTTTGGCTGGTTGGCGGCCTGTTGGCGGCGGCGGCACTGCTTGGCGTCTGCGGCTGGTTATGGACCGGCCGCCCGTCGTCTTCGGCTGGCGATATGACCGCGGCGCGGGGGACGGTTGCCCCTGCCGCCGTGCAGGCAGAGGTTGCCCCTGCCCCCGTCGTTGCCTCCGTTCCGGTTCCCGCCCCACTGCCCGCAACGATCAGGGATGGCGAAACGATTGACCCTCGCGGGCTGGCGGCGCGCGGGCATGCGGTAGTGGCGCCTGAGCGGCAGGCGGTGGCTGATGATGCCGCCGTGTCGGACAAGGCGGCGTCAAGGCCCGCCCTGGATGCAAGGGCGACGGCGCCGGTGGAGCCTCCTCGGCAAAATGCTGCGGCCGAGGAGGAGGTGCCGGTTCTGGAAACACCCGAGCTGGCCCTGCAGGCCGTGGCCTGGTCGGAGGTGCCCGCGCAACGGGTCGCGGTGGTCGGCAACCGGGTGGTCAAGGAAGGGGATTTTGCTTTTGGCTATACCGTGGTGCGGATAAATCCGGATGATATCGTGGTGCGCAAGCAGGGCGCCATGGGCCGGATACTTTTCAAGGGCCGCTGATCCGGTCGCGATGCCCCTCCCGGCCGGGGAGTGCTCCGGCTCGCCGGCAACCCATGTTTCCGCCATGCGGCCGCACCCTTGTTTGGGTGATGGCCAATCCCGGGCCCGTTCCCTGATGTTCGCGTTTTGTTCTGGGAGATCCTCGGTATGAAAACAAACCTCCATACACCTGACCTGATCAAGGAACTCGACAAGCCGGAGCATGATCTGATCCGGCAAGAATTCAGGGAGCGCACCTACCCGCGCCATTCCCTGATGTTCACGCCGGGCCACGCGGAGGACTGTGTTTTTATCGTCAAGAAGGGGCGGGTGCGGATCTACCTCGCCTTTGAAGACAAGGATTTTTCCCTGGCCATCCTCAAGCGCGGCGACATCTATAGCACCCACACCCGCGCCTTTGTCGCCGCTCTTGAGGATTGCACCATCCTGGCGATGCCCACGGCCGGTTTTTATCGCTACATGACCGGTTCTCCGGTTTTTAACCGGACGGTGATGGGGATTCTCGGAGAACTGCTCAAGCAATCCTTTTCCATCATCGAGAGCCTTGTTTTCAAGGATGTCACCCAGCGGCTGGTTGAGTTTCTGCTCCATGAGGCGAGAAGCCATGGCGTCCCGGATGTCGGCGGGGTGGCCATGCCGATTGATCTGACCATGGAGCAGCTTGCCGCCGTGGTCGGTTCCTCGCGGCAGACGGTCTCGACGGCGATCAACGAGATGATCAAGGGCGGGGTGTTGGTCAAGAAGGCGCGGGGCGTGTATCTGGTGCCCAACCTGGAGGTGTTGAAGGATTTCCCGCATTGCGGGTAGAAAATGCCGTCTTGCCCTTGCGCGTTGACGGGGGTGATGAAAAAAAAGGGCGTCTGTCGGGTAGCTGACAGAACATGTTGCTCGTCGCGGGTAGCCTTGGCGTTGTAAAGCCCTTTTCATTCATCCCGTCATACTCGTTAAGGAGGACAGCGCCATGGCAAGAAAGAAGCTCACGATAGAGGAAAAATCAATCTGGCCCGACGCCAGGAAGATGCTCGCCAAGGCTGAGCGCGACGGGGTTGAAACGGCCTGGGATCGCTTGGAGGTGCAGACCCCGCACTGCAAGTTCTGCGAACTCGGCACCACCTGCCGGAACTGCGTGATGGGGCCGTGCCGGATCAGCGAAAAGATGCCCCGAGGCGTCTGCGGGGCGGATGCCGATGTGGTGGTGGCGAGGAATTTCGGCCGTTTCATAGCCGGTGGCTCGGCCGGCCATTCCGACCATGGCCGGGATCTCATCGAGGTGCTGGAGGCCATCGTCGAGGGGGCCACCGACGATTACAAGATCAAGGATGCGGCGAAGTTGATGCGGATCGCCGGCGAGCTTGGCGTCGCCACCAAGGGGCGCAGGCTGATGAAGGTGGCGGCCGACCTGCTCGATGTCTTCTATGGCGACTTCGGCAGCCGCAAAAAAGAGCTCTCCTTCATGTGCCGGGTGCCTGCGAAGCGGAAGGCCGTCTGGAAAAAGCTCGGCATGACCCCGCGCGGCGTCGACCGCGAGATCGCCGAGATGATGCACCGCACCCATATGGGTTGCGACAACGACGCGCCCAACACCCTGATTCACGCGGCGCGCACCGCCCTGGCCGACGGCTGGGCCGGCTCGATGATCGGCACCGAGCTTTCCGACGTGATCTTCGGCACCCCCACCCCCCGGACGGCCAAGGTGAATCTCGGCGTGATCAGCAAGGACAAGGTCAATGTGCTGGTTCACGGCCACAATCCGGTGGTGAGCGAGATGATTGTCGCCGCCGCGCAGGATCCCAAGCTGCTGGCCCGCGCCAAGAAGGCCGGCGCCACCGGCATCAATGTCGCCGGCCTGTGCTGCACCGGCAACGAGATCCTGGCCCGGCAGGGCATCCCCATGGCCGGCAACCACCTGATGACCGAGCTTGCCATTGTCACCGGCGCGGTGGAGGCGATCGTTGTCGATTATCAGTGCATCATGCCGAGCCTGGTGCCGGCGGCCGGCTGCTACCACACCAAGTTCATCACCACCGCCAACAAGGCGAAATTCACCGGCGCCATTCATTTCGATGTCAGGCCTGAGACCGCCCTTGCCCAGGCCAGGGAGATCATCGGCATCGCGGTCGATGGTTTCAGCAAGCGCGATCCCAAGCGGGTGGAGATCCCGGTGGAGCCGGTGGAGATCATGACCGGCTTCAGCAACGAGGCGATTCTTTCCGCCTTGGGCGGCAGCCTCACCCCTCTGCTTGAGGCGGTAAAGGCTGGCAAGGTGCGCGGCTTTGTCGCCATCGTCGGCTGCAACAACCCGAAATTCCAGCAGGATTCCTGCAACGTCGGTCTGGCCAAGGCCCTGATCGAGAAGGATATCATGGTTCTGGTCACCGGCTGCGTCACCACCGCCGCCGGCAAGGCCGGACTGCTGATGCCGGATTCCATCTCCCAGGCAGGGCCGGGATTGAAAGAGGTCTGCGGCGCGCTGGGCATCCCGCCGGTCCTGCACATGGGCAGCTGTGTCGATAACTCGCGGATCCTGCAACTCTGCGCCCTGATCGCCAACGAGTTGGGGGTGGATATCTCCGACCTGCCGGTGGGCGCATCCTCGCCGGAATGGTACTCTGAAAAAGCGGCGGCCATCGGCCTCTATGCCGTGGCCTGCGGCATCTATACCCATCTGGGCCTCCCGCCCAACATCCTCGGTTCCAAAACCGTCACCGATCTCGCCCTGAACGGCCTTGAAGGCCTGGTCGGCGCGACCTTTGCGGTGGAACCAGACCCGATCAAGGCCGCCGATCTTCTCGATCAGCGGATCAGCAGCAAGCGCAAGGGGTTGGGTCTGTCCGCGTAGCAGATCAGCTTACAGCGAGCAAAAAAGGGGGGGNNTTTTGGGAATGATTATTGGGCGGTTTTGAGAGATAAGTGCATCTTAATGTCTACCATTGGGATAATTTCTATTTATTGCAGTATTATGCATGAAAAAGTGGAGCTAAAAATAGGATCTCACCCTCTCGTTTCAAAGGATATTCCTCATGCAACGTAAAATCGTTGGCTTGCTGCTTCTTGTCCTATTCTTGCTGCTAGGCTGCTCAAATAACGGCGAGCATCGGCAGCGAACAATCATCATCGATGATGCCCGCCTGCTGGATAATGCTTCCCTGCTGGAGGCATACAGCAAATACAACGAGCAACTGCTCAAGGATTTTCAGATCGATTTTCGGGTGGTGACCACGGAAAGCGATCAGGACATCAACACCTTTGCCAATCGCGCTTTTTCGGTATTTGCCGCCGAGGGAGGGGCAACGGCCGGTCGGGCGATTCTTCTGGTGATCAACAGCAAGCAGGATCTTGCGCGGCTGGAAGTATCCATGGCCCTTGAGCCGATCTACACCGATATCTTTACCTCGTTCATCGAAGAGCAGCACCTGGTGCGTTTTTTCAGGGACAACCGGCTGGCCGAGGGGATCTTCGCCACCACCGAGACCATCTATAACCGCGCTCGGGATGCGGCAAAGGGCAAGGCGTTTCTGGTCGATATGCCAAACCGGTCACTGGGTGGCGGAGCGAAGACCAGCGCTGATCTCGGTAAAGCCGAGCTGAACGTCAAATCTGATCAGGACGTTGCCGTGTCTGCCGCCGACAGCCCGCAAGATGTTTTGGCAAAGTATATCGAATCGCGGCGTGCGCATAATGATAACCCGAACCTTGCCATCTTTACCGATGACACCAAGGCCTTTTTCCGTAACTGGACTGTAACTCCGGTGCAGATGGACAATGAGGTTCGGTTCTTTGGCCGGTGTACCGAGCCGGAAACCATCATTTCCGATGATCGTGATTTCGCGGTGGTCATGTTCCCCATCCGGCAGCGCACGTGCAGCCCTTATTTATTGCGGCAGGAAGGGGGGAGCTGGAAACTTGATTTTGCGACCATGAGCAAGTTGATCCGCTTTAATCACGAGATGAAATGGCATCTTATTCTTGATTGGCAGGAAAAGATGGAGAGGCGGGAATACGCCAGGCTCACCCAGGGGGATCTGCTCTCCGACAAGGTAACTCGTCTGCTCGATCCGTACCTGTTTGCCTTTGTCGATTTCAACTACGACACCAACGGCTATCCGTACACCATCTGGGGGGAAAAGGCGGTCTTCAAGGTTAGTTTTAACGAATATTATGATGACGATGGCAAATATGCCGGTATTTTCATTTTCGGCCTGCACTCGCGGGGGGCAGGGAAGAAAAGCGGCCTGGAGGTGTGGGATAAGATTGTCGAGCTTGACGGCAGAAAGATACGGCAGGGAGACCTTGGTTATATCTCTGCAACCATGACCGGCAAAAAGAACGGCGAAGAGCTGCCGATCACCGTTGCCCGCCGCAATGGGAATGGCGTGGTGGTGAAACAATTGGTGATGGTGGCGCCGTAGTTTTTATTGGTCTTTTTGCGTCTGGTAAAAGATATACCCGACACGTTCGATATGATTCAGCAGGTCTTGGTTTGATATCTGGCGGTGGATGGACAGGTCGAAGGTGTAGGGCAGGAGCAGGTCGTCGAGATCGCGTCCGATCTTGTTGAGGGTTTGCAGGTTGAGTCCCGGTCCCTTGAGGGTGAGGTCGATGTCCGAACCGGGGCGGGGGTTGCCCTTGGCGCGCGAGCCGTAGATAACGGCCTCGTCGATATCGGGATAGGCGGCGAACACCTCCTTGATCTTGACGATGACTTCGTCGCTTAAGCCAAACGCCATCTTTCACGATTCCTTGCCGGATTCGGCGCGAAGGTTGGCCAGCCTGTCTTGTAATTTGATAAAGAGCGGATGGTAGTGGACGAGGATTGCCCGGCATATTTCAGCGGCGGTTTCTTCGTTGTAGGTGTGAGAGGTCTTGTTGCGGCTGGCCAGCATGTCCATCCAGCCTTCGCCGTCTTCGATCAGCCCCAGCGAGAACGCCTTGCGGATGGTGTCGCGCGATCCGTAAATCTCTGTTTCGCCTTGGTACTCAAGGAAATCCTTGATGGTGTTCCACGCTAGTTCGTACGTGTATTCGAAAGATTTTACCAACCCCTGTTCTTCCAACTCCGACAACTCGCCCTTATCGACAAATTTCTGGAGCTGGCTGAGGGCCTTTTCGTAATTAGCCAAACGTTGCTGCCAGCGAATGTCATGGTGTGCGGTTGTCATAACTTTTATCCCATAACCGATCTACTATTGCAGGAGGCGGGCCGTGTCGTTATTTCGCCTGCTCCTTGGCCCAGGTGTCACGGAGGGTGACGGTGCGGTTGAAAACCAGCCGGCCGCCGGGTTTTGTTTCGACGTTGTCGGCGCAGAAGTAGCCCAGGCGTTCAAACTGGTAGCTGGCGCCGGGGCGTGACCCGGCAAGGCTTGGTTCAAGCTTGCAGCCGGTGAGCACGGTGAGGGATTCGGGGTTGATGAGTTCCCTGAAATCATGGTCCTTGTCGCCGCCGGGGTTTTCCACCGTGAACAGGCGATCGTAGAGGCGCACCTCGGCATCCACGGCGTGGGCGGCCGACACCCAGTGGATGGTGCCTTTCACCTTGCGACCGTCCGGGGCCGAGCCGCCCCGGCTCTCAGGATCGTAGGTGCAGCGCAGTTCGATGACGTTGCCGCCTTCGTCCTTGATCGCCTCCCGGCAGGTGATGAGGTAGGCGGAACGGAACCGGACCTCGCGGCCTTCGCTCAGCCGATAGAATTTCTTGGGCGCATCCGCCATGTAGTCGTCGCGTTCGATGTACAGCTCCCGCGAAAAAGGGACCAAGCGCGAGCCCATCTCCGGGTTGCCGGGATGGTTGGGCGCTTCGAACTCCTCCGTCTGGCCCTCCGGGTAGTTTTCGATCACCACCTTCAGCGGTTGCAGAACGGCCAGCGCCCTGGGCGCGATCTCGTTGAGATCCTCGCGGATGCTGAACTCAAGGAGCGCCGTGTCCACCATGCTGTCGCGTTTGGCCACGCCGATCCGCTCGCAGAAGGCGCGGATTGCCTTCGGCGTATAGCCGCGCCGCCGGAAACCGGAGATGGTCGGCAT
>DHYT01000170.1:0-371 GCA_002415465.1 Desulfobulbaceae bacterium UBA5123
AGGTGCTGGACCAGGAAAAAGATTGAGAACCGCCGCCGACAAACCCAACGATCAGGCCGGACGCCAGCAGGACCCGCGACCGGCGAAAGAACCGGAAAACCAATAACCAGGAGCTACAGCCATGGCAGACGAACCCGCAGACGATGCTTGGGCAGATGCATTGAATGAAAGCAAATCCGCCGCCGGGGCTGGCTCGGATGACGCATGGGGAGACAGCGACGACACGGCGCATGCCGCCAGCTTCGCCGACCTGAGCGGCACCACCGGGCCTGGGCAGTCCGGCTCGCAGAACCTGGACTTCCTCCTCGATGTGCCGCTTGAGGTCACCGTGGAACTGGGCCGCACCCACATGATCATCAACAACATGCTGC
>DHYT01000170.1:444-4275 GCA_002415465.1 Desulfobulbaceae bacterium UBA5123
CGAAATCATCAGCCAGGCCGACCGTATCAAGAATATGGGATGAACAGCCTCAACGCCCATATCCGGCCCCCTTGCCGGCCCTTGCTCCGTCTCTTGCCGCTCCTCCTGCTCATGGCGGCGATCCTGCTCGCCGTCGGACAGCCGGCCTCGGCCGCCGACGCCCCTCCCCCAGAAGGCCAGGCGGTGGCGGCAGCAACCCAACCGGATTCGCCGCCAGAGGCACCCCAGCCGGAGCCGCCCACGGTCGTAACCCGGCCGGAGCCGCCGCCGGCCCGCGCGGATATACGACCGACCCCGTCGCTTGCCATCGCCACCCTCAAGGCCTTTGGCGCCCTGGCCGTGGTCCTCGGCCTGCTGGTGCTGTTTGCCGCCGCCCTCAAGAAACTCGGCCTCAGCGGCCAATCCCCGCACGGCGACGGACTGATCAAGGTGCTGGAAACCAGAATGCTCGCCCCAAAGAAATACGTGGCGATATTGGAAATCGCCGGCCAAACCCTGGCCGTGGGCATTACCGATCAGCAGATCTCCCTGCTGACCCGGCTTGAGCCGGACGAAAACCTGCTCGCCCTCGCCCGGCAACGGCCACCCGCGTCGCGCTTTGCCTCACTGCTCTCCGGAGCCCTCAACAAGAACAACATCGCCCAAAAGGATAATGCGTGAGATGAAACTCGCCATCCGCCGCCACTTGACCCGCCCGGCCGCATCACTGCCGGTGCTCCTCGGCCTTGTCGTTGCCGCCCTTTTCAGCCTCCCCTCGCTTAGCCAGGCCGTCACCCTGCCCACGGTGAATATCGGCCTTGCCGAGGCG
This sequence comes from Desulfobulbaceae bacterium UBA5123, assembly GCA_002415465.1. Classification (GTDB taxonomy): domain Bacteria; phylum Desulfobacterota; class Desulfobulbia; order Desulfobulbales; family UBA5123; genus UBA5123. The sequence continues at coordinate 1,253 of DHYT01000170.1, forward strand.
ACCAACCCGAAGGAGGTTTCCACCCTGGTCGAGATCCTGCTGATCTTCACCGTTCTCTCCATGGCGCCGGCGATCCTCCTGATGATGACCTGCTTCACCCGGCTGGTCGTCGCCCTGGGCTTTCTCAAGCAGGCCATGGGCACCCAGCAGGCGCCGCCCAGCCAGGTGCTGATCGGCCTCGCGCTGTTTTTGACCTTTTTCATCATGAGCCCGGTTTTCAACAAGATGAACGAGACGGCGGTCAAGCCGTATCTCGCCGAACAGATCAACGCCGAACAGGCCATTGCCGAAGGGGTCAAGCCCTTGCGCGCCTTCATGTTCTCCCAGACCCGGGAGAAGGATCTGGGCCTCTTTCTCTCCATCGCCAAGATGCAGAAACCGAGCAACAAGGATGACGTGCCCACCATGACGCTGATCCCGGCCTTCATGATCAGCGAACTGAAAACCGCCTTCGAGATCGGCTTCATCCTCTTTATCCCGTTCCTGATCATCGACATGGTGNNATGATGATGCTGCCGCCGGTCATGGTTTCGCTGCCCTTCAAATTACTGCTCTTTGTCCTGGTTGACGGCTGGTATCTGGTGGTCGGCTCCCTGGTCAAGAGTTTCGGGGTGTAACGCATGGACCAGACAACCATCATAACCCTGGCCAAGGACGCGATGACCGTCACCCTCCTGGTGGCAAGCCCGATGCTGCTAATCGGCATGGTCGTGGGCATCGTCATCGCCGTTTTCCAGTCGGTGACCCAGATCCAGGAAATGACCCTCACCTTTGTCCCGAAGATCGTCGCGATCATGCTGGGCATGCTCTTCTTCGCCTCCTGGATGCTCACCAAGCTCACCGACTACACCACGGATCTCATCACCCGCATCCCGGACCTGATCCGCTGACCCCGCGAGACCGAGCGCCATGGTTGACACCAACCTCCTCAACTGGTCCCTGAACAATGTCCTGGCCATGGTCGCCATCATGGCCAGGGTGGGGCCGCTCATCTTTCTGATGCCGATCCTCGGCTCGAAAAGCGTCCCGCCACAGGCGAAAGTACTCTTCACCGTGCTGACCAGCCTGATCCTCCTGCCGGTGGTGCCGGTCACCGGCGCCGATCTGCCGCTCAGCGCGGTGGGGCTCATGATCTTCATGGGCAAGGAAATCCTCTTTGTCGCCATCCTCGCCCTCTTTGCCCACCTCGTCTTCGCCGCCGTGGAAAGCGCCGGCCAGATGGTGGCCATGCAGATGGGGTTTGCCATGGCCGGGGTCATGGACCCGCAGCACGGCAGCCAGATCGCCATTATCGGCTTTTTCTGGCATATGCTGGCGGCCCTGCTCTTTCTGAGCGTCAACGGCCACCACCTCTTCTTCCGCACCCTGGTCGAGTCGTTTAACTGGGTCCACCCCGGCGGCCTCAACATCACCCAGGCGAGCTACGAGGGGATCATCCACGGTATGGGACACATGTTCGTGCTAGCCGTCAAGATCATCGCCCCGGTGGGCGCCGTCCTCTTCTTCACCGATATCGCCATGGGCATCCTCGCCAAGGTTTCGCCGCAGATTCCGGTCATGATCGTCGCCATGCCGCTGAAGATCGCCATCGGCATCATCTTCGTCGGCCTGTCCCTCAACCTCTTCATTCCCCTGATGCTGCGCAACTTCGACATGCTCGACCGGCTGCTGCCCGTCCTAGCCAAGGGTCTTGGAGGGTAACCCATGGCTGAAAACGAGAGCGGCCAGGACAAAACCGAGGACCCGACCGGGCGGCGGATCGAGGAAGCCAGACGCAAGGGCGATGTCGCGAAAAGCCAGGAGGTGCCTTCGGCCGCCGTTTTGCTGACCGGCTTGCTGGCCATCTATGCCTTTGGCGACTACATCCTGGCCCGGTTCTACAACCTCCTCCGTTACTATCTCGGCAACCTGCACACCATCCGGATCATCCAGGACAACATGACCGCCATCTGCCGCGACGCCATGCTCTACTCCATCTCCATCATCGGACCGGTGGTGGCAGTGATCTTCCTGGCGGCGCTGGTGGCAAACTACGCCCAGGTGGGCGTACTCTTCGCGACCGAAAAACTGTCCCCCAGCTTCGACAAGCTGAACCCGATCGCCGGCATCTCCAGCCTTTTTTCCAAACAGACCCTGGCCAACCTGTTCAAATCGCTGGCCAAACTCGCCATCGTCTCGATCATCGCCTACAAGGAGATCGCCAAGGCGTTGCCCGACATCCCGCCGCTCATCAACCAGGAGCCCATCTCCATCTTTCTTTTCATCTGCCGCGTTTCCTACTGGATCTTCCTGAAGGCGGCCTTGTTCATCGCCCTGCTGGCGGCCGTCGACTATGTTTTCCAGAAACGGCAATACATGGAAAAACTGAAGATGACCAAACAGGAGGTCAAGGAAGAGGCCAAATCCACCGAGGGCGACCCCCAGATCAAGGGGCGGATCCGCTCGATCCAGATGGAGATGGCCCGCAAACGGATGATGGCGGAAGTGCCCACCGCCGACGTGGTGATCACCAACCCCACCCACCTGGCCATTGCCCTCAAGTATGACGCCCTGGCAATGTCGGCGCCCAAGGTGGTCGCCAAGGGAGCCGGGGTTATCGCCCAGAAGATCAAGGAGATCGCCAAGGAACACGGGGTGACGATCGTGGAGGACAAGCCGCTTGCCCAGGCCCTCTACAAAACCGCGGAAGTCGACGAAACAATCCCGGAAAATCTCTTCCAGGCCGTGGCGGAAACGCTGGCCTATGTGTACAGTGTTAAAAACAAGATGGCGTAGCGGCAACGCCTCCGCAATCACCTCCTGAAAAAACGGAAACCTCATGGCGGAAAACGAAACAACAGCGACCGGGCTGAAGGCCATCAACATCGAATCATCCAGCCTGGTGGTGGCGGTGGGCGTCGTGGCCATCCTGATGGTCATGATCCTGCCGCTGAAGCCGATCATCCTCGACCTGCTGCTGTCAACCAGCATCACCATCGGCCTGGTCATCCTGATGATCGCGATGTACAACACCAACCCGCTGG
>DHYT01000185.1 GCA_002415465.1 Desulfobulbaceae bacterium UBA5123
GCGGTGTTGGCGGGCTCGGAGTAAACCTCGGCCGCACCGCCCACGCGGAGGGTCGTCTTGGGGCCAAGCGGCTCGTCGATCGTCACGATCGTGTCCGGCGAGAGGTGTTTCCCGATTCCGCGCAGAAAGGCCTCGCGCCACGGGCTGGGTGCGCCCGCCGGCTGCGCCAGCAGTTCCGAGGTCCGCCGCGCCACGTCGTCGATGTCGCCCGCGCCGACGAAGAGCAGCAGGTCTCCCTCGCTCGCACTTCGCACGAGCGCCTCCGGCGCGGCGTCCGCATCCTCGATCAATTCCGCCGGCGGCGCCTCGCGCCGTGCCCGCAGCGCGGCAAGCAAGTCGGCCGAACGTCCGCCCGCCACCGGGTCCTCACCGGCAGGATACACCTCGAGGAGGACCACCCGGTCGGTCCGGGCGAGGGCGAGGGCGAAGGCGGACTTGAACTGTGCCGTCCGCGAATAGCGATGCGGCTGGAACACCGCCACCAGGCGGCCGTCGAACCGCGCCCGCATCGCCGCGAGCAGGGCCTCGATCTCGGCCGCGAAGGGGGGCATTCTGCCCGCCGCATCGCCCACGCCTGTGACCTCACCGGCCATGAGATCGAGCACGGCCTGTTGCGGGCGGTGGCGGCCAACCATAATATCGAGGTCCTGGAAAACCATCTTGCCGTCGATCTGCTCATCGGCTCCAGGGCCGGACTCCCGCTTGCGGCCGACGGCACCGACCAGTGTCTCGGCGCCTATGTGCTGGGGCCGGCCAACCTGGTCACCACCTATCGCGCTCGAGTTACCGTGCTGTGCAGCGGCGGCGNNTTTCATCCCACCTGCCTCTTTCATCCAAGGGCCAAGAATTTTCTCATCTCCGAGGCGGTCCGCGGCGAGGGTGCGCGGCTCATCGACGAACGCGGGCGCGCCTTCATGGACAAATACGATCCGCGCGGCGACCTTGCCACCCGTGACACCGTGGCCCGCGCCATCGACACCGAAATGAAAAGCTCCGGCGACGACTGCGTCTATCTCGATATCAGTTTTCAGCCCGCCGCCTTCATTCAGAAACGGTTTCCCACCATCTACCAGACCTGTCTGTCGCTGGGCATCGACATCACCCGCGAGCCGATTCCGGTGGTGCCCGCCGCTCACTATATGTGCGGCGGGGTGCTCACCGACCGTACGGGGCGAAGTACGATCCGGAACCTCTATGCCCTGGGCGAGACCGCCTGCACCGGCCTGCATGGCGGCAACCGCCTGGCCAGCAACTCGTTGCTGGAAGGGGTGGTGTATGCGCATCAGGCCTTTGTGCAGTGCGGGAAGGATTGGCCGGCGCTGGCCCGTCAGGACGGGCCCGATCTTGCCGACTGGGATCCTGGTCCGGCGGCGCGGCTTGAGGAGTGTGTGCTGATCAGCCACAACTGGGATCAGATCCGCCGTCTGATGTGGAACTATGTCGGGATCGTGCGCAGTGAAAAGCGTTTGCAGCTGGTGCGGGAACGGCTCGCTCCCATCATCGTCGAGGTGAATCAGCACTACCGGGATTATCTGCTTACCCCGGATCTGGTGGAGTTGCGCAACATCGCCCGGATCGCCGATCTCATCACCCAAAGCGCCCAGATCCGCAGGGAATCGCGCGGTCTGCATTTTGTCGTCGATTCCCCGGAGCGCGCCGATGTCAACGGGCTGCGGGATACGGTTCTGAGCCGTCATTGAACCGCCGTTCAGGAGTGATGTAAAAAAAATCTGCGTGTAACTTGTTGCCATTGTGGAAAGTTTGTGCTGATGCGGGAAAAAACGATTTCGCAATCTCTTGACAAAGCGAAAAGCCTATAGTAAACAATGGCATCTTTCATAGTTAGACAGGAACCATTTATATAGATAAACACTTTTTTAAGGAGGATTGAAATGCCTACAATCGAATACGGCGGATCCAGCTTTGAGGTTGACGAGGACGGCTTCCTTACCCGTGGTATGGAAGAATGGAACGAGAAGTGGGTTGAGTTTGTCAAGAGCCAGGAAGGTATTGACGACATGACCGACGAGCACTGGAAAGTCGTAAACACCCTGCAAGAGTACTACAAGAAGAACGGCATTGCCCCCATGGTACGTATCCTCTCCAAGACCACCGGCTTCCCGCTGAAGCGCATCTACGAGCTGTTCCCCTCCGGACCCGGCAAGGGAGCTTGTAAGATGGCTGGTCTGCCCAAGCCTACCGGTTGCGTGTGATTCACACTGACCAGAAAGGTTGCGCAAGCGATCTACAAAGAGACAGTGGACATCTTGTCCGCTGTCTCTTTTTTTTTTGCTGCTGCTCCTTTGGTGAATGGCGCCTCAGCCTTGCGAGGGGCGTCTTGTCAGGGGGCGACCGGTGAAGAGGGGCGGTTGAAGGCGTCAATGGCCCCCTGGTGGATTGCGGCGAGCCTTTCGCGGTAATCGGCGGGGTTGATTTGCGCGCCTCTGATGCCGCCCCGCAGGTTGATCTCGGTGAGCCACGTTGTCCCGTCCGGGGTCACCAGCAGGTCGAGATGGGCATAGGGGTATTTCCCCCTCCTCATCACGCGTTGGCAGAGTTGCCATTGACTGTCGGTGAGTTGGCAGGGGCTGCTTGCGCCGCCGAAATGCAGGTTGTTGCGAAAGTTGTGCGGGTTGTGGCGCCAGTAGGCTTCGCAATAGTCGCCGAGGACGATGACCCTGATGTCCCGGCCGTCCTGGACATAGGGCTGCAGCACGAAGGGGAATCGCATGTTGCCGAAAGAGGCCTGCGCAAAGACATCTTCGGTTGAGTTCCAGAGCAGGATGCCCATGCCGGCGTTGCGGCGATCGTGCTTGGTGATGACCTTGCCGATGCCGTGACGCTGGTAGCAGGTGATGGCTTCCTGCATATCGTGCAGATCGTGGATGATTTTGGTGTGCGGCAGCATCTCTTGGGTAAAAAGACGGGTCTGCAGACATTTGGAGCGGGAAGAGAGCTGGGCGATGGCGGCGGGAAAGATGCGCACGCCACGCTCGACGAGATCGAGGAGGATGGATTCCTCGCCGTCTTTCAGGCGGATGCGTCCGACAATACAGTCGCCGGCGTCCAAGCTGTCGTACTTGGCGCGTAAACTGCGGTTATCGGTGATCAGCCGGTGGTTGGTCAAGACGATTTCCCGAGAGAGACGGACAGATTGCCGGATGCTTGGCGCGGGGGCTTGCGTCTAAAACAGCATTTCCAGAAAGCGGTTGTGGGCTGAGGTGAGGTCGGCGTTGCATTCGGCGCAATAAAATTTGATCTCGCCAAGAATCTGCGATTCGTCGCCATCCTGACTGAAGCTGCCGTCCTCGTTTTGCACGTAGCGTGTGGTGAGGATAACATTGTCGGCAACCTCGATAAAGTCGCTATCGTTGCCACAACCCGGGCAGGTAATGCGCATGCAGTTCTTCCGTGGGGTTTTGGGGTCGCATGCCATGCGTGCTCGTACTACTTCCATTTCTTTCTACTCTGCTCCCTGTTGGCTGGTCAATACGAAAAAATCGGTACTTTACGGCAGGAGGAGGGAAAAGTCAACGCACTTCCCCGTGGTTACCGCGTATGGCTGGCGGCCGCCCGTGCCATACGTGGTTAACCATCAGTAGCGAATGGTAAATTCGCCCACCTCACCGGCAGGGTTCTCTTCCGCGGTCTGCACGCGGGTGACGGTTGCCCCGGGCGATCCGCTGTGGAGCCAGTGGATCATGGCTGCAACCTTTTCCGTCTCACCCTCCACCACCGCCTCCACCGTGCCGTCCGGCCGGTTGCGGACCCAGCCGGCTACTCCGAGACGCTGTGCCTCGTCTGCGGTGTGCGCGCGAAAATAGACCCCCTGCACCCATCCGTGGACAACGATGTGGACACGCCTGTTCGGCATCGTGTGCCTCCCTTGCGCTAGCGACCGCCGCCAATGAGGGCGGCAAACTGGTTTTCATCGAGAATGGCGATGCCAAGCTCCTGCGCCTTCTTGAGCTTGCTGCCGGCCTTGTCGCCGCAGACCAGATGGGTCACCTTTTGGCTCATCGCCGAAGCGACCTGCCCGCCCATGGCCTTGACCCTGGCCTTGGCCTCGTTGCGCGAGAACGAGGCGAGGCTGCCGGTGAACAGGATGACCATCTCCCGCAAGGGCTGTTCGCCGCCTGCCTGTTCCTGACTCTTGGGCTGCAGGCCGAGATCCGCAAGTTGCGCGAGCATGTCACGCACCGCCGGATCGTTGAAGTAATCGCGAAGGCTTGCCGCCGCCTGTTCGCCGATGCCCTCAACCTCGCGAAGCGGATCGGCCGGAACGGCTTCGGAATCGTTTTGGTGTCCGGGTAGCGTTGCCGCCAGGAGTGCATCGAGGGTGGGGAAGCTTTTACTCAACAGGTCGGCCGAAACCTCTCCCACATGGCGGATGCCGAGGGCGGCGATGAACCTTGCCAGCGAGGCTGCCTTGCTGGCGGCGATGGCGGCCAGGGCCTTCTCGGCGGATTTATCTCCCCACCCATCGAGGGCGGCGAGGGATGGAACGGAGAGACGGTACAGGTCGGGGATATCCTTGACCAGCCCGGCGGCCACCAGCTGTTCAACCGCCTTGGTTCCCAGGCCCTCGATATCGAGCCCTGCCTTGCCGGTGAAATGGATCAGCGCCCGGATGCGCTGCGCCGGGCAGTGGAACGAATCGATCCCGATCAACCGGTGGCGCGCGTCGTCAACCTCGACCAGTCGTACGCAGACTCGCTCTCTCAGCCGCGGACCAACCTCGTGCTCGTGGGTGGGTTCGGGCTGGCCGCGCTA
>DHYT01000128.1 GCA_002415465.1 Desulfobulbaceae bacterium UBA5123
ACCGTGGCCATCATTGAGGTAGAGGCGGTTTGGGGCCCTTTTTTTTTCCCCCCCCCCGGCGGGGGCGCCCTCCCCCCCCCCCCCCTCGGTGGGGGGGCCGGACCTCCCGCCTCGGCCGCCCTCGCCGCCCATATCGATCCGGACCCCGAGATCTGCACCTCGCTGATCATCGACCGCCTGCTGGCAGGCCGCTACCGGCCGTGGGCCATTGCCGCCGCCTTCGGCGACAACCTGCACGACGCGGCGCGCCGGGCGGCGGCCCCCCTGCAGCTCACCGACGCGCAACTGGCAACCCTGCGCGAACTCGGCGAACTGCTCAACTACAACGGCTACGGCAGCACCGTGGCCGATCTCCACCTGCCGCCGGCCGACCTCTACCAGTCGCTGCGCGGACATGAAGACCCCTTTGCCTTCTGCGCGCAATCACCCATCCTCGCCAAGCTGCGCCGGGGATTCACCGACGACATGGCTAGGGCGCGCGCCTGCGAGCCCATGCAAGACAGCCCGAACGGCCGCATCTACCAATTCCCGGCCGCCCCCTGGTCGCGCCGGGTCGCCGGGGTGTTCAGCAACGAGAAGGCCCGCGAGCGCAAGGACATCGCCCATGCCCTGCTGGTCGACAACAACGACGGCACCCATACGGTAAGCGTCCGCGCGCCGCTCGCCAACAAAACCGGGGCCGACGCACTCTGCCGACGCTTCCCAACCGGCGGCGGCCGTGCCGGCGCAGCCGGCGTCAACCGCCTGCCCGCCGATCAAATCGATTCCTTCATCCGAGCTTTTGCCGAGGTATTCACATCATGATTTTTCCATGGCGCCAGATCGTTACCGCCCTCTGCCTGTTCCTGCTCCCGGCCTCGACCCTCGCCGTTGCCGAGCCACCACCGCCCCTGGCCGCCGACCTGGTGACGGACGGGCAGCTGATTGACATCTCCAGCCCACGCTACCGCGCGCTCTTTACCGAACTGCGCCAGAAATACCGCTTCACCCAGGAGGAACTGGACCACACCTTCATCGGGGTCAGCATCAACAAGCGGGTGCTGGAACTGATGGACACCCAGTGGGAAGCCAAACCCTACTATCAATATTACCCGCGCTTCATCACCCCAGGTGCGATCCGCGAGGGCAAACAGAAACTCGAAGAGCACAAAGCGTTGCTGGACGAGGTGGAGCGACAGCTGGGGGTTGAGCGGGAAATCGTCGTCGCCATCTGGGGCATTGAAACCCGCTACGGCAGCAACGAGGGCTCCTTCGGCCTCTTTCAGACCCTCAACACCATGTTTGACGCCTACCCCAGGCGGAGCGACTTCTACCGGAAACAGCTGATCCACCTCCTTCTTCTCTGCCGGGACAACAATGTCGATCCCCTGAGCATCAGCGGATCATACGGGGGCGCATTCGGGCAAACCCAGTTCATCCCCTCCAGCTTTCGCGAATACGCCGTCGACTTCGACCATGACGGCCGCCGCGACGTATGGAACTCCGTCCCCGACGTACTGGCCAGCATCGCCAACTACCTGAGCCGCTATGGCTGGCGCTACGGCACCCCCATCTACGCGGAGCTGCGCGACACCCTCAAGGATCCGCAGCTGACCGCCGCCTACGAAAAAGGCCGCAAGGGCCTGGTCCCCTGGAAATTCGTGAACAAGGCGCAAGGCATCAACCTCCCCAAACCGCCCGACGAGAAGGACCTGACCATCGTCGGCCTGGAACTTGAAAACGGCTCGATGCGCTACGTGGCCGGATACCCGAACTTCCAGGCGATCACCGCCTGGAATCACTCCAACCGCTACGCCATGGCGGTGACGGAGCTGGCGGCGCGACTCAAGTAACGGATGATCCCCAGCCCATTGTGCCAAGCCCTGGCCGGAAACCATCCGTTACCAGTGCTTGGCACTGCAACGCCGCAGCCCCCTTGCCCGCGGCTAACAATCTGCCGCCGCAACACCCCAGACCGGCGCCCGCCTGACCCCCACCCCCCCCAATTAAAACAAAAAAGCAAGATAATTATTTACATTGGCGATAAATAATTCTATTTACAAACAATCAAAGTCGAGTTATTTGTCCATCGATTTTGCCCTACTAAGGGGATAGGTCTAAAACAAATTTGGAGGAACCCACAAATGTCATCAGTAAAGAAAATCGTTGCCCTGGCTCTCTTCGCGCTGCTTGCATGCACCAGCATTGTCGCTTGCGACAAGAAAGAGGAACCGGCCGCTGAGGCCACCCCCGCCGCTGAGGCAGTAGTTGAGCCTGCAGCTCAGCCCGCAGCTCCCGCAGTAGCTGAAGAAGCCGCTCCTGCAGCTGAGGCAGCCGCTCCCGCAGCCGAGGCAGCACCCGCAGCTGAGGGCGCAGCCCCCGCTCACCAGTAAGACCTGGTAGCCGGTAACGGTATAAAAAAAGAGGTGTCAGGCTTACCAAAGCCCGACACCTCTTTTTTATTTCAACCCTTCAAGCCCAAGCCCCATGCTGCGGGCCGACCTCCGAAGCAGCGCCTCAATCAGGCCGGCTCACCGGCCGCGATTATCTCAAGCCAGGCCTGATGCGCCTTGAAATACATGCTCGGATTGTTCGCGTCCTGATAGGCGATAACGTTTTCCGCGGCCTCGCAGCGGCGCTTCCAATAATCCAGTTGCGCGGCCCCAGCCCCTTCCGCGCCGACGTCCTGCGACCCGTCCGCCTCACACGTATAGCCGCAATCAAGACACCTGAGCCCCTTGCCGCCGGTATCCGGGTCCTCCAGCAACAATCCCGCCTTGCACCCCAGGCAATAATCAAATTCCTTCATCTCTTCTCCTGTTTACCGGTCTCTGTTCATTCCCGCCAGCACACGGCCTCCTGCGACAGGATACCTGCCTGCCACAAGAGCAACAAAATGTGAAAGCGGCGCAATGTCAAGTAAAACCCACCCGGCATTACCCAAGCGCAGCCTGCCGCAGCAGGCAAAAAAAAGGAGCGGGCCTCACGGCCCACCCCTTTCATACGGCGCCAAGCAGGTAGCAGACCCTACTTCCTGATCACCTTGCTCCCCTTCACCAGCGCATCCACCACCGAGGGATCGGCCAGGGTCGAGGTGTCGCCGAAATCGGCCTCCTCGGTCTGGCCGGCGGCGATCTTGCGCAGGATGCGGCGCATGATCTTGCCGCTGCGCGTCTTGGGCAATCCGTCCGAGAACTGATAGAACTCGGGGGTGGCGATGGGGCCGATCTCCTTGCGGACATGGGCGGTGAGCGCCTTTTGCAACTCGGGGGTTGCCGCCACCCCTGCCTTCAGTGTCACATAGGCGTAGATGGTCTGTCCCTTGATCTCGTGGGGGGCGCCAACCACCGCCGCTTCCGCCACCTCGGCGTGCGCCACCAGGGCGGACTCGATCTCGGCGGTGCCGAGACGGTGGCCGGAAACGTTGATCACGTCGTCGAGACGGCCCATGATCCAGAAATAGCCGTCCTCATCCCTCCGCGCCCCGTCCTCCGGGTCGTAGATGTTCTCGAAACGGGTGAAGTAGGCCTTCTTGTAGCGGGCCGGATCGCCGAACACCCCGCGCAGCATACCGGGCCAGGGCTTCTTCATCACCAGGTGGCCGCCCTCGTTGGGACCGGCCTCGGAACCGTCCTCGCGGAGGATGGCGGCGTCGATGCCGGGCAGCGGCCGGGTGGCGGAGCCAGGCTTCAGCGGGGTGGCGTACGGCATGGCCGAGATCATGATCCCGCCGGTCTCGGTCTGCCACCA
>DHYT01000210.1:0-6742 GCA_002415465.1 Desulfobulbaceae bacterium UBA5123
CTATCGGGTCACAGTTCGGCTCTGTTTCATCAAGCCTGCCTGTTCTGCAGTTCCCTGCTTTTGACTGGAGACAACTTCCCCTTCTGGTGCCGCACGCCCTGACCATTGCTATCCTGGGCGGCATTGAATCCCTGCTTTCTGCCGTAGTTGCGGACGGCATGACAGGCAGAAGGCATCGCTCCAACATGGAGCTCATCGGACAGGGACTCGGGAACATGATCGTGCCATTCTTCGGCGGCATCCCGGCCACCGGCGCCATCGCCCGCACCGCCACCAACATCCGCGCCAACGGCAAAAGCCCCGTCGCCGCCGTCGTCCACGCCGCCACCGTCCTGGCCGGGGTGGTGCTGCTGGCCCCCTATCTCTCCTACATGCCCATGGCCGCCCTTGCCGCCCTGCTGATGGTGGTGGCCTGGAACATGAGCGAGGCCAAACATTTCGTCCATATCCTCCGCGCCGCACCCCGCAACGACGTCGCGGTGCTGCTGGTCTGCTTCTGCCTCACCGTGGTCTTTGACATGGTGCTGGCGGTGGCAGCCGGGGGGGTGCTCGCCTCGTTCCTCTTCATCCACCGGATGACCGAACTGGGCGGCGCCATCGAACTGGACAGCAGTCACCCGCGGCACCAGCCGCTGCCCGCCCATATCACCGCCTACGAGATCAAGGGCCCCCTGTTCTTCGGGGCCGCCGGCAAGGCGCTGAGCCTGGTCAAACGCTACCGGCCGGACGTGGAGGGGATCATCATCAACATGATCAACGTCCCCACCATCGACATCACCGGCATCGTCGCCCTGCAATCGCAGATCAACAAGCTCAACCAGGCCGGGGTGGCCGTGGTCCTCTGCTGCCTGAACGACAAGATCCTGCGCAAGGTGCTGCGGGCCGGCATCCGCGAACAATCCGGCCTGCTGGGCTTTGCCTCGGACTGCGAACACGCCGCGCACAAGATGCTGCGCATGCGGCCCGGAACCTCGCCCGCCGACGCGCACGACATGCAGTCGTCCACATAAAACAGCCGATTCGCCGCCGGCAAGGCAGGAGGCCGCCAAAATGCCCGCCACCCCTTGCCGCCGCCCCCGGAGGCGATTACCTTCCGACCATCACGTAAAGCAATGGAGAAACGATGCCCTCACCCCCCAACAAAGCCCCGGCCGGCTGGCCGCGGCGACGCGACCTCACCCATCTCCGGCTGGCGGTGCAGGCCGCCTTCGCCCTGTTCTGCATCTTTTGCGGCTACCGCTTCTATCTGTTCTACCTGTGGGCCAGCGGCCAGTCGGAGCTCTTCGTGCCCCGCCCCCCGGCCGTCGAGGCGTTCCTCCCCATCAGCGGCCTGGTCGGACTCAAGCGGCTGCTGCTCACCGGCGCCTATGACGATATCCATCCGGCCGGGCTCACCATCTTTATCGCCGCCCTGCTCATCTCCCTCCTCTTCCGCAAGGGATTCTGCGGCTGGATCTGCCCGGTGGGCTTCACCTCCAACCTGGTCGAGAAGCTGGCCGGCAGGCTGAAACTCCTGCGACGCGCCCCGCGCTGGCTCGACATCCCCCTCCTCTCGCTCAAGTACCTGCTGCTGGGCTTGTTTGCCTTCTTGGTGCTGGTGCAGATGGACCGCGCGGCCATTGAAGCGTTCAACCACACCCCATACAATGTGGTGGTTGACGCCAGGATGCTGCTCCTGTTCATGCGGCCAAGCCCCCTGACCATCTGGGTGATGGGATTTCTCGTCGTTGCCTCCTTTTTCAGCCGCAACCTCTGGTGCCGCTATCTGTGCCCGTACGGCGCGCTGCTGGGGATATTGGCCCTGGCAAGCCCGGTGCGGGTGACACGGGATCAAGAACGCTGCATCGATTGCCATAAGTGCGAAAAGGTCTGCCCCGGCGCCATCCGGGTGGCGGCCAAGGCATCCGTCAGCGTGCCGGAATGCCTCGGCTGCCTGGAGTGCGTGGCGGCCTGCCCCGTTGACAACTGCCTGTCGGTAACGGCCGGCGGCAAACGGCGGCTGCCGCCCCTGCTTCTCCCCATCGCCGTCCTCTCGCTGTTTCTGGCCTTATGGGGCTGGGCGAAAACAAGCGGCCACTGGCAGCAGCTTGTCTCCTTGGATATTATCCGGTTGTACTATCATAATCTCGGGATGTGATCGAATCGCGGCGCGGCACGGCCCATTGCGCCGCAAAGAGGATTTTGCCCAAGCCTTGGGCGGCCGGCCGGCGGCAACGAAACCGGGTTACACCCACTCGTCAAGCGAGGAAGGAAGATGCAGGAACAAGGCCAAACAATCTGCCACTGCTTTGGTTACAGCGAAGAGGACATCCGCGCCGACGCGAGGGAACACGGCTTTTCCCGGATCATGGAGAGCATCCTTGCCGCCAAGCAGGCCGGCGGCTGCAACTGCGCCGCCACCAACCCCAAGGGCAGGTGATGTCTGGCCGAGGTTCGCCAGGTGGTGAACGAAACACTGCACAGCGAGCGGCAGCCGCGTTAGGATGCCCGAGGGCGGATCAGAACCATTTCTTCTTGAAGAAGAAGACGATCCCGGCCGACGACATCAAGGCCGAAAGGGCGAGGGGCACGAGAAAGGCGTGGGGCGAGTGCTGGAACGGCAGATCGACGTTCATGCCGTAAATACTCGCCACCAGGGTGGGCAGCATGAGGATGATGGTGATCGAGGTGAGCAGCTTCATCACCAGGTTCTGATTGTTGGCGATGATCGAGGCAAAGGCGTCCATCATGCCGCTGAGGATGTTGCTGTAGATATCGGCAAGCTCCTGGGCCTGCCGGAATTCCACCTTGACGTCATCGACCATGTCCTTTTCATCCTCGCTCAACTCGCGGCCATGGATGCGCCGGAACCGGTCCCAGATCGGCTCGTTGGCCCGGAGCGAGGTGGTGAAGAAGACCAGGCATTTTTCGAGATTGAGCATGTGGATGAGCATCTCGTTCTTCAACGAGAGCTGGATGGCCCGCTCGGCGGCATCCGCCTCTTCGCGGATCAAGCGGAGCATGGCAAGGTACTGGCGGGCGATCTGCATGAACAGCGCGCAGAGGAAGGCGACGCGTTCGCTGGGGTGGGGCAGCCGGATCCGCCCGCCCAAAAGATCCTCCCACACCATCGACACCTCGGAACAGACGGTGACGATGTGGGTGGGGGTGAGGATGATGGCCAGCGCCACGGTGACGTAAGGGGTGTCGGGCCCGCCCTGCTGGTGGGCGACGCGGATGACCATCAGCCGACAGTCGCCGTCCGTTTCTATCCGTGGCCGCTCGTCGCGGTCGGTGGCGGCGGCGAGAAAATCCAGGGGGATTTCCAGACGGCCGCCGAGCAAGGCCAGTTCGGCGTGGGTGGGGGCAACAACCCTGACGATCTGACAATCCTCAAGCACCGTGGCGGCATGCAGTTTGCCGTGATCATATTTCAAGTAGGTAAGCATCGAACCACCTCGCCGCCCCAGGTGTCACAAGGCACCAGCCAAAATAACTCAGGCCGCCGCAGAGCAATCGTACGACTGCGGCAACGCCCCTTCCGTGACTGCCTTTTACCTCGCCGTATCCGTTTTCGCAACGGCGATGATGGGGGGGGAAATAAAACTGCATGGAACGACAAGGCCGGAATCAATCCTGGCCACCGATTACACGGCGCCGCTTTTCAGCAAAGAGTGGAAACTCCCATTGCCGCACCACCACGGCGGCTTGAATCAGCATGCCACGCCACCGCATAGCGCAAACTCCGACACAGGCCTAAAAATCATCGAACCATACGCGCACCTGCACTGCCGCGATGCATATCAAAAAGGCAAAATAATTTGATTGACAACACGCTTGCCGACGAAAAGAATCTGCCATACGGGAAAGGACAAGGATTACCCCCGCGTGGCATGATAACCCTGCCTTCCCGCAGACATGGCCCCAAACAGCCAGACGCCGTTATCAAGATCAATCCTCCAGAACTCCGGGGCGCGCATGAAGCCGAAAAAACATTGCAAACACCGTATCTCATCAAGCAACAAAACACCGCCCGCCCAAAAGATTGAGCAACTGCTCGCCCTTTACAACGCGGCAAAACTGACCGAAGCGGCAACCCTCGCCCGCGCCATGACCCAAACATACCCCCACCATGATCTCGCCTGGCAGGTCTTGGGGGCGTTACTGATCCAACAGGAACAGCACGAGTTGGCGGTATTGCCACTCAAAAAGGCCGCCCGCCTGCTTCCAGATGAACCGGCGGTGTTCTGCAATCTCGGCCTGGCGCTTATGAAAGTCGGCCGTCTGGACGAAGCAGAGCAGCACCTGCGGCATGCCTTAACGCTTGCACCGAATCACGATGCGGCCCTCAACAACCTTGGCCTGACATCCCTCAAAAAACGGCAACCAGGCTTGGCGGAATCATGCTTCCGCCAAGCGATTGCACTGCAACCTAACGATGCCGCAGCCCTGGTTAATCTCGGCAATGCGCAAGGAGACCTTGGCCGAGCCACCGACGCCGAGGCAAGCTACCGGCAGGCACTGAACCTGAACCCCAACCTCACCATGGCTCTCAACCAACTGGCCATGCTCCTGGCTGCCAGGGGCGAACAGTCATTGGCGCTCAAACTCGTCATGCGATCCTTGCAAATCGAGGAAAACCCGACAACCAAAGCCTATTTCGTAAACATCGTTAAAACCCTGCACGCCCCGCACCTCGACCCGTCCGTGCGGGATATCATGATTCGGGTGTTGACCGATCCTTGGCCCGCATCGATTGCACCATCCGTTGCCCGTCTGCTGCAAACCTCCCCCGACATCGGCCCGGCCGTAAGCAGGGCGGTACACGCCTGGCCGCAAAGGCTCTCAGGGCAAGATCTGTTCGGACCGGAAGGTTTTCCCGCCGTTGCCCGCGACCCGCTGCTCCATGCCTACCTGGTAACGAACCCCGCACTGGGTGTACCGCTGGAACGTTTTTTGACCATGGCCCGGCATGACATGCTGGAGATCGCCGTCCAAAATGACCAGCTTACCGAGACTGATACCGATGCGGTTTTAAACTTTGCCTGCACCCTGGCGCAACAATGCTTCATCAACGAATATGTGTATGCCCAGACCCCCGAGGAGACGGCGCAGGCCGCGGCATTAAAAAACGAATTGATCATGGGGATGAAAAACAGCCAGATTCCTCCCCTGCTCCGGTTGATGGCGGTTGCCGCCTATCTCCCGCTGCACGAACTACCGAATGCCGAGCTTCTGCTACAAATAACCGAGCCGCCAGCCGTTGTTGCCGTATTGAACCAACAAATTCGCGAACCTCTTGACGAGCGGCGTCTGCGCGACACCATCCCCTGCCTGACCGCGACCGACGAGGGTGTCTCGCAATCGGTACGCCGCATGTACGAGGAAAACCCTTATCCCCGCTGGATAAAGACGGCCCCGCTGCAATGCCTAAGCGTCGACCAATTCACCCACGTAACCTTTCCGCTGGCCTCCCCTCGCCCGTTGGACAAGACGAATGCCGAAACCGATATTTTGATTGCCGGCTGTGGCACCGGCCGGCATTCCATTGACGTGGCCGGACGTTTCCGCGGGGCGCGCATGATGGCCATTGACCTCAGTCTCACCAGCCTGAGCTATGCCAAACGCAAATCGCAGGAAATGGGCTTCAACGACATCGAATACGCGCAGGCGGACATTCTCAAACTGGGCACGATGCATCGCCGTTTCGACGTCATCCATTCCAGCGGGGTTCTTCACCATCTGGCCGACCCCTGGGCCGGATGGCGGGTGCTGCTCTCCCTGCTCCGCCCCAACGGCTTGATGAAACTTGGTTTTTACAGTGAAATCGCCAGACGGGATATCGTGCGGGCCAGGGCCATTATCGCGGAACGCGGTTATGACTCCTCTGCCGAAGGAATTCGACGCTGCCGGCAGGATCTGCTGGAATTGCACAAACACATGGGGCTTGGCCTGGCGGTTGACGCCAGTGATTTCTTCAGCACCAGCTCGTGCCGAGACCTCCTCTTCCATGTCCAAGAGCACCGCGTGAATCTGCCGGATATTGCAACCTTCCTTGATCGGCATGGCCTACGTTTGCTGGGTTTCGAAATCGACAAGGAGGTTCTGGACAGATACCACCAGCGCTTTCCTGACGATGAGGCCGCCACCAATCTGCACAACTGGGATATTTTTGAAAAGGAAAACCCGGACACCTTCAGTGGCATGTATCAATTCTGGGTGCAAAAAACCGAGGTATAAAATATCGCTTCCATCAGCCCCCAAACCCTGAAGGGCTGCTGGCACCAAACAACAGCAACGGCAAGGGAAATCACAGCCAACCGGAACCACCACGGCGCAAACAATCACCGCCCCGCACCCTCGGCCTTTTGCCGACAATTCGACAACCAGCGAGAGAAAAGATGCCCAAACCAATCGCCCCCCCCGTTTTCGACCCCTGCGACCGTGGTCGCACCGCCTCCCCCGACGGCCTCGACGCCATCTTCCGCCCCGGCTCGGTGGCGGTGATCGGCGCATCCAACCGGCCCGGCAGCGTGGGCCGGGCGGTGTTCAAGAACATCATCGACGGCGATTTTGCCGGCACCATCTATCCGGTGAACCCCAAGGTCCGGTCGGTGTGCGGGGTGCGGGCCTACGGCGCCATCGGCGAGATCCCCGATCCAGTGGACATGGCGGTACTCATCGTCCCGGCCGCCAGCACCCCGGCGGTGGCGCGGGAGGCGGCGGCCAAGGGGGTGAAGGGGCTCATCGTCATCTCGGCGGG